>NZ_JBIARC010000175.1:0-5665 GCF_042889625.1 Streptomyces sp. NPDC002573 | reverse complement strand
CAGGGAGCACGCACCGTCAGCGGATGCACGCCCCGGGCAGACACCCGCGCGTTCCGGGACCACGCCCGGCTACACCACTTCATGGGACGCGATCCTTGCAGGCGACCACCCGGCCCGGTCGGCAGGGATACATACGCAGAGCATGCCGGGCCTACGCGCCCATGAGAAGGCGTCGGACACTGAGCGCGCGGCCCTGATCGTCGAGGCCATCCCGCTGTTTGTTCTGCTCGTCGGGATTACTGTCATCGCTCTGGCTTTCCCGCGCGAGCCTGACCGCCCCGGTCCCACCTGGATGACCGATGTCTCCTTTGCCCTCGCCCTGTTCTGGGTCGTTGCATGCCTGTGGGGCGCTGCCCGGGCCTTCGCCCGTGCTCACCACCAGTCCACCGCAACCTGGTCCCGGGACTTCCTTTTCCTCGCCCTTGGCCACCTAGCCGCCACCGTCCCGGCGGCAGCTGAAGGCCTCCCACCCGTGGCCCTGGCCGAACTCGCCCTCGTACCTCTCCTCCTCCTGGCCGCCCGGCCTTCGCGCTCCCACGCCTCGGCGCCTACGTGTGACTTCGAATCGAGCCCATCGCGCCCGGGCCATCACCGCAGCCCGGGAAGCCGAAGCGAGCGACATCACGCGGCGAATCCCAGTAATCAGGCACAGGGAAGTCGTCAACAGACCGTGTGTCAGAACATCACCAAGGCTGTCGGGCCCAGCTCCTAGGCGCATACGAGCAGCCGTAGGCGTGGGTGCAGGGATGTTTTTCACGGTTGGCGCGGCCCTCGCTGCAGCAGTGAGGAGAAGGCTCCGGACAGCAGCGGAGCACAGCAACCGGCCCCGTCCGGCAGCGTAACGTTCGCGGCCGTTCAAGCAAGAGACGATGTAGCCGGCGGTGTTGCCGATGTTTTGGAAAAAGCAGGGCAACGGCGAGAAAATAAAAGGTTTCTGTGGCGTATGAGGCTGGTGAAGATCAACGAGCCCGAAGTATGATCGGCCGCTTCGGTCGATGCCACCCCCCCAGCATCTTCATCACAGGAGACATGAGTGTCCTCTGCCCACAGAGGCGGGAAACACCGTCGCCGCGGCCGGATAGCCGTACCCGCCGCTGCCGCCACGCTGCTCCTCGGCGGCGCCAGTGCGTTCATCATGGCGCCCGCCAACGCGGCACCACTACCGACGGACATCGGCGTCAAGGGCCACAGCAGCGTCGGCAAGTCGCAGCTCACCGCCCGCGTGCACGGCGCGCTCACCGCGCCGGCCGCCAATACCCCCGCAACCCTGCGGCCTGCCGCGAGCACCGGCGCGCCGTCCGGCACCACCACCAGCCCGAAGCCGCAGCCGTCAGCTTCCGGCACTGCCGACGCGCAGATCATCGGTGGCACGACCACCAGCATCTCCACAGCCCCGTGGATGGTGCAGCTGTGGTACTACGACGACAAGGGGACCACCGACACCAGTGACGACGTCGGCTTCTTCTGCGGTGGCACCGTCGTGTCGCCCACGAAGATCCTCACGGCCGCGCACTGCGTCTCGGGCTACGACTGGCACAACAACGGCTCCATCGTCTACGGCACCGACCAGCTGCCGACCACCGACTCGTCGACCAACACCACCGACCTCCACGGCGGCACGGTGACGGGCGTGTGGCGGCAGTGGAACGATCCTTCGTTCCAGATCACCTCGAACGGCACCGCCGTCAACGACGTCGCCGCGCTGACGCTGCCCAACCCGATCAGCGCCAAGCCGCTACCCATCACCACCTCCGACGACACCACGTCGTACAAGGCGGGCACCCAGGCGCAGATCTACGGCTGGGGGCGCACCAGCTCCACCAGTCAGGACATCTCGCAGACCCTTCGCAAGGCCACCGTGCCGGTGAACGGCGATTCGACGTGCTCGGGTTTCTACGGCAGCGACTTCGTGTCGGGCGCTATGACCTGTGTCGGCGCGTCGGCCAGCGGCTCCGACAGCGGCACGGTCGCCACCTGCAACGGCGATTCCGGCGGCCCGCTGGTCGTTGGCGGGCGCGTCGTCGGTGTCGTGTCGTGGGGCGTGCAGGACTGCGTGAGCCAGGGCTCGTACAGCGTTTTTACCAAGCTGAGCACGTACGTCGGGGCGGCCGAACCGCGCATCGATGACATCGACCTAAGCGGCGACGGCCGCGCTGACATGTTCGCGGTCGCCTCCAACGGCCAGGGCTACGAGTACGACTCGCGTGGCAAGTCCTTCGGGTCCCGGGTGTCGCTCGGCGACTGGAGCGGGGTCAACCTGGTGCGCCAGGCCGACCTGGACCGCGATGGCTACGGCGACTTGCTGGTACGCACCACCGACGGCACCCTGTACTGGCAGCACTACAACCTGTCCACCGACAACACCGACGTCACCAAACTCGGGTCCGGCTGGAACAGCATGAAGGTCATGCTTGTGCCCGGCGACGTTACCGGTGACGGCTACCAGGACCTGCTGACCGTGGACTCCAGCGGCAACTTCTGGCTCTACCCGGGCACCGGCCACGGCAACTTCGGCTCGCGCGTCAAGCTCGGCTACGGCTGGAACATGTACGGCGCCAACGTCTTCGGCAAGGGTGACTTCACCGGCGACGGCAAGCTCGACCTGCTCGCCCAGGACTCCTCCGGCAACCTGTGGCTGTACAAGGGCACCGGCAACCCGTCGGCCCCGCTGGCGTCCCGCGCGAAGATCGGCTACGGCTTCCACTACACCGCGTACGTGATGAACGGGGACATGACCGGCAACGGCCACTCCGACCTGATCGCCCGCGACAGCAGCGGCAACCTGTGGCTGTACGAAGGCACGGGCAACGTCTCGCACCCGCTGGCCTCCCGCGTCAAGATCGGATACGGCTACAACGGGTACCGGCTGAGCTGACCGGCCCTCCGGCGGAAGAGCAAACCCGCACCCGGACGACGGGCCCACGTGCATCCTCACCAGGGCGTATGCGGGCCCGTTCGCCCAGCGCCCCAGCTAAGAAGCCGCTGCCCGCGGAGCCTCGATGGCCTCCACCGTGCCACGTACCAGGAGCCCCCGCAGCCTGCTGTCCCAGCACGGAAGCCGCCGGCACGGTGCTAGCCGACCGTCTCAGTTTCCGTCTCGTTCAGGTGAGACTCCGGGACTGGTCTGCCCCGTCAGTCAGCCACCCGTGAACGCATGTGAACGACCCTGTACGCCATCCGCTGTGTGAGAATCCGCCGGTGACAGCATCCGATGACACCTCACGCGTTGCCTTGCTCCGCCGGGGCTTCACCCTCGAGTACACGACACTCGGCTGGAACGTGGTCGGCATCGTCATCCTGGCCATTGCCGCCGTCAGCGCGCGGTCGGTCGCGCTGGCTGGGTTCGGCCTGGACTCCTTGATCGAGATCGGCGCCTCGACCGTGGTGCTGTGGGAGCTGTCCGGCACTGGCGAGGAGCGCCAGCGGCGGGCGCTGCGCCTGATCGGTGTCGCCTTCGCCGGCCTGGCCCTCTACCTGCTGGTGCAGTCGACCCTGGTGCTGGCCACCGCCTACCACCCTGGGCACTCGCCCCTGGGGATCGCCTGGACCGCAGTCACCGCCGCCGTGATGTTCGCTCTCGCGGCGGGCAAGGCCCGCACCGGCGCGGCGCTGGACAATCCTGTCCTGCAGACCGAGGGCCGGGTCACCCTGATCGATGGCCTGCTGGCCGCCGCCGTCCTGCTCGGCCTCACTCTGAACGCCACTGTCGGCTGGTGGTGGGCCGACCCCGGCGCAGGCTACGTCCTGGTCTACTACGCGGTGCGGGAAGTACGCGAGATCTTCTTCGGCGGTCACTGACCCGTCAGCGAAATTGCCGCGTCGCCAGCGGTTGCCACCGTCGCCGACGCTCCAGCAGTGGGAGGCGCCGCCCGTCGAGCACATCGTCGAGGCCGCCGACACACACGAGCCGCTGTGGATCGGGCCCGACGGCGACCCGGAACGGCGGGGCGGCGACCGCTTCCAGACCGAGCACCACGGCATCGCCCGCTGCCACCGCGCGGCCGCGACCACCTGGGCGACCACCGCGGGTTCAGCGCGGCCGGACGCGAGTACACGTGGCCGCACCGGGAGCAGCGCTCGCAGTCCGCGGCCCATGCGGGCGGGAGGAGCGACATCAGAGTGCGTCTTGCGTGGGAGCTGAAGAAGTGCGACAAGCCAGACTGCAGGCGCATGGTCCGGGCGGGATGCGGGCACTGCTGCGCACCGTGCGCCGTGGCCGCTGAGGGCAGTCACGAGGTGGCCCAGCACAGCGAGGGATGCGAGGAGCGGCACGCCGAGCGCGGCGACTGGCAGGGGTAGCCCGCCCGCCCCGCGGCCGCGCTATCACCGCACCTTCAGAGTGACTTTCCACAGGATTGACATACGGGTGCACACATGACCGGGAGTGATGACCCGGCACCGGGACTGGGAGCCCAGTGTGGTGGTTCCGTCGGCCACGGCGCGGAACAGGGCGTCGACATCGCCGTTCGGAAGGGTCACGAGGTGTTGGCGGTGGAGGATGGTGCCGTTGGCCGCGGTGGGGGCGGTCCAGCTCCAGATAGTGCCTCCGTCCTTTCTCCCCGTGAGATGGACGATGATCGCTTCACCTTTTTGGACGGTGAACGATTGGCCGTTGTCCTTGTTGCCCAGACTGAGAGACTTGGCGGCGCTCGAGGTCGGGGCCGGCTGTGCCACTGCCGCCGTCGGCACCACCCCTACAGCCAAGAGGGCGGGCAGCAGCATGCGGATGACTTTGAACTTCATGGGACGGTCCTCTCCGTAGCGGTGACGTCCCTGCTCAACGATCATGTAGCGAAGGTGGTCACGCCAGTGATCCACGCTGCTGTCCATTCCGGGAGGCTTCTACAACGGCACCGGCTGACCGGCCGTCGCCGCTTCACCCCTTGCACCCCCCGGGAACCCGGAGCCTGGGGGCGCAGCCGTGTCTGCGGCCGCCCGTAAGGTGCGGGTATGACCGACTCCGCCCCGCTCACCGACCGCCAAGCCAGACGACTCGTGGCCGCGCTCCGAACCGGCACGGACCTGGACACCGCGGTCACCGCCCTCGGCGTCGACCTGTCTGCGGTGTGGGCCAGGGCGCGCACTGACACCCGGCTGACGATCGCCCTGGCAGGCAGGGACCCCGACGCGGCCGACGAACGCGCCCGGACTGCGCGGGCACCTGCGGCTCCTGGCCCTCGGTGTGGCCCCGAGCCGGGCGCAGCTGGTCCTCGGGTCCGGGCATGCGGGCGGATGGCGGGCCGATGACCCTGCGTTCGCGCAGCCCTGCGCCGCGGTCTCCGCCGCGGCCGCGCCGTACGGGTACACGGGGATGACCCGCCTCACCACGGAACGGGTGACCCGGTTCCTGCAGGCGCTGAGCCAGCCCAAGACCACGGTCTTCGCGGCCGCGGCCGCCGCCGGGGTCACCCAGGCCGCGATCTACCAGCGGCGCAGCCGTGACCCGGAGTTCGCCGAGGCCATGGACGCCGCGCGGGACGCGGGGTCAGCGCCCGTCGAGCTGCGAATGCCTGTCGTATGGTGCCGAGTACGAATATCCGTCGTACGGTGTCGGCTGTGCGGAACCGGGGTCCTGCGGGGTGGGCTCGAAGCGAGGCGGCTCAGTGCCCGCTGGGGTTTGCAGGCTGCCGTAGCGCTCCATGCGCTGCCAGCGCAGGCGTGAGCC
>NZ_JBIARC010000174.1:0-5675 GCF_042889625.1 Streptomyces sp. NPDC002573 | reverse complement strand
ACATCACCCCCGCAGCCGCACGACAGGGAAGCGACCGCACCCGTGATCATGCCGCACCCAGCCGACCCGACGTCACGAATTGCGCACCAGAGTCGGCGCACTGGGCAAAGACCAGGACAACGGGGGGCCCAGTGCCGAGGTCTCGGCTCAGCGCGGCGTGTGTGGCTCTGACCTGCGAGACGTCTAGAGGGACGTCCGTCGTCTGTCTGCCCCGTACGGGGTGTCCATGAGGACGGATTGCTACGCGCTACCACCCGCGGCTGAAATGCGAGCAGGGGCGCCCTGCTGAAGACGCGGTTGCTGGGCGGCAAGAATCCACGACTCACCGTCCGCCCCAGTACGGCAGGCAGCCCTGTGGACCGGCCGAACAGCCAGGGACTGCGACCGGTCAGGCGGTGAGTGCCTGGGGGAGGGTTTCGTGGCAGTCGATGATGGTGTCGATGCCCACGAGGTGCAGGACGCGTTGCACGGCCGGGCGGGGTCGGGCCAAGCGGATCCAGCCGCCGGCCTCGGTGAGGGTGCGGTGGGCGTTGATGAGGATGTTGATGCCGCTGGAGTCCATGAAGGTCACCTGTCCCAGGTCCACCACGACGCGGGGCCGGGGCGCTCCGGAGAGGTAGAGGGCCTGCGCGAGCGTGCCCCCGGTGTGGTGGTCGATCTCCCCCGCGGCGGTCAGCACGTGGACACCGTCGGTGACGGAGGCCACGATAGACAGCTCGCCCGCCGGTATCGCGTGTTCGGTGTCCGCCATTTCTCCCCCAGCCATGTCGGCGATCCTGGCACAGCCTCTCCCTCGCGGGTATCACTGCCCTTAACGCACGGGGTGATGCCTGGGTGAGACGAAGGCAACGCCAGGAGCGGTGTGCGTCACCTTCCCCGTTTCGGGTATACGCGCGTGGTGTGAATGGGGTAGTGAGGGTGGCCGCGATGGAAATAGTCCCTGTGGGGGAGGACGGCACCACGCCGAGTGAAAGGGCTATCCAGACCACGGTGGCCCTGGACGGGACCGGCGCGGTCATCGCCGAGGCCCGTCATCTGGCTGCCGATTTCCTCATCCGCGTCCAGGCCGAGCACGGCCTGCCGGTCTCGCAGCGCGCCATGGACCTGACCCAGTTGGTGGTGAGTGAGCTGGTCACCAACGCCATCAAGTACGCTCCGGGCCCGGTGCTGCTGGACTTGCGGATTGCCGGTGACATGGTCGAGGTAGTGGTGTGGGACTCCGACCCGGTGCTGCCCATGGCGCGGATAGGGAATGCCGGCCGGGTAGGCCAGCACGGCCTGGAGATCGTCATGGCGGTCTGCCAGGGCTTCGAAGCGCAGCGGGAGCCGGTCGGCAAACGCATCACCGCCCGCATCGCCCTGCTGGACGACCCGGGCGGCGCGGTCACCGGGCGCCGCCCCCTTTAGTCACCGGAATGAGAGGGTTGCGGCCAGAAATGGGCGCCGAGATTTGATCACGGCTCGCTGGCGTGTGGGCATCGGCTGGTCCCTGTGCGAGCCTGGCAGCTGGGGGAGGTCGGCGACGGCACGGCTGGACTGTGAGGACGCGATGCGGGAGGCCTACCACGAGGAACTCGCCTCGATCAGTGATGACCTGGTGGAGATGGCGAACCTGGTCGGCTCGGCCATCAGCCTGGCCACGACCGCGCTCCTGGATGCCGATCTGCAGCTCGCCGAGAGCGTGATCTCTGCCGACGAAAGGGTCGATGATCTGCAGCGCGACCTAGAGAACCGGGCGATTGCGGTGCTGGCGCGGCAGCAGCCGGTGGCCACGGATCTACGCATCGTGGTCACGTCGCTGCGCATGAGCGCGGACCTGGAACGCGCAGGGGACCTGGCCCAGCATGTGGCCAAGCTCGCCCGGATGCGCTATCCCGAGCGGGCGGTGCCGCGCGATCTGCGCCGCACCGTCTTGGAGATGGGTCAGCTTGCGCAGCGCCTGATGGCGCAGGCCGCCGAAGTGGTCATCTCCCAGGACGTCGATGCGGGACTTCAGATGGAGAAGGACGACGACCGCATGGACGAGCTGCACCGTATGGTCTTCCAGCATCTGATGGACGAGAAGTGGCAGCATGGCGTGGAGACGGCCGTGGACGTCGCGCTGGTCGGCCGCTACTACGAGCGGTTCGCCGATCACGCGGTGTCGGTGGCCCGGTGCGTGGTCTTTCTGGTCACGGGCGAGCACGTGGACGAGCTGCCCGCCGACGGATTCACGTGACCTCCCGGGCCCGGCGGGTGCCCGCTTGTCCCGCTTTCCTCATGAGACGGATGCAGCGGGCAGTCGGCGGGGCTGTGATTCGGCCATTGGGCGGGCGCGCCATTGGCGAGCCGGACCCCGGCGGCCAGCATGGGCGCATGGTGGAACACACGACCGTCGTGCACGGCATCACCCGGAATACGACGCACCAGGGAGGGTGGGTCGAGTATGAGCCGACCGGTCGCGCAGTGGTGCGGTGCACCTGCGGTCTGGACAGCGGCGTTGTGGCGGAAACCCAGGCAGTGCAGATCGCCGATGATCATCGCCGGACGGCTGCGGAAGCCCGCCTCTAGACGAGTTGGGCCCCGGCTCGACAGGCCGTCGGGGTAACGACGACGGGTTTGGCTGGAGCAGCCGTTGGCGCTAGGGGGGTGAGTGGGGCACGGCGTGGGCCAGTGGTTCGAGTGTTCCGTACAAGGCGGCGTGCAGTGCCGCCGCGAGTTCGCGGGCCCGCTGCTCTCTCCCCACGCCGTACAGCACGAAGTAGACCGGCCCCGCGGAGGAGTCAGAGCGGATCTCGCGGGAGCGGATCAACTGGATGACCGCGGTACGGACAGCGTCGTACACCAGGTCGTCGACGACGTGTTGCGGGGCCGTGATCGTGTCGGCCTTCACCGTCCACTGCCTGCCCTCACACTCGATGGCGACGAAGACGGCACGCTGCTGCATGGCTCGCCGGTACGCGGCGTTAAAGGCGTCCATGCCTGTCGCGTCAGGGATGAGGTCGGAGGGGCAGGGAGCCGGCAGCGGCTGCATGAGAACCATCGTGCCAGGCCCCACGGCGCGGCGCGGGTATCGGGATTCGGTGAAAGGGCTCGGAGTTCAAGGTGCCAGCACCCGCTGTTCGGCGAGCCGGAGTGTTGCAGGACTGGGATGGCGCAGGTCATTGCTGCTGCAGTCGAGTGCTTCGCATTGCTGAAGGTGTGTGATGCAGCTGGGTGGCTCCTGGCGGAAGACAGCCCAGGCCGTTAGATCTGCGGAAAGGGCGAGACAGGGAGTTGCCACCCATGAGATTTTCCGCAGTGACCCTCGCAGATGCGGCGATGACGGTGAGTGTGCCTTGCTCCGTCGGCGTCAGCGCTTTGACCGACGGAGGCACGGGGTGAGGGACTCGAGAAGAAGTGAAGCGGAAGCCTGGCACAAAGTCTCAGCCCGGTGGTTCTGGGCGCTGAGAGTGGTCATTATGGTGGCTGCCTACCTCCTACTGTTCCCCCGCCTTGCAGACTTCATCGAGGCTTCAGTCAGGTGATGTAGAGCCGGGACCGTGCTGGTACGTCTCTCTCGGCCGTTGCATCCGGCCGTTGCATCCTGGCGCCGCGATCGTCGAAGAGGGCGAGGCCCTCTTTGAGCGGAGGCCGCACCCTGCGCACGGGTGCAGCCTCTACCGTCTCGGTCTTGGTGAAGATACAAGCCACGGGTGTGCTCATCTCGCACCGCCTCTTGCCCGGTACCTCCGTTCCTCCACACTGCGGTGCCCCAACCCCACCTCTCCGGGCCTGACCAGGCCTGATCAAACTTCGATGACACATACTCGCGTCCATCAAGGTCCCCCGATGGCACGCGGTCAATGTTCGGTGGCACCGGACACCCGTGTGGCCGTGCTTTGAACCGCGACCCCCTATCGGTCGATGAAAAGTGACCCCTTCCGTGATCAAGTGATCGGTCTGGCTCCATGGGAGTCAGGTGGAAGAGGTGATCGGTGTGGAGGACTGGGCTGAGATCCGGCGGCTCCTATCCCACACCCACCGCGCAGGAGAACGGCCCCTGATCAGGCGATACGGTCAGGGGCCGTCGCGTTGTGCGGTGCCCGCTCGGCACCGTAGTTCCCCGTGGGTTCCCGTGCGATCGGGCACGGATGGGGCACGGCACCTTCTGATCCGTAGCTCTACAGAGATCGGTCGGAGACGGTCATACAGGTCGCGCATCGGCCTCAAGGCGACGCTACGGGGTGGGGACGGTTGCTGTGGTTGCTGTATCCGGCTGCTGTACAGCAGGATGCCGGTGGGTCACTCTCAAGATCCACGGCCACAGCAAGCGGCGAGACCAGTTCTCCAGAGCGCTTGCTCGGCTTCCGAGAATGGGCAGATGGACAGCGCGCCCGTGGTCCGCCAGATGGCGTCCCGCCAGGTGGTGTAGGGGATCAAGGCACCGGAATCCCCAGGCCAGGACGGTGGATCAGCCCGATCGGGTGTCCAACTCAAGTCAGCAGCACACTCCTTGGGCTGCCGCCTCCGCATAGATCGCTACGGACCTCGAACCGGAACGCGTAGCGCTTGATCCCCTACACCACGTCGCGGGACACGACCGTCCGCCATGCTGCCTTGGCGATGATGAGCCACCACCGGTTCCATCGCGTGAGGGGCGGGGATCGATGGAGCAATTGCAGGTGGCAGCTATGCCGCCGGAGCGCATCCGTTACCGGTTGACGCCTCTCCAATGCTTGCTGTCCATGCTGCCCGGCGTCATCGTCGTGCCCTTCCAGGTCTTGTTCTGGTTGGACGGGGGATGGTCTGGTCCTGTGCTGGTCTCAGAACTGCTTGTGTGGGGTGTCCTGCCGATCGCCTCGCGGCTCTTCGGGGTCACTCTCACGCCATCGGCGGCCATCGTGCATAACGTCGGCCGACGGACCATCCCGTGGTCGAGCGTCCAAGCCATCCAGATCGAGTCTCTCTTCGGAAGCCGGACCGTCGTGATCTACGAAGCGGGCGGCCGCCGTACCCGCCTGCGGGCGCCGATCACCGCGTTCCTTAACTGGGATCGCAGCTTCGAGGAGAAGTTCCACACCATCGGTAGGTGGTGGCTGGATCACCGCGGCCCGGACTGGGCTCCTGTCCCGCCGCCGGGGGCACCGTGCGGTGGCCCACCGGTGTCCAACGGGAACCCTTACGCCCCTCCCGCGTAGTCAGCAACTGATCCACGCTTCCTCCGGACGGCACAGACTTGAAGATCAGGCCTCGTCCTTATCAGGTCAATCACCGCGAGCTCTAGGCACTGGATCCAGGCCATCATGCGGCGTGCGAGTGGTCGCTAGGGTTCGCCCTGATCCGCCTTCGTCCGCCGCTGTTGGTGTCAGCCGCTGGTGTCAGACATCCGTCGCCCACTTGACGGTCGTCCTAGATAAGGATTAGGGGCACTCAATCGCCGTCGCCAGCACGACGAGCCTTGGCGAATGCTCCGCCCCGGACCAGAAGCACCGCACCGAGCACGACGAGCCCCAGAGCTACGGTAGAAAGCACCATCGCCGCTTCGGAAGAGAAGCCGAGGAGTTTGGGTCCTCCGTCCAGGATGGGGCCGCCGGCCATCGCTATCCAACCCCAACCAGCCCTAGAAGAGTCATGAAGATCTTGGGGTTCTGGCCCCGCCGCGTGAGCGGTGGGGCCAGACTCTTTGTTGTGGTGATGGGGGAATGGGCCGGGGA
>NZ_JBIARC010000173.1:0-5703 GCF_042889625.1 Streptomyces sp. NPDC002573 | reverse complement strand
GGATATGACTTCGACACTCACATCCTTGCAGGTCAACGGCACCTTTCTGCTATCGGGGCGTCAGGTCGCCCAATTCCGCTGAATAGCCAGGGTTAGCTGCGCGAAACCGGGCCGTCGCTGGGCCGTCCGACGTCAGTCGACGCCAACCAACAACGACAGAAGCCCACGGCATCCGACGAGGTCAGAGCCATGGGCTTCTTCTGTCCTGCTGGTCAGCGGAACCGGTGATCAGTAGACCGGCATGACAGGCCCCCGCGATGTCGCGTCCGCCGACGGTGACGGCAACGCTGACGGCAACGACGACGGACGTCAGCGGCACTGCGCGACCCGGCACGGTAACGGCGGGGTGGCCGACGGGCCATCCCTCCATGGCTTGCCCGCATCTTCTAAGCGCTTGGCGGCATGCCGTGGCCGGTCGGCTAAGGGTCGTCCCTCTACAGGCGGGCGGTGGAGGCACCGATCAGTCGTCGCCGACCACGTAGGCCCTGCCGAGTACGCTCCGCGCATGGCTGTTTCTGTGCACATCCCGGAGTACTTCGAGGACTGCGAACTGGTATCCGGCGAGGACCTCGCGCTGGAGCCCGCCTTTTGGCTCGCCCATCTCTTGTTGACTGTGGGTGATCCGAGCGAGGATCCACAGCGCTACGGGGTGGACGCATCAGCCTACGAGGGCATGGTGGGACGCCTCAGTGATCCCGAAGAGCCCTGGCCTGTCCTGCGCGCGCCCATGGCTGGCGGGCATACGGCCTACGTCGTGTACGCCAACTTCGAAGACGTGAACAACGTCGACTTCTTCGTCCGCCATCCTGACTGGGGACGGCTCGGTTACCTCGGCCAGTGCGGCGCGGACGATGCCGGCCCCGGGCTGTCCTGGACGGAACTCACCACGCTGGCAGCATCCACGCCGGACCACGGTGAAGGCCTGACCGACAGGTCACAGCGCCTGTTGCTCCTCCTTCCGATGCTCGGAGATGCGGAAATACCCAACGAAGCTCACGGCACAGTGACGCTGGCGTTGACCCACTGTGGAGTGCCTTCCGATGCAGCCCGGGAGTTGGCGACAAGCGTGCTGGGCGAACCTGAGCCAGGTGAGGGCCCCCGCTGGACTGTGACTGCCGACAACCCGATCGCAGTTTGTTCGTCGCCCTACAGTCCCCGCCGGGTGCCGCTCGCACTCGGTATCACGCCGGACCAGACGCAGGCTCTCGCCGACGTCCTCAATGGGTGAAGGACGCCACGCCCTGACATCCATGACTGACATCAACGCTGACGAACACCAGCGGCCCGGAACAGTCAGAGGTGGCCGTGCTGCCGCGGGCTGAAGTGTCTCCAGGCGACCCGTGATCGAACTTGTAAAGCGGTGGTCAACGCGAGTGCTGCGCAGCAACTACTACCACCGTGGTCCCCGACGCTCAGGCGCCATACGTGAGATCCCTGCCACAGCTGGCCTCGATCAGCCAAGACAGCGAACCGCTGCCGAATGGCCAACCGGTGGTGGCTACCTCAACCCAGCCATTGCCCGGCTGGCCTGACCCCGCGTCCCACCACCACCAGCTGCGGTCGTCGCCCATCCCCTCCTCGGTTGGGTCGAAGTAGTGGAGCCAGCCTGACAGCGTCCAAGGCCCTTGACTGAAGTCCGCCTTCTGCTCAGGCGTCATCGCCTGCCACTTCCGGAGCCAGGCCTGGGCGTCCAATGGCAGGCCAGCCCCCGACTCCGCGTGCTCCGGCGCGCACCGCTGCACGAACCATGCCGGCAGCAGCTCCGTCCACCGCTCGAAGGCGGGCCAGTCATCCGTCAGCTCGACCACAGACGTCAGCACAGCACGGGCATCTGCGATGACCTGTGCCGGATTTTCGGCGGTGAACCGGACCCGCACGAGAAACGGCCTCTGCTGACTGTCATCAGCTCCGAGACCGGACCGCAGACGCCGAAGCTCGCCCTTGATGATCTCCACGGCGAAGAAGTGTGCACTGCCACCGGCTTGGGCGCACGCGAAAAAGCCAGTCGAATGCCTGTCGAAGTCGGCATGCGAGGCTACTCCAGGCCGTACATTGCCCAGGTCAGTGGCCCACTGCGGGCATACCAGAAGTGCGCCTTCTAAGCACCCGCCCTGCCAGGCAAGCCGGTTCAGATGCCTCCCGATCGTGCAGCAGACCCTGTTGTCGAGGTCGAAGAGCGCCAGCACACGATGACGCTACCTGCCTTCAGCCGCCTCAGAGCGACCAGCACCGATCTCTCAAGACTCCCCTTCGATTTCTACGACAGCCACACGCCGACGGCTATAATCGCGAGGCCCACGACCCCGAAGCACCCCGTCGTGGCAAGGAGCACCCGCCAAAGACCCTTTTCACGCGGCTGCTCGGCGCGACGCCACGTGGTGAAGCCCGCGGTCACACCCGCGAGGATGAGTGCACCCCCAGCAATAACGACCAGCGCCGAGAAGAAGCCCTTCCAGCCGGGGTCGTAGTTCGGGTTGTTGTGGGCGACCCCCGCGAGGATCACGTTCCCGAGCTCACCGTACACAGATCACTCGCCCGCTTTCTCGGCGTCCTTGGCCAGGTTCTGGACATCCGACTCGATGCCGGAGCCCGCCGCGTAGACCGCCGTGTTGAGGCCGGTGCTGAAAGAGTTCTTGTACGCGGAGTCGGTGAGTTTGCCCCCGTCGCTGAGGTTTTCGCCGCCGAGGCTGCCGCGTTCCTCCATGTGATGGAAGTGGGCGTCGTTGGCGGCGTTTCCGGTCGCTCCGGTCACTGCGTTCGTCGCTGCGTCCCACCCGATCGTCGCGCCGTCCTGATGGTTCCACACGTCGGCCGTCAGGCCGCCGCTGATGTTGCCGAGCGCCCCGTTGGCTGCGCTCCCGACCCGGCCGTCGCCGCTGAGGACCTTGCCGACTGCGCCCGTCAGGTGGGCGCCTTGGGCCAGCGACGCGCCACCCGCTGTGAAAGCGGCCGTGCCCAGAGCTTCCTTGCCGCCAGTGGCGAAGTCCTCTCCTACCGTGATCGGCTGGCCGTTGAGCGCCTGGCTGAGCATCATGCTGCCCGAGTCGGCGACGAAGTTCGTGGCGAAGCTCTCGAGCCCCTTCTTGGCAAAGTTTCCGAGGATCTTTACCCCGGTTGTGAGCATCTTCTCCACGAATGCGGCTGACTTCTCGGCGAGGCCGAAGAACTTCTCGATCAGCGCCGCCACCTTTTCCGCGGCCGAGGTGAAGAGCTTCACCAGGTCGATGATCCTGGCGACGCGCGAGGCCACGGCCGTGTTCGCGACGAGGTCGGAGAGGAAGCCGGTGAAGAAGGAGAGCGCCGCTCCGGCCACCTCCATCTCGGCGATCTCGACGCAGATGTCGATGATCTCCTCGTTGATCTTGTCGATCTCGTCGGCGTACGTCCGCAGCCCGTCGGCCACCTGGTGGAAGTTGTGCGCGACGTCCTTGATGACGTGCTTCTGTTCCTCCCAGTGCTTCTCGAAGGCATCGCGGGCCTCACCGTGCCAGCCCTGCTTGTCGACGCCCTGGATCTGGACGTCGATGGCATGCACGACTTCTGTCAGCTCGTCGCCCATGGTGTCCCAGGCACGGGCGACCGAGCGGAGCGTGTCGCCGTTGCCGCCCGGGAGTTCCACCCCGCAGGCCTGGAGGATTTCCAGGACCTTGCCGTCGATCCAGCTGTTGATGCTCACGCCGGGCCTCCTGCCGGCTGCGTCGCTGCGCGGAGGTGGTCCACGGCGGTCTGGTCCGAGTCCTTGTAGTTGGTGGCGTTGAGCCGCAGCCGGTCGCCGTTGCTGGTGAGCAACCCGGGCAGCTGCCCGAGTGCCTTGAGGGTGCTGTTCAGCAGCGTCTGGTACTTCTGCGCCGCACCGTCGCAGACGCCGAGCACGCCGAAGGCCTCTCCGATCTCGGATGCGGTCGCCGCGAAGCCCTCGATCGGCTTCGCCAGGTCTTTCGCCTCCCTGTCGAACTTCCCGGCAAGGTCGGTCAGCCTGTCGGGGTCGACACCGAAGTGGTTCATTCCGTTCCCCGTAGTCGAATGCATGAACAGACCAGCAGTACCGGAGTCAGTGATCCGCAGGGAAGGGCTTTTTACGGGGTCAAAACGCGATGTTGTCATGCCCTTTGGCCAGAAGATGCACCATCTGCTTCTCGCGCAGGGCTCTCTGGACGGTGGCGGCCTTGGGGCGGTGAGAGGACAGCGGCGATCTGAGTACAAGCCAGCTTCGACCCGGCTGCCGGGGTGGGCTTCCGTTTGCCACAACGCTCTCAGCCCAAGAGCCCAGTTTGCTGGCCCGTCTACAGAGTTGCGCCGCGTGGGCAGCGGCAAGCGGATGACCTTCGGCAACGCCGGCGAAGCCACCCTGAGCCAGTGGATGGCGGACGACGCGCGAGTGTGCTGGGTCGAGAAGATCGAACCGTGGACCTTGGAGTCACAGCTCATCTCCCAACTCGACCGCCCGCTGAACCTCGACCAGAACCGCCCCAATGCCTTCCACACCCGGTTGAAGGAGCTGCGGGCCCAAGCACGCCAGCGGGCCCGTGCGTTGCCCGTCAGTTCGTGGGCCGTCGGACTGGCAGACGGGCTGTTGTCCGGGCCGTCTCTGGGCCGTCCGAGGCTGATCGAGAGCAGCCAACGACAGCCAATGACGACGGGTCAGCAGTAGTCGATCAGCCTGCGGACCAGGGAAAACGCAGGTAGCCAAGATCCCCGGCAAGACCCAGGGCAAGAAGAAGGAGCCCCGACCTCGTGTCCGGGCTGCTCCCCCATCGGATGGAACGGCAGGCTACCGACAGCAGCCGGTAAGCAAGCGAAGCCACAATCCCCCTGCCGACCATCTTGTCGCCCAAGTCACGAGACACCGGCTCAGGGTGTCTCAGTGGCCCAAAGAACACCGCAGATCGCGACACCGAGGGTGGCGACGGTCGTAAACGTCCAAGCGCCCCACTCGACAGCGTCTCGATGAAGCCAGTGTCCCAACAGGCCAGCGAGAAAGGCCGCGATCACGGCTGCCATGAGGACCGTGACTATCGTCTGAATCTTCGCGCGAGGGCTGGTCCTGTTCTCCACGACGGCTTCTGTCCCTTCATCCGAGGATGGGGAGTCAGCCGAGAGGTCTGTGTGGCAGCTCTCAACCGAGCTACCCCACAACTTGTACGGGTTGCTTCGGTTGAGACTGCCCGATGGTGGCAGAACTCAAGATGGCACTAGCGGCAGCCTGTGCGCGCACAGAGACGCACTCATCGAACGAGGTAGCGCTGCCAGGCGCCCGCTCGGGCCCGTCCTACTGACGGCAGCCATCGCCTGCCGGGACGGGTTTGTTACAACCGCATCGGTCCCTTGGCGGCGAGCCGACGCACTTCTAGCGTACCGCAACACATCGCATGCGTAGGGTTATCAGTGGAAGGGGGGCAAGGGACCGTGCTGAGTCGACGACGGTCCAGGGCAGGCCCCAGACTGAGGGGCTGCACGCAGCTTGTCGCAGAGCAGCCCCCGTGCCACAGCCGTGCCAGATGCAGGGGTTAGTCACGGTCAACACCGGTGTCCTGCGGTTGAGTAGCCGCTCGCTTCCTCGGTCATCGAAGCCGCTGCCCAGGCGAGAAATCCCCCTCCCTCTCTCCTAAGAAGCTGTTGTCTTTCCGGACGCGAGGACTGCGTTTTCGCTGGTGGGGCATGGGGTCGGTGGTCTGGTGGGAGTGACGGCTTGTGATGTCGTCG
>NZ_JBIARC010000172.1:0-5756 GCF_042889625.1 Streptomyces sp. NPDC002573 | reverse complement strand
TCGCCCTCGTCATGCTCACCCTCGCCGGCCCCCGCCCCCAGCTCCCTGGACGCCAACCCGCCCCAGCATGACCCACACATACGGCAGGAGAGCCCCAAAAGACTCCAGCAGGCGGGCGGTTCGTGCTAGTGCTGCACGCGCCTACGGATCAGAAGGTTGCAGGTTCGAATCCTGCCGAGTGCGCAACAGTTCAGAGGCCCTGTGGAGTGATCCACAGGGCCTCTGGGTTTTGCTTTGACGGCAGTGTTTGACGGCAACCGCCTTCGAGGGCGATACGGGGCGGGTCAGATGGCCACCGGGACACCGGCCGCGCCGTCGTCATCGTCCGGATCGTTGCCGTCATCCCTGAGCGCGTCCCCGACGCGGTCGAAGGCGGAGCGCTGGGAGTCGAGCCGTACGAAGGTGTAGATGTCCATGGTCACGCGGATGGAGCTGTGGCCCAGGACTTCCATGATCATGCGAGCGTCGGCGCCCTGTTCGTGGAGGAGCGAGGCGCAGGTCATGAAAGCGGACCTTGCGGACGCCGGCGCGGACGCACAGGGCGTCGAAGGAGCGGTTCAGGTTGCGGGGCTCGATGGGGGTCCCGTTCTTGGTGGTGAAGACGAGGCCCTGGCCCGTTTCCTTCCAGTTGGCGCCCGCGGCCTTCCGGTCGGCGATCTGCTGGGCACGCTGTGCGCGGAGCGCCGTCACGCACTCGGACGGCAACGCCACGTGACGGGCCGAGCGCTGCGTCTTCGACGCGACGATCAGCAGCTCACCGCCGACCCGCTGCAGAGCCTGCCGGACAGTGAGGACCCCTTCGTGGAGATCCACGTCCGACCAGCGCAGCCCCAGCACCTCACCGCGCCGCAGGCCGATACGGACCGCCAGCTCGTACGCGGCCCACAGCCGGTTGTCACGGGCCGCCGCCAGGAGTTGACGCCCCTCCTTGGCCGTGAGCGGTTCGATCTCGCGCTTCGTGCCCATGCTCAGCTCTACGTTCCGGGCCACGTTGCGGGGCAGCTCGTCCTCACGTACGGCGTGCTGGAGAGCGGCCCGAAGGATCACCAGCAGGAAGCGCACCGTCCGGTCCGAGGCAAGCTTCTTGCAGCACTTGCCGAGCGCGCAGCAGCGCCGCTTGTGCTCCGGTCGCTTCTTGTCCTTGCCCTGCGCGCAGCACTGGCAGGTGGCCGCCGTCTTCGTGAGGAAGGCGCGTATGTCGCGCGCGGTGAGGCGGACCAGCTTCTTCTTGCCGAAGTCCGGGGTGACGTAGTTGCGGACGAGGGACTCGTAATTGACGTACGTAGTCCTGCGGACCTTGCCCTGGGCGACGTTCACCAGCCAGTACGTCAGGTACTCGGCGATCGTCATCTTGCTCGTGGCGACCGGCAGGCCGTTGAGGGAGTCTGCCTTGAGCCTGATGAGCTTCTCGTGCGCGTCGTCCCAGGTCTTGCCGTAGACGCTGCGCCGCTTGTACGTGCCGTCCGTCGTCAGGACGTACGCACTGCCCTCCCAGCGGCCGTCCTTGCGCAGATAGATGGTGCCCTCGTTGTTGGCGTTCTTCTTCGGCTTGGCCATCAGGCGGCTTCCTGTTCGGTGCGGAGGGACACGTAGGCGTCCACGGCGGCTTCGCTGATACGGCGGCAGCGGACGATCTTGAAAGAGGCGAGTTCGCGGGAGCGGATCAGGTCGTGGACCTTCCAGCGGCTGATGCCGAGACGCTCGGCGACCTGGTCCACGGTGAGCACGGCGGCCGTCATGCGGGCACGAGTCCTTCCTGCTTGAGGCGTTGCGTATGAGCTATGTCGTGGCGGACCTGGGCAGCGAGGAACTCTTCGCCGGGGCGGTAGCCGCTGCTGAGGTAGGTCCAGAACGAGGCGGTGACGAGGGTGCTCTCGTCGGTGGTGGGGAGGCCAGCGCGAGCGCGAGCGGCTTCGGCCTGGGCGAGGCGCCAGGCGCGGCGTACGTCGCGGAGTGCGCCGAGGGTGGTGGAGTAGGCGCGCGACTTGCTGGAGAAGCGGCCGCGGAAGCCGAGCATGTGGGCCCACTTCCAGAGCTTGAGTTCGGCGAACTCCGGCAGGTGGCCCAGGTCCCAGGCGGTACGGATCATCTGCCGTACGTGCTGCTGGACAGGCAGGGCCTTGATGGGTTCCGCCTGTCCGGTGCCGTCGCAGTCGGCGCACAGGTCGCGGAAGCCGTCGGGGCCGCGTACGTAGCCGCGTCCCTGGCAGGGGCGGCACATCAGGGTGCGGTCGACGGTGCCCGCGCCTTCAGCGTTCTTGGTGGCGTACTTGGCGACGTATCCGGCGACCTTGGCATCGGTGAGTTCGCCGTCGCCCAGGGTGGAGAGGAGCCGGGGAACTGGCACCCGTTCGGGGCGGCCGGTCTACTGGCTGGTACCGAGAGCCATACCGATCACCAGGCCGCACGACCCGCTGATCACGATGATGAACAGGACTCCCGCGTACCGGCCGATGGCGCGCATCACAGCCGATCCCGACTGTTGCTGTTCTTGATGGCCAGGCGTGCGCTCAGTTCCTCCCGCGCACTCGGCGCCACCACGTGGTCCGGCAGGGCATCCCACTCCCTGCCGCCGCCGATCGGCCGTATCTGCACCCGGCCGCCGACCTCACCCATGACGATGCCGATCCGGCCGCGGGCGCTGTCCTTCGCCAGTTCACCGATGCCTGGTCTGGTCTGCTGGTTGCTCGCCATGCAAGGAGCATCGCGATCAGGAGGCCGCCGTCGAAAGGTCAGGCTGATTACCCAACTTGGGTAACATCGCGGGAAGTAGAGAACCAGCGACGTTGCGTAGCCCTCGCAGTGTGGGAGCTTGCCCAATGCCCGACGCCGACCGGCCGCAGGAAGTGCCTGCCAGGCTGCTCACCGATCCCGAGATGATCAATGCGTGTCGGGTACGGGACTTCGCGAGAGTCTTCCGGCTGGTGAAGATCAAGGCGGGCATCTACCCGTCGATGATCGCCAGGCGATGCAATCTGACCCCCAGCCGCGTTGGCGAAGTGATCGCCGGACGACGCCAGCTGCAACACATCGACGTCATCGAGCGCATCGCGGATGGTCTGCGCATCCCGGGGCAGATGCTGGGGCTTGCCCGGCGTCCCTGGGAGACACCCCAGGCCCTTGTGGTCACCGAGCGCCAGGCACCCGAGGAGCAGGCGGAGGCTGAGAACCAGACTCCCGCTTCTCTGCCGGGGCCAGACGTAGACGGCATCTTGGCGTTGGCTACCCGCACGAACTTGAGCGTGGCCACGCTTGAGGCGTTCCGTGCGTCCATCGAGGACTACTGGCGACGGGATGACCAGCACGGCGGAGAGGCGCTGAGGCCGGCCATCGTCGGCCAGCTGCGTCATGTGGTGGGCCTCTTGAAGGAGAACCGACGGCCCTCAATCCAGAACGGACTGTACGGTATCGCCGCCGAACTGGCCCGCCTCACCGGCTGGACCTACTTCGACGCCCGCCAGTACAACCAGGCCCGCGCGTACTTCACCGAGGCCCTGCAACTGGCCAAGGAGATAGACGACCGCGAGTTCATGGCCAACGTCCTCGCCTGCATGAGCTTGCAGGCGACGTACCAGGACAAGCCCGCGGACTCCCTAGCACTCGTGACCGCCGCCCAGGACCAGGCCCGCTCAGCCCTGGGCACGACCCCGCGCGTTCTGTCGATGCTGTCCATGCGGGAGGCCTTCGCCCACGCCACCCTGGGCGACGAGACCTCCACGCATCGGTCGATCGGGGAAGCACACCGCCACTTCGAGCGGATCCAGCCGACCGATCCGGACCCGGCATGGGTGTCCTACTTCGACGAGCCGAAGCTCATCGTGGACACGGGTATCGCCCACGGACGGTTGGGAGAAGCAGCGAAGGCAGAACCCTTGATCGCGGATGCTCTGCGCCAGGAGGACAGCACCAACCAGCGCGGCCGTGCGTTTCACGCCTTCTGGTTGGCGCGTACACAGCTGGACCAAGGCAAGTTGGACCAGGCCTGCCACACCGCCACGCAAGCTTTGAAGGCCGCGTCGGTGGTGTCCTCAGAGCGAGTATCAGGCCATCTCAGGGAGTTCTACGACCAGCTGGCCCCGCACAGGCAAGAGCCCGTAGCCCTGGTCTTCGAGGCTCGGCTACGGGAACTCCTCCCACCGGTCAGCGGATCGCTTCGTCCATGAGCAGGTACAGCAGACCGACCAGCGATCCACTGCTCACGATCTCGCGGCGGTCGATCATCCCCCGCACCTCGGAGAGGGGGATCCACTCGATGCGGTCGGACTCGTTCTTCTCCGTGGGCGGCCCGGCGTAGGTGGCGCCGTCCACGCGGAAGACGTGGTGCTGCGAGTCGGTGATGCCGTTGGCCGGCTCGGCGTAGATCAGGGGCTTGATGGGGCCGGGGCGCCAGCCCGTCTCTTCCAGAACTTCGCGCGCCGCCGCCTCTTCCGGAGTCTCGCCATCCTCGACCAGGCCCATGGGGAGCTCCCAGGCCCACGAGTCGGTGATGAAGCGGTGTCGCCACATCATCAGAACCTCGTGGCGGTCATTGACCACAGCGGCCACAGCCAGGTGCCGGAGGCGAACGACGTGGTACTCCCACCTGCGCCCGTCTGGCTGCTGGACGTCGACCAGACACAGATTCACCCACTTGTTGGTGTAGATCTGCCGCTCGCCATGGGTCTTCCACTGCATGAACGCCGCCCCTCTCACACGATGCATCCAGCATTCCAGAGCCAAGCGACGGACGAGTACAAGGTTCGCGTCAAGGTGACGAATGCAGCGTCGATGGGCTCGCCGGTGAGCGGGACCGCAGCCTCGGATCCCCTGGCCGGGTTCCGTTTGGAGCGGATGTTGAGGTTCGGACTCGCGCTCTCAGCTTGGGAAGCTGAGATGATCTCAGACTCCCCTGTGGGCCTGACGTGCGGCGGAGGGGTTTCGATGTCTGGGGGCGGCCCCGTTGCCTCTCCGATGTTCCCCGCGTTCCCCGTAGGACCTGGCACACGCAATGGTTCGATGACCGTGGCGGACGCGTGCTCGTTGGCAGTCTCGGCACCCCCTTGCCGTCCCGATGCGCCGTCCTGCGAGAGTGGTCCCGTGCTGCTGGATCCTGAGAACACTCTATTCGTCCGTGGTGCCACGCCTGTGCTCCTGCTGGCCGACGCGCCTGTCCACGATGCCCTGCCGCTACTGCGCGCGCCGGACGGGGCGGTGCCCCTGTGCGAGGGCTGGAACATCGTTCCCCGACTCACCCTGTGCGTCGTAGACGGACCTGGAGACCACGGGCTCGTCGTCCCCGCTCTCGCCGCGCCGGTGGTCGGCGGAGCCGACGACGGTACGGCACCGAGCGACATGGGCGACTGGTGCGCGGATGCCGAGCAGGCCGGCGGAGCAGTCGTTCTGTCTTTGGACCACCTGCCTGAGGCACTCGACTGGTCTGCCCTGTTGTCCTCGGGCACCGCCCGCGGCGGCTTCATGCCTGCGCTGGCCTGACCGAGGAGCGTCGGACTCGCGAAGCAGCATTACGCCTGCTGGCTTTGCGAGCCTTGAACTCTGGACTGCCTCGTCCCGAAGCAACTTGGGCGGGCGTGCTGCCTTGGTCTGGTGCACCCCTTACCTGCGCCGATGGTCCGCAGACGTTCGCGCTCGTCCGCCGTTGTTCGCTGGCGTTGTCACGCAGTTAGAAGCTGTTGTCTTTTCGATCTTGAGAGATGCGCTTCGAACGGGAGTCTCGATCGGGTGGTCGCTGACCGCTGGGCGCATGCGAGTGGGGCCTC
>NZ_JBIARC010000171.1:0-5785 GCF_042889625.1 Streptomyces sp. NPDC002573 | reverse complement strand
GCGCTGGGCGGTGGCCGGGACTTTCCGGACGCTGATGGAGGGGATGATCGCGGAGGCCGCGGTCCGCGGACAGGTCGATCTCGACCTGGTCAGCGTGGATTCCACGGTCGCGCGTGCTCATCAACACGCGGCGGGGATGGCCGTCGATCCCGAACTGCTGGACGAGCTGGAGAAGGCCGTCGCCGAGGAAAAGGGGCTCCTCGAAAGGGGCAAAACGCACCGATAGCTCCGCCGGACGATGACGCGGTGCGCGAGGAGCGCCGGCGTTTACGACGTCGGCGCAGAGCCCGGCTCCGTGCGGCTGAACTGGGCCGTTCCCGGGGCGGACTGACCACCAAGACCCATCTCGCGGCCGAACGCCGTTGTCGGCCGCTGTCGTTCGTCGTCACGCCGGGACAGGCCCGCAATCGACGACAGCTACGAGGACAAGCTGGAACTCATCGCCACCGGCCACTGTGTCGCGATCTTCCCTGCCGGCGATCGACACGCTGCTGTGCCCGAGGACATCGCCCTGGTGCCCGTCATCGACATCGATCCCTGCGAGGTCGTGCTCGTCACGCGCGCTGACGACCCCAACCCGCTGCTCGGATCACTGGGAGACGTCGCACGTACATTGCTTGGCACAGCCTCCCGACGGGAGAACTACGCACTGCCGGTCAACTGATCCCCTTGCCTCTGCGAGGTGTTCCACAAGGCTGTCGCCGCGCTGCCCTCGTCGGCCTGGACCAGCTGGACGATCAACGGCCCC
The DNA here is from genome assembly GCF_042889625.1 of Streptomyces sp. NPDC002573. Lineage (NCBI taxonomy): Bacteria > Bacillati > Actinomycetota > Actinomycetes > Kitasatosporales > Streptomycetaceae > Streptomyces > Streptomyces sp. NPDC002573. The sequence continues at coordinate 5,037 of NZ_JBIARC010000171.1, read as the reverse complement.
CGTTCCCGCCAGCGGAGGCCAGCAGCATCATCGCGCGCCGATAGCGAACCGAGCTGGTGCTGCCCCGGCGCACGATCTGCTGCAGCTTCTGCCCTTCCTGGTCGTCAATCTGCGCACACGGACAGGCTCGGCCACCGCAGCACCCCCAGCAGTCGGATCGGACGTCAGCGCACATCCAACCGCGACCACCGTCAACCCGGCGAACCCAAGCGGTCAGAGCACTAGCGATCGTGGAGTTGCGACGCTCTGTGATCATCGGGAGACCCGTGCCTTCACCGCCGTCATGGCTGACCGAAACCCCTCTGGGCCCAATGCGCAGCGCCGCTGCCCCAGCGGCCGGTCTACCATCCCGCCCGCCCACTGGGCTGCCGCCGCCCGCGGATCAGCGACCGGACCATCTTCGACGAGCTGCTCCAACTCCTTCGCTTCGGCTGCTCCTACCAAGCCATGGCGGACACCACCTCCGGTCGCCCGAGGCAAACAGGGCCTCAAGCACTCAGGTGCGGCTGAGTCTCCCGTCGTGGACCTCGGCGATGCTGTCGGCGGCGGTGAGGTGGGTGCGGTCGTGGGTGACGAGAACGGTGGCGGTGGCCTGCCGACGGGTGAGGCCGGCGATCATCTCGATGACGGCGGCACCGCGTTCGTGGTCGAGGGCGCTGGTGGGTTCGTCGACCAGTAGGACGGTCGGGTCGTTCATCAGGGCGCGGGCGATGTTGACGCGCTGCCGCTGGCCGCCGGAGAGTTGGTGCGGTCGGCGGTGTGCGTGATCGGCGAGCCCGACGGCGTCCAGGAGGTCCGTGGCCCGGCCGCGCGCCTTCTTCGGTGAGCGGCCGTCGATCTGTGCCATGACCTGAAGTTGCTCGGCGGCGGTGAGTGAGGGCAGCAAGTTGGGTTGCTGGAACACGATGCCTATCTTGTGGCGGCGCAGCTCGGCCAGCTCACTGCGGGTCAGGCCGGTGGTGGGTGTGCCGTCGACGGTGACGGTACCCGCGTCGGGGGCGATGAGGGTGGCGGCGACGGCCAGGAGGCTGGACTTGCCCGAGCCGGAGGGGCCGACCACGGCGGTCAGGCTGCCCCTCGGCACGTTCAGGGTGATCCGTTCCAGGGCGGTCAGCCGGGAGTCGCCGTCGGGATAGGTGAGAGTGATGTCGGTCAGGTTCAGGCTCATCGGGCGTTCCCCAGGGCGGTGAGCGGGTCTACGGAGGTGATGCGGCGGACGGACAGGGCGGCCCCGAGCGCGCCGAGCAGGATCATCACCGTCGCCGGGACGAGAGCAGTGCCCGCGTCCAGGACGAAGGGCACCGCGGATCCGGAGACGACGGCGCCGAGAGCGGCGGCGATGCCGGTACCGATGAGCGTGCCCCCGGTGAGCAGGACGACGGCTTGACCGAGGGCGTCCTTCAGCAGGCCGGCCGTGGACGCGCCCAGCGCTTTGAGCACGGCGACGTCGCCGCTTCGCTGGATGGTCCACACGGTGAAGAAGGAACCGATGACCAGGGCCGAGATCGCGAACAGGAAACCGCGCATCAGCTGCAGGGAACCGTCCTCGGAGGTGTAGGAGCCGATCGCGGACAGCGAGTCGTCCTTGGCGACGGACCTGGTGCCCGCCGCACGGTCGACTGCGGCGAGGTCGGCGCCGGATGCGGTGTTCAGGGCGAGCACGGTCGCGAAGGGCCCGTCGCCGTCCGTGGGCGGTGCGGTCCGCCGCCAGACATCGAGATCGGTCCAGATGACGGGGGTGTGGCTGAAGTGGGCGTCGCCCCGGACGGCGGCGACGGTCAGCCACCGTCCGGCCAGGGTGAAGGCGTCACCCGGCCTCAGGCCCAGGTCGGCGGCGGCCGTGGTGGACAGCACCGCGGTGCGGTCGTCGAGCGCGCCGCTGTCCGGCGCGAGCGAGGAGCCGGGGCACACCCCGAATACGGAGACTCCGGCGTTCCTGTCCCCCGCTGTGGCCCTGGTGGTGGTGATGCCCAGCGGTTCGGCGCCGGTGACTCCCGGCGTCCGGGCCCACTGCCGCCACTGCTTCCCGGTGACGGTGGAGTCGGCGTACGACAGGTCCCGTCCGCCGCCGGGCGCGCCGAAGGCGATCCTGTCGGCGGGCAGGGACGTGATCGCTGAGATGTTCTGCCGTCCCAGCCCGGCGGTCAGCCCGGACAGCAGCCCGACCAACAGTGTGATCAGCACGATGACGGTCCCCATCAGGGCGAAGCGCCCCTTGGCGAACCTCAGGTCTCTCCAGGCGACGAACACGGCCTCGGTCCTGTCCTCTCCGGTGGTGGAATCGCTACGCCTCCACCCTCGTCGTCGGCCCCCCCGCCGGGGCATCTGGCGCAAGACGGCACTTCACGGACTGAAAGGCGGGCCGCAGGTTGTAACTTTCGACAGAGGTCCGGACCGATGGACTTCTTTAGCCTGGAAGGACTGTGAACACCACCGCCCCATCCCCCACGACCCGGGCCCTGACCTGGTGCCTGCACCTGCTGGTCGTCGCCCTGCTCGCACTGGCCGCGGCCCGTGCCGTGACCGGCAACCTCCCGCACACCGGGGCCGTCGTTGCCGTGGCAGCGCTCTGCGGACTGGCCTACGCGGCCGGACCGCTGCTCCTCAGCGTCCGGCGCTCGCGGCATGCGGCCGCCCTGTGGCTGGCCGCCGTGGGCACGGTCTGGCTGGGGCTCCTGGCGCTGTCCGCCGACGCCGTCTGGGTCGCCTTCCCGCTCTACTTCCTTCAACTCCATCTGCTGAACCGCCGCGCCGGCCTCGTCGCGGTGGCGGCCACCGCGACCGCCGCCATCGCCGGCTTCGCTGCCCATCAAGAGTCCTTCGGTCCTGCCATGGCCATCGGACCCGCGCTCGGCGCCGCCGTCGCCGTCGCGGTGGTGTGGGGCTATCAGGCGCTCTACCGGGAGAGCGAACACCGCCGCCGGCTGATCGAAGAGCTCACCGCCACCCGTGCCGACCTCGCCACCGCCCAGCACACCGCCGGTGTCCTGGCCGAACGCGAACGCCTGGCCCGCGAGATCCACGACACCCTTGCCCAGGGACTGACGAGCATCCAGCTGCTGCTGCGCGCCGCCGAACGCGCCCTCCCTGACCGGCCGGAAGCCGCCGCCCGCCACGTGGACCAGGCCCGCCAGACCGCCGTGGACAACCTGGCCGAGGCCCGCCGCTTCGTGGCCGCCCTCACCCCGCCCGCCCTGGAAGGCACCACTCTGGCCCATGCGCTGGAACGCCTGTGCGCCACCACCGACGCCCGCCACCGGCTCACCGCCCGATTCCGCCTCACCGGCGACCCCGCACCGCTGCCGACCGCACACGAAGTCGCTCTGCTGCGCATCGCCCAGTCCGCCCTCGCCAACACCGTCCGCCACGCGCAGGCCACCACCGCGGGCATCACCCTCGACTACGCCCACGGCCACGTCACCCTCGCCGTCGACGACGACGGCACCGGCTTCGACGTAGACCGACTGCCCGGCCCCGACCCCACAAGCGGCGGCTTCGGCCTCGCCGCCATGCGCGCACGCTCCCACGCCCTCGGCGGCACCCTGGCCGTCGAATCCGCACCCGGCCACGGAACGACCCTGACCGCCCGGCTGCCCCTGTCCCCCACCGAGACCGAGCCCGAGGCCCAGCCGTGACCGATACCTCCATCCGCCTGCTCCTGGCCGACGACCACCCCGTCGTCCGGGCCGGGCTGCGCGCCGTACTGGAGACCGAACCCGGCCTCACCGTCGTGGCCGAAGCCGCCACCGCCGAGGACGCCGTCGCCCGAGCCGCCGACGGGGACATCGACGTCGTCCTCATGGACCTGCAGTTCGGCAAAGGCATGGGCGGCGCCGAGGCCACCGCCGCCATCACCGCCCGGACCGGCGCGCCCCGCGTACTGATCGTCACCACCTACGACTCCGACGCCGACACCCTGCCCGCGATCGAAGCCGGCGCCACCGGCTACCTCCTCAAGGACGCACCTCCCGAGGAGCTCGCCGCCGCCGTACGTACCGCCGCTGCCGGCCGCACCACCCTGGCCCCCACGGTCGCCGAGAGACTGATGAACCGGCTCCGGGCACCTGGCACCGCCCTGACCCCCCGTGAGACCGAAGTCCTCACCCTGGTCGCCGAGGGCCTGTCCAACCAGGCGATCGGCGGGCGCCTCCACCTGACCGAGGGAACCGTCAAATCCCACCTCGCCCGCATCTACGCAAAGCTCGGCGTGGACTCACGCACCGCCGCCGTCGCCACCGCCACCACCCTCGGTTTCATCCGTCGCTGACCGGCAGACATCGAGCCCGGATCGGCGAGAGAGCCGCCGGCCGGTCTCGTACGGCAGCGGCTGATCGTGGCCCCTTCGCGGGCCGCCCTTCCCGGCGAGGCCGGTCACGTCGTGGCGCCGGTCATACGACGCCAGATCGCCGACGACGGCGACAGCCGCGGCGACGACGACAGCGGCGTCGACGCGCAGCTCATCCCCTTGTCCGGGCGGGCCGTCGGCCCCTCCACGTGGAAGCCGGACAGGTGGCCGCCAGGCGGGCGGCACAGGGCGAGTGCGTCCAGGACGGCGGCCGCCTCCATCAGCTCGTCGCGGTACTCCATCGCCTGCGCGCCCATTGCGGGCGGCACCCGTCGCGGGCAAGCGTTCGGCCCGCACTCGTCTTCTTGAAGACCCCTCTCGCACGGATCGACCAGAGCCCCTCCCCGCCCTCCGGGCAGAGTGATGCACATCCCTGTAGTTTATTGTTCAACCTCTTGTGAAGAAATGGCTCTCCTGGAAGGTTCCTCTATGTGAGCGCCCCCCTCGGGGGACGGACGGCAGCCCCGGCGTGAAAACCCGGAGGAGACCGCGATGTCGGCGTCCAAGAACCGACTGCAGGGATAGCTGGCACGTTTCGGCCGACCCGCGGCCAAGCACGCCAGGCGCGCACCCCTGTCTGGACCAGAAGAAGAGGAACCCATCCCTGATCTTGCGTGGGTATCCCCGGCTTCAGCCGGGGAGGGAAACGCATCCTCGGACCGGAGGCGCGCAGCGCCGGAGTTCGCTGCGTC
>NZ_JBIARC010000170.1:0-5812 GCF_042889625.1 Streptomyces sp. NPDC002573 | reverse complement strand
CGGGATCTCCTGCATAGTGCTGCTCATGCCGCCGCCTCCCGTCCTTGGAGCGCGGCGGCGAGGCGCATGGCCACGTCGGCGCGGACGCGGCCGAGGTCGACCAGGCGCAGGCTCGGCGCGGACGGGTCCACAGCGAGCGACGGCAGCACGATCCCTGTCTCGTCGAGAGCTGCCCGCAGGGACTCCATGGCTGTGAAGGGATCTACGTCTTCGCTTGTGACCATGTCAGGACGGTAGGCATCGGGGCAGCGCGTAGCCATGGCAGTTGCGCGAAGTTGCTTGACGCTATCGGCAGGTTGCGCAATGTTGCCGATACAGTCCATGGGCACAGCAGACGGGGGACATCTCCCTCGGAGAGGCTGGGCTGGTCAGTGACCCCGGCGAAAGGAACTGATCATGCGTCGATTGCGCTTCAACGGCACAGGCAGCGGGGTCAACGGCTGCCCGTCCGTGCACGAGGACCTGGACAGCGGAGAGGTGATCGTCCACGGCCCACCCCTCACGGACCCCGACGACATTGCCCAGCTGCGGCATCTGAACGAGGGCGAAGTCCCGATCGTCGTACCGCGCGAGGTGCTCATCGACTTCGCCCCCAAGGACGTCGACCGCGCGCCGAACATCGTCAGCCTGGACGAGTTCGACAGGCTTTTCACCCAGCTTGAGCACACGGCCTGGCGCCTGGAAACGCGGCGCCGGTACGCCTCCGACGAATCCACTGAGACCTACGCCCAGTTCACCCACGGTGAGCCAGTGAACTGGGACGGAGTGGACGCCGAATGGTGCGCCGAGCGCCAGCAGCAGGTCGCGCTGGGCAAGAGGTTCGAGCGGGTCCGGATCGTCGACCACCCGCCCACGCCCGGGCAGCTGTACCTGCTCGACAACGCCCGCCGCAACAGCAGCGTGGGCGAGCGGATCCTCACACTGACGCGAGCCCACGCCGACCAGCTGGCGCTGCCGGCCGAGGACTTCTGGCTCTTCGACTCCCGCCTGGTCGCCCGCCTCAACTTCGATGACGCCGACAACCTGCTCGACGTCGAGCTGATCACGGAACCTGCTGCCGTGGTCAGGTACGCCATGGCCCGTGACGCGGCGATGCATCATGCCATCCCGTATGTGGAGTTCGCGGCGCAGCTGTCCGCGAAGGAGTAAGGCAGGGGCCGGTGAGCACGGATTACCAGCAGGCACGAGAAGCACTTGGGGGACGGCTTCGCGAACTTCGTCTTTCAGCCCCTGGTGGTCCGCTCACCGGCACGCAGCTTGCCGTGCAGTTCGGGTGGAACAAGTCCAAGGTCAGTCGGCTGGAGAACGGCAGGCAGACTCCCACCCCCAATGACCTGCACTGTTGGGCGGCGGCGACGGGCCAGGCAGAGGCCTATGACGAGCTGCTCGCCAGGCTCAGAGGCTTCGAATCCCACATCCGATCGTGGCGCCGTCAGCTGGCTTCCGGGCACAAGGCAGTGCAGGACGCCCACCTGACCGCGCACACGGACGCTTCTCTGTTCCGCGGCTGGGAATCGTCCATGATCTTCGGGATTCTTCAGACGCCCGACTACGCCCGATCGATCTTCACGAGGTACGCGGAACTCCAGCGGTCCCCACGTGACACCGAGGAAGCAGTCCGGTCCCGGATGAGGCGGCAAGAAGCGCTATACGACTCCACGAAGCGTTTTCACCTCATCCTCTGGGAAGCCGCACTGCACGCTCTGGTCTGCCCGCCGGCGACTCTCGCCGCTCAACTGGACCGCCTGGCTGGCACAATCGGCCTCGACACGGTGGAGCTCGGCATCATCCCGCTGTCCGCATCCCTCAAGATCCCCCCGTCGACGGCCTTCTGGCTCTATGACGACCGCCAGGTGATTGTGGAGAACTGGCACGCGGAGCTGTGGATTGACGACACCGCCAGCGTCGAGACCTATTTGCGTACCTGGCGGACCCTCCGCGAGTCCGCGGTGTACGGGGCGGATGCTCACAACGTGATCAACCGAGCCCGGCGATCCATCACAGGCTCACGCTGAGGGCATGACGAAAATGCCCCCAGACGGCCGTCACGCCGTGCTGCTCCGCCATATGCCCCAGCGCCCGGGCCTGATCGTCGCGGTCGCCGACCTCGACGGACAACACGGTGTGCCACCGGGCGGTGGCCATCGGCGCTGAGGCAGTCCTTCGGGCAGGACAAGACCTCAGCTGGCTGCACCTGCGGCTGCACGCCGCAACCGACTGCCGGTACGCCCGTTGGGAGGCGCTCCTGACCGGCGGCCCCGCGGACCCTCCCCCGCCTGCCAGCAGTTGATGCGCGGCGGCACCGGCTGTGATCGCCGCGCCGCGCACTCCTGCCATCCGAAGGAGTCACCGCACACCGAGCACATCCCCAGCGGCCACCAGGCACCCGGGCAACCCGCCCCCCTGGTGGGACGAGCAAAGGTCTTCCGGCTGGGCGAACACCGGCACCATCGCAGCCGCCGACGGCTCTCCCCTTCACATCGGCCGCTGACTCTCTCCCCCTCTTCCCCTTCACCCGCCCACCCGGCGCCGCGCCGGTTCGCCTGCCGGTGCCGCGCCCTGCCCAAAAGGGGCTCTTCTGCCGTATGTGTGGGTCAAGCTGAGGCGTGTTGGCGGCCTGGCAGTGTCGGGCGGTCGCCTCCGAGGGTGAGCATGACGAGGGCGATGACGGCGTCGGCGGTGCGGAAGCCGAAGCCTCGGCGGATGATCAGCCTTGTCTTGGTGTTGGTCGACTCGATCAGCCCGTTGGACAGGCGCTCGATGATGGCGTTGCCGATCGCCTCGCGGTGACGGCGTATGCGGCGGCCGAGGTCGACGAAGGTGTTGATGCGGCAGCGCTGGGCCCATAACAGCCACCGGCCCAGGGCGTCGACTGCCGCCCGCGGGTCCTGCTCGCGGGCTATGGCAAAGACCGTGCGCAGGCCCTCCTTGAGCAGGTAGGCACGGTGCAGGCGTGGGTCGGTGGCCACGATCCAGTCTTTCAACGCCCGGGCGGTGGCGGCGTCCTGGGCCTGGCGGCGGGCCCGGTTCCACGCCGCGCGCCGCTCATCGTCCAGCGCCTCGGTGCCCCAGGCGACAGCGCGGAACGGATCCATGGCGCGCACCGCCTGCCAGGCGCGGGCGGCGACGGTGTCGGCGATCCACTGCGCGCCGTCGGCGCAGATGTGCGTCAGCTTCGCGCTGCGCCGCGGACCGAGTTCGTCGAAGAAGGCCTCAAGGACTACGCGGCCGTGGCCGTCGGCCATCCACACCACCTGCCGGGTGTGATGGTCGACCACCACGGTCATGTATCGCTGCCCCTTGCGATAGGAGATCTCGTCGATGCCGATCCGGCGCAGGCCCGCCAGCCGGTCCACCCCGGCGTCCCGGTCGGCGACAAACCGCTCAACGATCGCTCCCACCGTGCGCCAGGAGACGCGCATCAACTGCGCGACGGCAGACTTGGAGCACTCGGCGGCCATCCAGGCAGCCTGCTGGTCGAAGACCCGCGTGTGGCCGGCCCCGTGCCTGGCCCAGGGCACCGCGGCGGCCACCACCCCGTGCGCGCGGCACCGCATCCGGGGCAGCTCGGCCTCCAGGAACACCTTCATCGTGCCCGCGTCCAGGCACCGCCAGCGACGCCGCCCGCGCCCCTGGTCGTAGCCGCGCCCGGGGCGGCGGCAGATCCCGCACCGGTTCCGCTCCCGCACCACCGGCCGCACCCGGACGACCAGCACACCCGTGTCCTGGTCGATCTCGACCTGCTCGACCACGGCCCGTTCGACCGTCAGCAGCTCTTTCCATATCCTGTTCGCAGACACGCCGTCTTCCCGCATGTGGATCTTGACCTCAGAGACCTTGAACCATATGCGTAAGACGGCGTGTTTCACGTATCAGGGCTGGTCAGGCACCCACACATACGGCAGAAGAGCCATAAAGATGGCCTTCTTCTGCCCGAAGAGAACTATGAGGAGCTGCGTGCCCACAACCCCGCCCAGCCCGCACCCGCGTGGCTGGCCCACGCTGTCCGCGACCACTGGGGCATGGACGTAGCCGGGCAGCCGGCAGGCGACTTCCTACTCGTCCGGCAGCCGTCCCCCTGGGGCTACTCGAAAGCGAGCTGGGAGGTCAACCTCGGCTGCAACTACAACTGCAAACACTGCTACCTCGGGCTCAAGGTGAGCAGCGGTATGCCGTTGGCGGACAAGCTGCACTGCCTGGATCTCATGGCCGAGGCCGGAGTGCTGTGGCTCCAGATCACCGGCGGCGAGCCGACCATCGACAAGGACTTCATGCGCGCCTACCGGCATGCCTTCGAGCTCGGCATGATGCTCACGCTCTCCACCAACGGCTCACTGCTGTGGCGTGAGAACCTGCTCCGCCTCCTCCAGGAGTGCCCGCCGTATCGCGTCACGGTCTCCATGTACGGCGCGACAAAGGCCAGCTATGACTGGTTTGGTGGTCAGGCTGGGGTGGGGATCCAGGCGCCTCGGCCGTCGAAGAGTTGGGTGATGGTGTCGAGCAGGTTGCGGCCCTGCTTGGCGGCGGTGGATAGGTAGCCGCGCACGGCGAAGAAGCGCTCGGCTCCGGGTGCCGTGCGCCAGCCGCCGGAGATCTTCTGCTGGATCTTGGCCATCCGGATGGCCTGCTCGCTGGTGTTGTTGTCGAAGGGCACCCGCCAGTCGAAGGCGAACCGGAGCACCTGGTGGCTTTCGGTGTCGAGGCGGTCGAGCAGGTTCGCGGCCTTGTCCCGTTTGCGGCGTGGTTCGCCGGGGGCGCGGGGCGGGTGCAGGGTCCGTCCGGCGGCGATGATCTCCTCGTAGCGGGCGGTGAGGCGTTCGAGGGCGTCGACGGTGAAGCCGGTGGCGTGAGGGTGCGCGGTCTGGATGTTCTTGATCTCGTCCCAGGTGTCCACCAGCAGCGCGGTCAGCTCTTGGGCCCAGTCCTCGGGGTGGTCGGCAGGCGCGTTGTCCACGACGGAGGCCAGTTCGCGCAGGTGGTGGGCATTGCATAGGGCGTGGACCGCGTCGGTGTACGTCTTGTAGGGCTTCCAGCCGTCATGGACCGCGATGCCGGTGAAGTGCGGCAGGACGCCCATGGCTTCGAACGCCTTCACGCCGCGCTTCGTGTGGACCTGGTAGAGCGTCAGCGAGCGGGTGCAGGCGGTGTGTACCCAGCAGGTGCGCCCCGCGATCCGGGTGCCGGTCTCGTCGAAGCCGACCACCTCGCACTCGATGAGTTGCTGCCGCACGGCCTCGGTGTGCGGGGCGACCGCCTCGGCGGCCTGCCCGGCCCATGCGAGCAGGGTCGCGGTGGCCACGTCCGCGTCCAGGCAGTCGGCCAGCAGTTCGGCGCACCGCTCGTAGGGCAGGTGCTGGCGAGTGAGCAGGTAGACCGCCAGGCTCTTCAGCCGCGGCCCGTACTGGGCCGGGGCGGCGGGGGCGTCGGAAGGGGTGGTGGCAGCGGTGACCTGCCCGCAGGCGCAGCGGCGGTGTTCGATGCGGTGCTCGGTCACCCGCAGGCGGATCTCGGGCAGGTCGAAGACCTGCCGCCGCTCGATGGAGATCACCTCGGCCCTGGTCAGGTCACCCGCGCAGCCCAGGCAGGCGGTCGGGGAATGGACCTCGATCGCGTCGGGCTCGTCGATCTGCATCAGCGCGCCCCCGGCGCCGCCGCGGGGCTTGCCCGGGCCTCGGCCCGAGGGCTTACGCAGCGACGTCGGCCTCGCCAGCCCGTCGCTGGACGGGGCGAGTGGCCGGAGGGAATCTCACCCTCCGGCTCTCTCAGAACCGGGCGTGAACCTCTCGATTCACCCGGCTCCCACCATCCAGCC
>NZ_JBIARC010000169.1:0-6090 GCF_042889625.1 Streptomyces sp. NPDC002573 | reverse complement strand
TTGATCGAGGCGCTGGCCACGGCCGCCGGCTTCAACGCCGAGGGCGGTTCGCGGTCCTTCCGGTTCGCCAGCCGGGCTTCCGAGTCCGATCTGGGCGATCACCTGCGCCAAAGGATGCAGCGCGCGAATTGTTCTCGCGCACAAACGTGTGTCTTCACCTCTCGACAGTGTCTGCTGGCCCCGAGGCCGATACATGCCTCCCGAAGTGAGCAGCAGGCACCTCCGGTTGAGCCTGCACAGCCGCGCTCTGCTCATGGGCGGAGCCGATGCCGACCCGGTGTTCCGGGATTCCAGGGGGCGCCTTTGCGTGCACGTCTTGCTGCCTGCGCCGTGGCGGTCGCCGTCGCCGAGGTCTTCTTCAGCGCACCGACCGCTTCCGCGGTGACGCTGCCGTCCACCGACACGGCATTCGTACGGCCGACGACGGCGTCCTCAGTTGCGCAGCATCACCACGAGCAGCACCACCAGGGCGATCAGCAGCGCGCCGCCCACCGACGCCAGGGTGATCTTCGCCGCGCTGTACGGCCGTTCGCCGATGACCTCGCCGGTACGGGCGTTGACCATCACCGGCCACGGCTTGCCGGCGTGGAGGTAGGTCAGGAACCAGACGGGCAGCAGCACCAGCTTGTAGGTGAGGCCGCTGTAGAGGGTTGACATCGAGTGCACCCGCTGCTCGTCGCCGCCGATGTCCCGTTTGCAGTCGGCGCGGATCACCGGCGCCATCCGCGCCTTCGCCGACTCCAGGCCGGCCTCCGGCTCGACGTCGTATCGGACGGTCCGGAAGCCCGCCAGGTACTCCTCCTGGTAGGGAACCGTTTCCTCCAGCGGCCAGGGGGCCAGCTTGTCCAGTTCCTTCGCCGGCACCTGGCCGCTGCCGGGCACCAGCACGTCGTCGAAGAACCGGCCGACCGTCCCGGACGTGTGGTGCCAGCGGGTGTGCCGCACCTGCCGGGTGTTGCCCTCGGAGTCCTTCTCCTCCACCCAGTAGTGCTCGCCGCGTTGGCCGGTGTACTGGGTGGTGGTCTGCGCGTCGTACGTCCAGTGCGGCAGGTAGCTGCCGCGGAAGGTCTCCGCCTCGGTGACCTTCTTCAGCTCGTTGGGCGCGAACCAGCGGGATCTGGTCCATTTCGCCAGCGCGTCACGGGCCTGCTCGCGGCCCACCCCGAAGGGCAGTACTGCCTCGGGTACCACCCGCTCGGTGCCGGAGGCGTCCGCGACCAGCGGGGTGGCACAGAACTGGCACTTGTCGCTGAGCGTGTCACTCTCGGTCACCGCGTGGCAGCCGGGGCAGGTGTACACCTTCACCCGGTCCGGCGCGGATGCCCGGCGGGGGAGCACGGCCAGCTCCTCGATGGGGTGCTCGGTCACCTGCCGCGGTATCGGCGTGATGTCCTGCTCGTACTTGCAGTACGGGCAGCGCAGCGCGTACGTCCCGGGCGCGTACTCGCTGACCCCACCGCACGCCTCGCACTGGAACGCCCGGTCGGGCGCCGGCGTGACATCCTGATCCGTCAACTCAACTCTCCTTGTGACCTGTTGCCGGGAGGTTCCGGGTGGCGGATCTCAGCCCTGCGGGGGCAGCGGCGGCGGGACGTCGGCGAACAGCGGCGTCAGCTCCGGGAACTGGTCCGCGGGCTGCCAGGCGGCCTGCCCACTGCGCCAGACCAGCGTGGTACGGGTCAGGTTGCCGGCCGCCACCTGCCCGGCCAGCGCGCTCTGGTCGTACGGGCCCTGCTGCTGTCCGCCGACCGCGAGGAACCAGCGTGGCGCGGTGGGCAGCGGCGGCGGGACATAGGCGGGGGCGGGCTGCGCCGGGGCCTGTGTCACCGGGACCGAGGGGGTGGCCGCACCGGACGTGCTCTGCACGATCCGCTGGCCCAGCGCCATGCCCACGCCCAGCCCGAGAGCGTCGCCGCCGGTGCCGGGGTTGGCGGCGGCGATCGGGATCGCGTCGGCCGCCTGGAGCTTGGCGTAGTCGTCCAGGTTGCCGGTGATCGTCATCCGGGAGCGGGTGTCGATCGCCGCCTCGATCTCCGGCGGGACGCTGATGTTCTCGATGTAGAACCGGGGGATGGCGATGCCGGTGGAGGACAGCTCCAGGGTCAGCGCCTTGGCCAGCTGCTGCCCGATGCCGTCCTGCCGGGCGGCGAGGTCCAGCAGCGGCACGCCGGACGAGCCCAGCGCGGAGCCCAGCTTGGAGACGATCAGCTGCCGCAGGTGCTCGCCGACCTCCTCGGTGCGGAACTGGGGGTCGGTGCCGACCAGTTCGCGCAGCAGCGCGGCGGCGTCGGCCACCTGGGCGGCGAAGGTGCCGAAGGCACGGACCCGGACCATGCCGAAGTCGGCGTCCCGCAGGATCACCGGGTTCTGGGTGCCCCACTTGAAGTCGGTGAACTGTCGGGTGGTGACGAAGTAGACCTCGGCCTTGAACGGCGACTCGAAGCCGTGCTTCCAGCCCTTCAGTGTGGACAGGACCGGCATGTTCTGGGTCGTGAGGGTGTATGTGCCGGGCTGGTAGACGTCGGCCAGGCGGCCCTCGTTGACGAAGACGGCCACCTGCGACTCGCGCACCACGAGCCGGGCGCCCATCTTGATCTCGTTGCCGTAGCGCGGAAAGCGCCACACAATGGTGTCCCGGCCGTCGTCGGTCCACTCGATGATGTCGATGAACTCACCGCGGATGCGGTCCATCAGCCCCACGACAATCCCCCAGTCCTTGCGTTTCCGGAGACCGCCGCTCCCCGGCCGGTTCCGGGACGGTGACTGCGCGGCGATCAAGCACTCAGCGGACAGTATGCCCACTGCGGTTCGCGCGGCTACTGGTGGGGGCGGGGCCCCCGGCCCGTCGGCCCCCGCCGCCCGTTGGGTGCCCGTGGCCGACCGCCCTGTGCGCCCCCGCCCGGCTCCGGACGTCGTGCCCGTCCCCGTCACCACCCTGGAGCCGCTCCGGGAGCATGGCACGGGCGCGGCGGTGTGGCGACAGCCACGGACAAACTCGCTTGGTGCAGGCCCAGTCAAGGCGAAAGGGGACACCCGTAGGCGGTGATCGTCAGACCGCGGACAAGGGGTGCTTTCTCACGGTGGCCCCGGCGCGTACGCAGATCCGCGCGCGGGCTGGAGATCGCCGACCCGGCCGAAAAGCCGGAGAAAGCCGAGGACCGTTGTGCCCACCGAACCCTTCTTCCTGATCAGGCGAGCCAGCTTCGGCAGGCAGGGGCCCTGGCTGCCGCCGGCAAGCTCTGTGCTTCAGGTCCTGAGGCCGTTGCCCTGTCCGATAATCTCCCCGTGCCGAGACCATCGGGCCCGGTGCCATGGCCGGGCTCGCTGGGAGACAGGGCTGTGACTCCCGGCTCGCGCGCTTTACGAACTGGAGGACGCCGTGCCCCAGTGGGTCATCTTGCAGGCCGAGGGCCGGGCGGAGGCCTTCCGGTACACCGCCCACCGTGAACTCGAAGGGACCGAGGCCGAAGCGCTGGCCGCGATGCGGGACGCCGTCGACACCTTCGCAGAGGCCTTCACCGAATCAGGGCGCCGACGCCAGAGAAGGCGCATTTTCCGGGTTTCCGAGCGCAGCTACTTCGTGCGCGTCCACAACAGGATGTCTGTCGAGGAGGCACACTTCTCCCTCGCCGAGCTTGTAGTCGACACGCACGACGCCGACCTTCCCGACACTGTGGGGGGTGGAGATGTCCCGCCTGGCCCGCAGCGGACGCGAGTGGCACCAGCTCCTTGAACTGTGTGCCCTGGCCGGGGCCCTGCTGGCTGACCCGGACGGGATCTACGACCCGGCCGAGCACAACGACCGCATGCTGCTGGGCCTGAAGGGCACGATCAGCGAGGCCGAACTGCACCTGATCAAGCAGCGGATGTGGAACGGGCGGATCGCCAAGGCCCGCCGCGGCGAACTCGCCATTCCTCTTCCCGTCGGCTACGTCCGTCTGCCGGACGGACAGGTCGGCAAAGACCCCGACGAGCAGGTGCAATCCCTCGTGAAGCTGGTCTTCGACCTGTTCGATGAGCTGGCCACCATCAACGCCGTGCTGCGTTTCCTGGTCGAGAACGGTATCGAGATCGGCGTGCGGGCCCGCTCGGGTCCGGGAAAGGGGCAGCTGGAGTGGCGCCGTCCCAGCCGGATCGTGATCCAGAACATGCTCCGGCACCCGGCCTATGCCGGCGTGTTCGTCTATGGACGCAGCCGCACCGACCCGCGCCGCCGTCTGGCAGGCCGTCCGTTCACCGGCCGCATCCGCCGCCCGCGCGAGGAGTGGCTGGTCTATCTGCCCGGCGTGCTGCCCGCCTATATCGACATCGAACGGCACGAGCGCAACCTGGCCAGGATCGAGGCGAACCGGGCACGCTCGTTAAGCATGGGAGCGGTGCGCGACGGGCCGGCGCTGCTGGCCGGAGTGATCTGGTGCGGACGCTGCGGCACCCGCATGACCGTGCACTACCAGCGCGGCCAGGGCGGCAAGCTGTGGCCCAAGTACGAGTGCGACCGGCTCAAGGCCGACTACGGCGGCGAGGTCTGCCAGCAGCTGTCGGGTACATGCGTGGACCGCCACGTCACCGGCGCCCTGCTCGACGCGATGGCACCCGCCGCCCTTGAGGTCTCGCTTCAGGCTGTCGAGCGGGCCGAGCAACGGCGGCAGGACGTGGAGCAGGTCTGGCGGCAGCGGCTGGAGCGGGCGGACTACGCCGTCGAGCGGGCCCGGCGCCAGTACCAGCTCGCCGAGCCCGAAAACCGGCTGGTGGTGCGGGAACTGGAGCGCAGCTGGGAAGCTGCGCTGCGCCAGCGGCAGCAACTGGGCGAGGAACACGACCGCTTCCTCGCCACCCGACCTCGCCTTCTCACATCGCAAGAGCGCAAGCAGATCACCGCCCTCGCCCGCGACCTGCCCGCGGTATGGCACGCGCCAACCACCACCGACGCCGACCGCAAGCAGCTGCTGCGGCACCTGATCGAGCGAGTCGAGGTGTGCGTCGTCGGCGACAGCGAGCGCGTCACCGTGCGGATCACCTGGGCAGGCGGGTACCACAGCCACGGCGAGATCATCCGCCCCGTCGGCCGCCTGGACCAGCTCAGCTACTTTCCACAGCTGGCAGCCCGCGCCCGCGAACTCGCCCGGGCCGGCCACACCGCCGCGGCCATCGCGAAGATCCTCAACGACGAGGGCTTGCGGCCGCCCAAACGCCGCGACCACTTCAGCACCCAAGGAGTACGCCAACTCCTGCAGGAACTGGGCTCCGTCAGCCGCCAGGAACACGCCCAGCGCCAGGCCGCCGACCCGCTGGGCCCCGACGAGTGGTGGCTCACCGACCTCGCCCGCGAGCTCGGCATGCCCCGCGTCACCCTCCACGGCTGGATCAAGAAAGGCTGGGCCACCGCCCACCAACGCGACGACCCGCGCCACTCCTGGATCATTCACGCCGATGCGGCCGAGGTCGAACGGCTCCGCCGGCTGCACCAGTTGCCGCGCGGGCGCGGCGCCCGCCAGGCATGGCTGTACCACCAGCGCCTGGCGATAATCGACAACGAGGAAGGACACAACAGCCATGACAGCGAACCGCAGGTATGACAGCACTGCGGCTTGCTCTTCTCGACCGCGTTGCGCCGACGGTAGTCGTCATGGTCGAACCCCGGTGGCCTCCCACTGAACCGGCCACGCTTCTTGCGCGTTGCCATCTGGTCGGCGGGTTGCGGAATTACGGCCCCGATCCCGCGACGGCGCAGGTGGCCACGGATCGCGCAGGAGGAGCGCGCCTTGTCCGCGAGGACCACCTCCGGTACGGTCCGGGGCCGCCCGACGCGACGGGGTACCCGGATGCCGGCCATGACCTGCGGGAACGCAGGGGCGTCACCGGCCTGGCCCGGAGTGACGACGAACGCCAGGGGCCGACAGCGGCCGTCGGCGGCGAGGTGAATCCTGGTGGTCAGCCCGCCGCGGGACCGTCCGATGGCGTGATCATTCGGCTCGCCGACCAGGGCCCTTTTTCAGGCTCTCCTGCCGTATGTGTGGGTCATGCTGGGGCGGGTTGGCGTCCAGGGAGCTGGGGGCGGGGGCCGGCGAGGGTGAGCATGACGAGGGCGAT
>NZ_JBIARC010000168.1:0-6122 GCF_042889625.1 Streptomyces sp. NPDC002573 | reverse complement strand
CGCCGCCTGAACACCCCACCTGCCCCGTCACGCCCGCGCACCGGCACGGCCACCCCGCCAAGCCGGCCACCAGCCTGCCCACACGACACCCGATCCGCCGGGAACGTCACGCTTCGCGTGACGTTCCCGGAACCCAGCACGAACCCCTATGAACCAGCCCCGCCAGGGTTGACGAAACAGATAGGGGCACGTCCCCGTTGGACGTGGGCCGGCTCTGCGAGGTACCCGTGGCGTGGTCGCCGCCCGCCGCCTTCGAGCCGTCGTCGGCGCCTCCGCAGGCGGTCAGGCCCAGCGTCAACCCGGCGGTGACGGCGGCCAGAGCGGCAAGACGGGCGGTACGGCGGGCACGGTGCGTGGTCATGATGAAAGCTCCCCCATGGTCGGTCAGGACGCGGCACCCCCTGCCCCCGCAGGGCGACCGGCCGCGTCGGCGGTTTCGCTGCACCCCATGAGATGACGCCGGGGCGGGCGTCGTTCACTCGGGTTTGTCCGCATTCGGTGACAAGACAACTGGGGGAACCGGGCGCAGGCACACCGGCGTTCACGCCGTGCCCGTCAGCGGTGCAGCGCCTGCGGCCGCCGCGGCACAGGGGAGGCCACCAGGTGCTCCCGCCCCGTCCACCATTTAGGGGAGTAGTTGACGCGGCTGGGAGGCCGCCGGGCCGCGTTCGACCTGGCCGACGCCGGGGGGGGAGAAGCGCCCCAACTCACCTGCATTGCAGGTCAGAGCCGTCTTCTCGCTTGTCGCCCCGCGTGCGAACGCCCAGAGCGCCAAGGCCGACAGTCCGTCCTACCCGGGGCGAAACAGACTGCGGCAACCGGAGCACACCGAGGGATCCGCCCCCGTCGGCTCCGGACGCCGACCCCACAGCATGACCCGTACCACCTCTCCGGCCGCCACAATGGCCTCATGCCCTCCAGCCCGCAGCACCCAGCATCCGCACCGAGCGGCTTCTCCCCCGCGGACGCCGAGGACCTCGCGCTGTAACAGGAGAAGTTCCGGCTGCGTCTGCCGAAGTCGCTGAACGAGTTGCGCGGCCCGACCCAGGGGGTCGTGGAGCTACCGCTGCACATGGCCTGGTCCGGGATGACGTCGTACGACATGGGCAAGCCTCGCCAGCGCATGGGTCTGTACCGCACCGTCCTGCACGAGGGCCTGCGCGACGACCTGCCCGCTACCTCAACCAGGACCTGCTCCTCCAGCTGTGGCCGGTACTGCGCACACTCGTCGGTCGCACCGTGCGCGCCGTATGGGACGACGCCTTCCCCCAGCTCACCTCCCGCACCCGGCCAGCCGCATGGCAGACGTGCCGGAGCTGCACACGCGGCTCCTGGCGGATGTGATCGCGCCCGGTTCCCCCTATCCACTGGTTCTCACCGGCGGATACGCCGTGCGGGCACACCACCTCGTGAACCGCCCCAGCCAGGACCTCGATGCCGCCACCGAGAACCCGGCGCCCATGGCCGACATCGCAACCACGCTCCGTGCCGGCCTGGAAGCCCGCGGCTGGAAGCTGCACAGGCTGGAGACCGCCCCACTGTCCGCTCGCTTCACCGTGACCGACCCAGTCACGGTGCAGCACTGCGAAGTCGACATCCTCAACGAGATCTTCTGGCGGCCGGTCGCCCAGAGCCCCTACGAGCCCGTCCCCGCGGAGGATGACGTGATCGGGACCAAGGTCCGTGCCCTCGCCGACCGCGGAGCCCCCCGCGACCTGATCGACGTGTTCGCGGCCCCCCGCCGCTGGACCAATGCCGAGCTCGAGGAATTCGGCCGGCGCCACGCACGCGGCCGCTTCGAGCGCGAGGATCTGCAGTCCAACCTCACGGGCGCCGAGTGAACCGACGACGAGGCCTTTGCAGCCTACGGCCTGGACGAGCCCACCATCACCGCTCTTCCTACCTGGGCCGTGGAGTGGGCCGACGACCTCGCGGCCCGGCTCCTCGAAGAGTCCGATGATCCGGACACTGACCGATCGAATCCGGACCAACAGAGTCGATTGAGTGAGCTGGGTGAAGCCTGGCCCAGGCGCTCCTGAACCAGGTTGTTCACCCACGGATCTTCACGGTCACGCTGTATCGGCCCTCACCGCCGATGCAGCGCCGGGCCTCGCCGCAACTGGTGCGGCGGGCTGTGATGTCTGCCGAGCCGGGTCGGACGGCGCGCAGGGTGAGTTCGACCGTGCCGCAGCCGGCACCTGGGGCACAGGTGTGGGCTGGTGTGACCCGCGGGGTGTCGGCGGCGGCCAGGACATCCGGTGCTTTGCTGGTGAGGTCGGACCAGTATGTGCTGTGCAGTGTGATCACCACCGAGGTGCCCACCGTGGCCCGGACGGTGGTGTGGTTCGCGCGCTCGTCCAGCCGGAGGTGTGCGGGCGTCGGCGTGACAGGCTGCGCCGCGTCGGCGCCGCAGGCCGAGGTGGCGGCGAGAGCCAGGCATGCGGCGAAGCGGAGTGCCAAGTGGGTGCGCGGGAGCGCCATGGACGGGGCCTTTCCAGGCGGTTTGTGCCGCTGGGACGGATCCGCCCCGGCGGTGGTTCCCTGCCGGGGCGGAACATGTCGTGCTGTGCCCGGGGAGTCCTGGTGGGGTCAGGAGGCGTTGAGGGCGGTGTCGTCGACCACGAAGCTGGTCTGGAGGCTGGAGTCCTCGGTGCCGGTGAACTTCAGGGTCACCGTCTGACCGGCGTAGCTGGACAGGTCGAAGGACTTGAGTGCATAGCCACTGGCCGCGTTCAGGTTGGAGTAGGTGGCCAGGGTGGTGGAGCCGACCTGGACGGTCAGTTTGTCGTAGGCGGTGGTCGTGGTGGTCTCGGCGGTGTCGATGTGCAGGTAGAAGGAGAAGGTGGCGCTGCATCCGGACGGGATGGTCACCGACTGGGACAGGGTGTCGGTGTGGGCGCTGCCGTAACCGTCCATCCAGGCCTTCCAGCTGCCCGAGTGGGCGGGCTCACCGGTGGAGTTGTCGATCACGCCGGTGCTGGCCGTCCAGGGCGCGGCGGTGCCGGTCTCGAAGCCGGGGTTGCCGAGCTTTTGGCCCGGGTTGGAGCAGCCGCCGCCGGTGGTGCTGATGGTCCAGGTGAACGAGGTGCTGCCGGAGGCGTTCGTGCTGTCCTTGGCGGTGACGGTGACGGAGGAGGTGGCGGCGGTGGTGGGGGTGCCGGTGATCTTGCCGCTGGAGGAGATGCTGAGTCCCGCCGGCAGTCCGGTCGCCGTGTAGGTGAGGGTCTGGCTCGTGTCGGAGTCGGAGCCCGTCATCTGCAGGGACACGGCGGTGCCCACGGTGCCGCTCTGGTTGCCGGGGTTGTTCACTGTGACCGTGTTGCCGGTGGTGCCGCCGACGATCGCGTGCGAAATGGCGCAGGCGTTGGTGTCGTTGGACCAGCTGGCCTGCTCGGCGAAGGTGCCGGTGCCCATCGTGACGTTGGCCGCTCCGCCCGTCTGGCCCGGAGCGATCCAGGCGCATTCGTCGGAGTTCTCCTGGCCGTTGTACGAGCTGCCGGTGTGGTTGGTCCAGCCGCCGGCCGGGTTCTGGTCCGACATCATCTCGTGCCACTCGTGGCCGAGCGTCATGGTCCAGCCGTCGAGGGTGCCGGGGGAGTTGACGAATCCGACGCCGCAGCCCGAGCCCGAGTCCATGTTGTACGGCTGGTTGCTGAAGGCGATGTCGCCGACGGTCGATGTGACCGCGCCGCCCGTCAGCGTGGTGTCACCGTTCCAGTCGTGCCACGCGCAGTACTGCCCCTGGTAGTTGTCCGGGTTGGTGCCGTGGGGCGACAGGATCACGTAGTACGCGTCGCGGTTCGACGCAGCCGTGGTGTTGCCGAAGTGGCTGGCCGCCTTCACAGCCTCGGCGCCGAGCTGGTGCCCGGTGGCGGCACTGGGTGACGCCCCCGAGTTGTCGTACCAGGTGCCAGCCAGTACGCCGCCGCTCTGGTAGGGGACGAAGTTGGCGTTCGCCGGGCAACTGGTCGCGCCGGTCGTCACGTTCGGGCCGTCGCACCACTGGGTCAGGTCAGCCGACCAGCGCTCGTTACCGGTGCCGATGTCCTTGAACATCTCCTGAGCAACGGGTGCGGCGCCCGCCGAGTCGCCGGAGAAGGTCAGGTCCCCGCTGCCGTTGGTGCTCTGCGTACCCCACTGGGTGCCGTAGAAGACCAGGTAGACCTTCGAGTGGCCGCTCTGGACACCGATACCGTCGATGCCGCCGCCATAGGACAGCGTCTCTGGTCCGGTCGCGACGCTCGCGGACTTCTGGGAGGCCGCCCATGCCTTCATCTTGGCATGCTGCTGAAGGGTCGGCAGTGCGCCGTGCCGGTACGGGTGCTGGTACGCGGGGCTGTAGGGGTTGGCGACGGAGCTGCTCGAAGCCTGTGATGGGGCCGACGCGGCCACCGCCTGGGGTGCGAGGGCCAGCATGCCGCCGGCTATCAGGGCTGCGGCCGACGTCAGCGCGGCGGCCCCGCGGCGGGTGAACTGCCGGAGCGGGTTGGGTCTGTGGCCCGTGTTCTGTGATCGCAAGAAACTGCCTTTCCTGGGGAGTTGGTGCCCTGTGGCAGGAAGTCCCCTTCATGTCAAGACCATGACAAATCAGCCATGCTTCGACAGGACGTGGGTCAACTGCTGCCGGGGGGGGCCTCACGTGGCGCACGTTCTTCGGGGCGAGCTGCCACCCCAGTCAGTGGTGGCCCCGCGATGCTACTGAGCGCCCGCCCCGACTGACTATCAGTCAACGGCAAAGCCTTTGCCTCGTTGAGCAATGCGGCGAAGCCCCAACCGCACTAAATCCAGACAGAGTTGACGTCGCCCATTCCCCGGCCAGGAAGACGGAGCGGATCGGCTATAGCGTGTGATGCCATGGACGTGGACGACGGATCAGTCAGTGACCTCACAGCACTGGGCTTGGCGCGCTACGAGGCACGGATCTACCTCGCGCTGGTCAGGCGCGAGTCGTACACCGCCGCCGAGGTGGCGCGTGAGGCGGATGTGCCCCGCCAGCGCGTCTACGACGTATTGGACGCCCTGGTGCGGCGTCGGCTCGCCACCGTCCGCCCGGGCCGGGTGGCCACGTTCTCCGCGGTCGCACCCGAGCTTGCCACCGCCCGGCTCATGGCGCTGCAACGCGAATCCCTCGAACGGCTCGAGCAAGTGTCCTCAGCACTCGTCACTGCCCTGCTGCCCGTCTGGTCCGACGGACGCACCAAGACCGACCCGCTCGACTACATCGAGGTCCTGCGCGATCCCAAGGCCATCGCCGAACGATTCGCCGACATCCAGGAACAGGCCGGACGTGAACTGCTGAGCTTCTCCCAACGGCCCTTCCTCGCCCCGGTCGCCAACACCGAGGGGATCGCGGCGGTACGCCGACTGCACAGGGCAGGCGGCCGCGCCCGAGCCGTCTACACCCATGACGCACTCGACGACGCCGAAGTACTGGAGCACGTACGGTGTTTCAGCGAAGCCGGGGAAGAGGCGCGATTTATCGCCGAGCTGCCGCTCAAGCTGATCATCGCCGACGCCTCGCTCGTGCTCTGCGACATGCCGGACCCGGTTGCCGGCACCGGCGCCACCACCGCGCTCTACATCGAACACCCGGCACTCGCCAACTGCCTGCAACTGGCTTTCCAGAACGTCTGGGACCGCGCCGATCCGACTGCCCGCGGACTCTAGCGTCTCCTGAACCGCCGGGTTCGGTGGGTGCCGAAACCGGTCACAGCACCCGGCACTGCGCCCCGCATCGCTGCTCGCGCTTCCCACGGCGCATGCTCTGCGGCTGACTGCGCTGGTGCTTGCGTCACACACCTCTGCCCAGCCTCGCCACAGCACCGACATGGACGCCCTCGCCCGCCTGTGCGGCCGCTCCCCCCACCAGACGGCGGAACTGCCGGACCGGCTGACCGGCAGCCGCACTCCAGTGCCGCATCAGGCAACGTTCGCCCCTGCGCGAGTCAGGGCATGCCCTGCCACCAGATCGAGGCGGTGGAAAGCTCCGCAACGCCGTTGCGTTAGGGATCTTGAGGTGGTGGCACCCCCCCCGCCTGAACAGTGGAAACGGGACCCCTGGTAGATCAGCTTGTGTCGAGCAAGGTGATCATCAAGACCAGGAGTCCCGTTGCTGGAGAAGT
>NZ_JBIARC010000167.1:0-6151 GCF_042889625.1 Streptomyces sp. NPDC002573 | reverse complement strand
CGCTCGGCCGCAGCGGTCACCGCTTTCTGCCAACGGGTGCACGGCCCGACCAGCCGCATCCGCACACGTGCCGACTTATGACTGATCTCACATATCTTTCAGGGGGAGTAGGCCTGTGAAACGGCCTCTGCGCTCATGGGGAGCGTCATCAACGAGGAAAGCACTCACACGGGACGGCCAGGCTCTTGGATTGCGCAGCGCGTGCGCCGTCCTGCTACCCGTGACGCTCGCCGTCGGCCTGCTCGGTGCCGGGCCGGCCGTAGCCGACCCTGTGGACGACGCCTCGCGCTACTCGGTTCCCGATCGCGCATTGGTCGTCGACTTGTGGATGACCGGCGGTACCGGCATCAAAGCAGCGGCGGAGAAGGCTCTGACGGGCTCGGACGAGGACGTGAAGAACTTCCTCGGCGCCAAGAACGACATCCAAGATGACGACGACCGTGTGGCAGTGAGCCGTGTCTTCAATGTGGGCGGCGCCGCGGTGCAGACGGCTGCCAAGGAAGCACTCAGGGCGTCGCTGAACGGTGACCCCGAACAGCTGCGGGCCTTTCTGAAGGGCGGTTGGAAGGCGCCGCTGCAGGAGGACCAACGGGTGGAGGCCTCACGGGTCATCAATTTCGGTGGTCCCGGGGTAAAGCAGGCGGGCATGGCGGCTCTGAAGGGGACCCCGGATGATGTCGCGCAGTTCCTGAAGGTCGGCCAGTACCAGGCTCGGGAGACCGACGACCGGGTCGAGGTCTCGAAGCTCATCGACGATGGCGGGCCGGCGGTGAAGGCGGCCGGGAAGCTCGCCCTGCAGGGCACCCCGGATGACGTGGTGGAGTTCCTGGAGGTCGGGCAGTTCGTGGCCCGCAACAAGGACCAGGAACACGCCACCATCCAGCAGTTGCTGGACCAGGCGCAAAAGGCCGGGACGCGAGCGCAGGCCGCGACCGAGGCAGCCAAGGCGGCCTCGGCGCGGGCGAAGGCGGCCTCTGCGCTGGCCAAGGAGGACGCGCAGCGAGCCGCCAAGGAGACCGAGGCCGCCAAGGGCGACTCGGAGATGGCTGCGGCCAGGGCCAGGCAGGCGGCAGATGCCGCGCGTGCGGCCGCCGGTGCGGCGCAGGAGGCGATCGGCGCGGCGAACGCGGCGAACGAATCCGCGCGCGTTGCCGCGGCGGCGGCCGCGCAGACCGCCGCGGCGGCCACGGCCGCGGCGAACGCCGCCTCCCGGGCCTACAACGCCGCAGCGGCGGCCGCCGGCAATGCGGGCAAGGCCGAGGATGCGAAGAATGCGGCGGCCAATGCGCGCGCGACGGCGCTGCTTGCCGCCAAGTCGGCGCAGGCCGCCCAGGCGGCGGGGGACGCCTCCCGGGCTGCCAAGGCAGCCGCTGCGGACTCGCGCGCCGCCGGCGCCGATGCGAACGCGGCCGCTGATGCGGCGGATGAGGCGAACGCGGCTGCGGACGCGGCCGGCGCGCACTCCGAGGAGGCCGCGCAGGCGGCCGCGGAGACCCGTCGCCACGCGGCGGAGGCCAACCGTGCCGCCGACGCAGCCCAGGCGCTTGCCGACGAGTCCGCCAACGCCGCCTACGCCGCGCGGGACGCGGCCAATTCCGCCGCCGACCACGCGAACAAGGCGGCGGACGCGGCGGAGGACGCGGCCAAGCACGCCGGCCAGGCAGCCGATGCGGCCAAGCAGGCCGACAAGCAGGCGCAAGCGGCCAAGCAGGCCGCCGACACCGCCGACGTGGCGGTGGCGACCACCAAGAAGGTGTACGACATCGCCCGCAAGAGCGAGGCCGAAGACCTCACCACCCGCACCAACGCCGCCATCGAACGCGCCAGGACACGCAAGGACCAGGCGGACGACTTCACTTCCCAGGCCGCCGCCGACCTGGCAGACGCCCGGGGCCTGGACGACACCGCGCAAACCCTCGCGGCGGAAGCCACCAGGCCCGATGCGGACACCAAGGCCCTCGCGGTCAGGGGCCGCCGGCTCGCCCTGAAGGCGCTCAAGGAACTGGGGCCCTTCAGCCAGGCCGCGGCCGCCCGAGCCCTGTCCGGCACCGACGACGACGTCCTGGAATACCTGCGCACCGGCTGGCAGCAGGCCAAGGCACAGGAGACCCGCGAGAAGGTCTTCGAGCTCAGCACCACCAGCCCCTACGAGGCAGTGCGCACCGCCGCGACCGAGGCGCTCAAGGGCAGCGACCAGCAGATCGCCGACTTCTACACCACCGGCCAGTACACGGTCGCCAACGATGACCTGCGCGTGCAGGTCTCGCAGATCGACAACGCCGGTGGTCCCGGCGTCAAGGAAGCCTCCAAGGCCGCCTTGGCCGCCAACGACCCCAAGGCGCTGGCCGCCTTCATCGCCACCAGCCAGTACGGCGCCCGCAACGACGACGAGCGAGTCACCGCCTCCAAACTGGTCAACGACGGCGGACCCGAAGTCCAGGCAGCCGCCAAGATCGCCCTGTCCGGCCCCGCCGACGAGCTGCACGACTTCCTCCAGGTCGGCCAGTACATGGCCGACCGCAAGGACAAGCTCGCCGCCACCCACAACGCCCAGATGCAGCGCCTGATCGCCGATGCATCCGGCATCGCCGCCACGGCCCGACAGAACAGCTGGCTCGCCGCCAAGGCCGCAGCGGACGCTCACAGGGCCGAAACCGACGCGAAGAAGGCAGCCAACGAAGCCGCCAACTCCGCCCACCAGGCCCAGGGCTACGCCCACGACGCCGACGTCGCAGCCACCAGCGCGGAGAACTCCGCCAACCAGGCCGCCAAGTCCGCAGCTACCGCACGCGACGCCGCCGACGCCGCCGACCGCGACGCCGACGACGCCACCGAATCCGCCGCCCAGGCCCAGTTCAACGCCACCTACGCACGCAGCTCCGCCGAACAGGCCGACCATGCGGCAGCCGACGCCCACGACTCAGCGGTCGCGGCCGGCAAGAGCGCCAAGGAAGCCCAGACCCAGGCCAAGCAGGCCTGGCAGATCACGATGGACAGGCGTCGGGCCGAGGAAGCCGAAGCCCGACGCCAGGCCGAAGTAGCACGCAAGGCCGCAGCAGAGGCGAAGAAGAAGCAGCCCCGGCGCTGCCGCCCGAGCCCCAACCACGAGATAGCCGGCTTCCTGCCCTGCGCACTCGCCCCGGGCGACTTCGTCATCGACACCACCCCGCCCGACCCGACCCTGACCGCAATCACCTGGGAACTCCTCGGCCTCAACGACATCAAGGACTGCATCAAAAACCCCACCCTCGGCAAATGCGCCTCCGCGGCCTTGGTCGTCCTCCCCGCCGCCGGTGAGCTCAGGGCCGCCAAGAAAGTCGAGGAGGGAGTCGAAGGTGTAATCGAGGAATCCCGGTTCCACAGCCTTGCCGAGGCCGGGGACAGCTGCCCGCGGGTGCCCCTCGCGAGAAGCTCACGCTTCCTGCCAGCGGGGCGGGCATTCACCGCCAGGTCAGCCGCCAGTGGCGGTCTCGACCCCCTGCACTTCTTCGGTGACTACACAGGTCGAATCGACCAGTTCCCGGCGGGCGGAGGGAGGTCGGGCTTCGAGATCCATGTTTACTACCAGGGTAAGGAGTACGGATTCTTCGGCAGTGATGGCTGGTTTTCCAAGCACTCTCTGCCGGTCCCGAAGGACCCTCCGTATCAGCTGGAGACAGTCCTCAAGGGGTACGCTGTCGACTGGATGCGTCGCGCAGGCATTCTCAAGCCCGGCGACAGCATCAAGGGGGAAGACTGGATGAGGCCGCGTGGCTGCTGAGTCACCGTAGGCGTTTCCAGGGGGCGTGAGGCACCCGCCTCACGCCCCCACGGTTCGAAGGAATTCCATGCTCGAGTTCATCAACATTCAGAAGACCGAAACCGGGTACCTACTCGATCCGAGCGCGTACCTGGAAAAGCTCCCTGAGATCCTCTCTCACCTGCCCGTGGGCGCACGGCGGTTCGCTTCCGACCCGGAGCACTACGACTTCTACCGCGAGCACTGCGTCAAGGATCTGCGGCCGTACCTCATCTCGGCCGAGGAGAGATCCAAAGAGCTCTCGCTACACATCCTTCTTCACTGGAACGACTTCTCGCAAGAGGTCCTCCGAGTCTGCTACCAAGGCGTCACGGGCTTCGAAATGACGGGGCAACTGGACCAGTTGGGGCCTGTGCAACTCGACGAGATTCTGCCCGCAGCCACGGGCTGCGTGCATACCATCCAGCTGATTGGTGGTCACATCCGCATCACATGCACTGACCTCGTGGCCTCATGGGAGAATCGGCAGAGCTGACCGGCCCCTGGGGTGTCTTGTCCGCGCGCACTCGCCTCGGCAGGGTGCGCGGCCTGCCCGACCCCAGGCGGGGCACCCGGCCCAGGACGGCCTCGAACTGTGGGGAGTCCCCGCGCTGCCCGGCGGTGATCACGATGGACATGGGTTTCTGCCCCTGCTCGACGCCCAGGTGCAACTTGGTGGTCAGCCCGCCGCGCGAGCGTCCGAGCCCGTGGTCGTCCGGCTCAACGGCGACGCCGCCGGGCGGCTCCTTCTGAAGGTCCCCCCTTTGCGCGCCCCGTCGGCGTGCTGATGGGCCCGCACGATCGTCGAGTCGACGTTGATGTCCCAGGTGATCAGGTCCTTCGCATCCGTCCGGCTCTGCAGGGCGGTGAAGATCTGGTGCCACGTTCCGTCTCGCTGCCAGCGGCGGAAAAGGTCGTACACCCGACCCCACGGCCCTGTGGGGTTCGTAAAGTCATCGCTGCAGGTGAGCCGCGGTGTACATGGTTGTCGGTGGTGGCTGAGACGCTGTCCCGATGGTCGTGTCGCTGTTGTACCGCGCTGCCCGCACGATGCTGTCCCTACCGGCTGTCCTACTGCGCCGAGACACCGCCAGGGACGCCGAGTTGTTGGTGCTGAGGCATGAGAACTCAGTCCTGCGCCGTCAGCTCAAGGGCCCGGTCCGCTACGAGTGGGCCGACCGGTTCTGGCTCTCCGCCCTGTCCTCGCTGATACCGCGCCGCCGCTGGGCCGACGTCTTCCCCGTCACCCCCGGCACCCTACTGGCCTGGCACCGCAAGCTGATCGCCAAGAAGTAGGACTACTCCGCCCGCCGCGGCCGCACCGGCCGACCCCCGACTGCGGCCGCGCTCAGGAAGCTGGTACTGCGCTTGGCCGGCGAGAATCCCCGGTGGGGACATCGCAGGATCCAAGGCGAGCTTGCCCGGCTGGGCCATCCGATCGCACCGTCCACGGTTTGGGGGATCTTGAACGCCGCGGGCATCGACCCGGCTCCACGCCGGTCCGGCCCCAGCTGGCGCGAGTTCCTGACCGCCCAAGCCCAAGGGATCACCGCAGCCGACTTCTTCCACGTGGACACCATGCTCGGAAAGCGCCTGTACGCCATGGCGTTCCTGGAACACGGCACCCGCAGACTGCACATCACCGGCGTCACCGCCCACCCCACTCGGGCCTGGGCGACGCAACAGGCCCGCAATCTCGCCGACCAACTCGACACGCACATGGAGTCCCTGCGCTTCGTGCTGCGCGACCGCGACGCCAAGTACGACCCGTCCTTCGACGCCGTCTTCGAAACCGAGGACATGGAGGTGCTGCTGAGCGCGCCACGGGCGCCTCGGATGAACGCGCACTGCGAGCGGGTGATCGGCACCGTCCGTCGCGAGGCCCTCGACCACGTCCTGCTCATGAACGAGGCCCACGCCCGGCAAGTCCTGGCCGACTTCGAACGGCACTACAACGCGCCCCGACCTCACCGGGCCCGAGATCAACGACCCCCTCACGCCTCCGGGCAGCCCGCCACCGTCCACGACCTCGACGACCACAGACTCCTGCGCACCCGCATCCTCGGTGGTGCCATCAACGAGTACCGGTACGCTGCTTGACCTGCGGCGATGACTTTCCGAGCCCCACAGGCACGGTTGCCGCGCCGTAACTCTGCACCGCCTGCAGCGACGTCGACGGCCCCGCAAGATGCCTCGCGGCGCCGTCGGCGTTCGCCTGCGTTGCCATCAGCGCTGCCGTCAAACGCCGCTATCTACTGCTCGGCAGAAGAGGGGCGTATTAACCCTGGCTATTCAGCGGAATTGGGCGACCTGACGCCCCGATAGCAGAAAGGTGCCGTTGACCTGCAAGGATGTGAGTGTCGAAGTCATATC
>NZ_JBIARC010000166.1:0-6213 GCF_042889625.1 Streptomyces sp. NPDC002573 | reverse complement strand
GCCCGTCGAGTACGAAGCCAACTACTACACGGAACTCACGAAACCCCAGGTCACAACCACAATCTGAGATCTCTACCGAACCCGGGGCGGTTCAGGGTGATGATGGCGGGATGGTTGACGAGCGGGCGGCGGCGAAGTGGTACCGCAACGAGGAACAATGGGCACGGCAAGTCGCTGCCTCGTGGTTGGGCCACCCGGCCGTTCGCGAGGCGGTCGAAGCCGCTGCCCCGACGGCTGCCGAGATCGTGGCGCCGCTGGTGCGCCACATGGTCTCCCAGGTGGAGATCACGCGTTTCTGCTGGCGGGTGTGCGGCATCGCGCCCTCCTTCCCGGACGGCAGTGAAGGTCCGAACCCGTTCGACCCGGCCGCGCCGGGCGCGTGGCCGCTGACTGACGCTCGGAGGGGGGCTTGTTGGTGTATGGGGCGGCGGCTGGCCTGGTGTTTGCTGGTTTGCTGAGGGGCGGGGTGGGCGGCTTCGGTGGAGAGGCCGGGGTGTGTGAGCTGGGTTTGTGTCTTGTGCGCTGAGTGGGGCTGGGTTCGTTGTAGGTAGCTCTAGCGTGAAAAGGCTCGGTTGGTGTTTGTGCTGGTCAGAGCTGTTTGTGCTGGAGGGGTGGTGGGCTAGCGGCCTTGTGTGCGGGGGCGGTTGTGTTGCTCGGCGAGGTGGTCGAGGCGGATGGCTTCGAGTGATCGTTTGGTGATGCGTTCGGTGCCGTCGCAGATGGCGGTGATGGCGGCTTGGCGGATGAGGCGGGTGAGGGATCCGATGCGGTCGGCGGTGCGCTGGTGGAGGTAGGGGGCGTGGGCCGGGAGGGTGCCGGGTTTGTGCTGTTGGAGTCGAGGGCGTTTTCGATGTCGGTGATGGCGTCGCGGAAGGGTTCGCGTGATCCGTGGCGGGCGGGGAGGGGGCCGCAGGTGATGAGGGTGGCGCGTCCGGCGAGTTGGGCGCCGCGGACTCCGGAGACGATGTGGAGCGGCAGCTCGACGGCCCGTGCTCCGGCCCACCGAGCTCCTCCAGGGTGTCGGGAAGTCGCCCCGCGTACCGCTCGTGCAGCACGTCAGCGACGGAGGGCGTGGCACCAGGAGACGACTGCTGAACCATGGTGCCTAGTAAACCGTGCACACCAGGCGAAGGGCAGGGCGGAGGCGCCTTCCGCCCGCTTCCCTGCGCCACTGTGCGGCTGGGGGCAGCGGCCGGCGAAGGCTGTGTGCGCCTTCGGGGGAGTGCCGGGGCCGACGGAGGGCGCAGCAGGCTCCCCGCACCCGCCTCCTCATGACCGTGCTGTGACGACCGGCAGCCAGTAGTGCGGCTGATCTCCGTCTTGCTGGAGCATGCGTGCTGCGCGGGCAATCCGGCCCTGTGGCTGGTGCAGGCTGCGCGCCGGGCCACGACGACTCCCCGGTACTGCACGTCAGGCGGCGGTCCAGTCGCGCAGCTGGCGGGCGATCCGGGCGACGCCGAGCGCTCCCGAGGCCGCGTCCCGCACGAGCGCGACGGCCGCCTTGGGCGGGTAGTCGAGTCCGCGCGCGTTGAGGATCAGATAGGCCTCGGTTGCATGCCAGGCGAAGGCCTCGTTGGAATGCTCCAAGCACGGCAGTTTCGCCAGGGTCTGGAGCAGCGCGGCGGCCTTGAGATACAGGGAGCCGTAGATGTCACGCTGCATCGCCTTGGCATTGACCCGGGCGACCGCGGCGTACAGCGGTCCGTAGTCGTCGACCTGCGGATCGCCGTCGAGCAGCTCGGCGGCGTGCAGCAGGAAAGTCACGTCGAGCGGGTGGAGCGGTTCCGGCTGGGTCACGCGGCGTGGCCTCGCTCCTGGTGCTGCTCGAGTTCTCGACGCGCTTCCTGCTCGGCCTCACGCTGCTCGGCACTGGGGTCCAGGCTGCCGGGCTCGACCGCGAAAGCCGCGCCGCTACGAGCCATGGACGCTTTGAAACCGTCCAGGAACCGCCGCTCCACAGCGGTCGCACGGTCGTAGGCGGCAGAAAGGATGTACTCCTGCATGCTGACACCCGCCTGCTTGGCCGCGGCCGCGATCGCGGCCCGCTGCGCAGGGTCGGGAAAGCGCAGGTTCATCGCTGTTTTGGCATCCGACATGGTATCCACGGTACCAGCGATACCACATGCTCAGGAAGGACGCCGTTCCGCCGCAGGTCACCGTAGAGAACGTTCCACCGAGTGGGCACGGGAATTGCGTGAGCCCGCCGGTAGTGCGGCTGTGCGCTGCCCTGGACGCTGGGCGCCACAGTGTGTGCGGCGCCGCTCGTGCTGGGTCCGTCCGATCAGGCTGTGCTGGTGCGTCGTCGGGTCAAACCGATGGGCCCTCGTTTCCGTGTCCGGACGATGATGTGCGCATGCAGTCGGGCAACGACCTTCCGAGCGACCGCCGGGCCGAATATTTCGGCCAGTGCGCGATGATGATGCTCAACGCGCTCCGGCAGGAGAATGACGCGGACCCGTTTTCCGAGGTCTCCAGCGTCGACCTGTCCGCGGAAACCGAGCCCGGGCACGAAGGAATCTACGACCAGGCGCTGTCCAACGCCCTGGCCGCGATCGTCGCAGCGGAGTGGCCAGGACAGGAAGCGAAGGGCGAGGGCCGTGTGCACTCTGCGAGGCGCCTGTTGAAGGTGATCGCCGAGAAGATTCCGCCCGACCCGGCGATGGGCCTGTGCGTCATACCCGATCGCGACGCCGACGTCCGCTCCCGGTGGGAGAGGGAAACCGTGCGCCCGCAGGCTTCTGGGACACCCGGCTCGACGTTACCCTCCTGACCGATGCGCTCGACGTCAGCGGTCGGGCCCGAGATGGAGGCGGAACGGGGCGCCTGCAGCACCGTCACGTCCACGCCCTGCTTGCCCTCGACCACCACCCCACCCTGAGAACGCTCCTCGCGGCCCAGTCTCGGATCGACCGTGAGCGCGCTGTGGAGCTCCTGACCTACCTGGCGGCTGAGGACCTGGTGTACCCGGTTACGCCATGCCGCGACCGCGATCATGTTCACCGAGCGGCTGAGCGAGTCGTGAGTCTGCTCGGCTACCAGTCTGCCTGGTACACGAACATCAGCGACCTCTCGCCCCGGGCACGCGGGTGGGACCCGGTCACCCGGCATACCTTCGACGGAGTCGTCGCGGGGATCGGCAATGGCTTCGCCCTGACGTTGTTGCAGGTGGGCGAGGACTGAGTATCCGGCCGGGAGAGAGTGCGGGGACGTCCGCAAGGCGGTCCAGGAGCCGGCTGAGTGCGGTCTGGCGGGCCGCCCCTGACCTGCCGGGTGGATCAGAGCGTGTTCAGTGGGGGGCTTCCCGTACGTACAGGCCAGGCGCTGTCGGCTCCGGGCTTCGGAGGGAGCCGGGGGTTCCTGCGTTCCAGACGGAACGAAGACAATCAAATACGCCTCGAAGCCCTCCCGGGCATCCCATTCCACACCACCCCGGTCCGCGGCCCTCCGCACAAGGCGAAGCCCGGCCGGTCAACGTGGCAGCACCTGCCGGCCGACGCCGACACCCCTCACAGGCGACTCCGCGGTGCCGTGTCGTGGACCCAGCGCACGGGGCGGTGGCCGGCCTGATTGTTGTGCGCGCACCGGTCTGCGGATCGGTGCGAGGTATTTCGTATATGGGATATTTGTCACACCGGGGATTTCGCGGAGGCTCTGGGGTCTTCGGCGATGCTCTTCTACGGTGGACCGACATCAGGCGCAAAGGGGATGTAAGTGACGGTCCCGCCGGGGGGACCATCGTCCGTGAGCGGGCGAGGGGCCCGCGCCGTGCCAGAGCGCGGTGCAGTGTGCGACAGGGCCCCGAGCGAGCACCCGCCGCACCCCCGCGGGCAGACGACGACCACCGCGGCCCGCACCGGCCGCCGGTTTCCTTATTTGTTCCTCTGCGCGCCCCATCGCGACCATCACCAATCCAGGCGCCGGGCCGCGGTGCCGTCGGAGGGAGAACTGTGGCATCGGCCAGGGCCAAAGTGACGACAGCCGCCGCGCTCGTGGCGACACTCGCCGGAGCCGTCCTCACGGCATGCGGACCCCACACCAGTACGAGTACGTCGGCCCAGGCGGCGCCCTCAGCCGCGTCCCCGTCGGCGTCCGCCCAGTCGCCGACCGCGCCGGGTACGGGGTCGGACAATCCGACCCCGTCCCGGGGCATGCCGGGTTCGGCGTCGGACAACCCGACCCCGTCCCGGGGCGTCCCGCTCACCCCCTCCCACAGTGCGCCGCTGTCCCCGCCCAACTCCGACTCCACCACCGCACCCGGTGCAGCCGCCTCCCCGGGCAGCTCCGTCAGCGGCAAGGCGCCCGGCGGCGGGCCGCTCGCCGACCCGTCGATCTCGCGCGGCGCGGCGGGCGGCGGCAAGACCGTGGCGCTGACCTTCGACGACGGCCCGGACCCGCGCTGGACACCGCAGATACTGGCCCTCCTCGCGCAGCATCACGCGAAGGCCACCTTCTGCGAGATCGGCCCCCAAGCCAAGCGGTTCCCGTACCTGACCAAGGCGATCAAAGCCGCCGGCGACCGGCTGTGCGACCACTCGGTGCACCACAACGAGCAGCAGGACCGGATGTCCGTCGACTACAACACGCACGAGATAGTCGACGCCCAGCGGGACATAGCCGACGCCGCCGGGGCCGGTACCAAGCTCTGGTACTACCGCGCACCCGGCGGTGACTTCACCCCGTGGATCCGCGCCATCGCCGCCCAGCACGATCTGAGGCCGCTCGGCTGGTCCGACGACGCCAACGACTGGCGGCGCCCGGGGGTAGACGGCATCCTGCGCAACGTCGACCAGAACCTGCGCCCCGGCGCGGTCATCCTGATGCACGATGGCGGCGGCGACCGCTCGCAGACCGTGCAGGCACTCGCCCGCCTCCTGGACCAGCTCGACGCCCAGGGTTACAGCTACGGATTCCCCGTTGTATGACCCAAGGACCCTGCGCACCGCCGGCCGCGTACGACCGTGCGGGCGCTGCGGTCCGGGTCAGGAGGCACCCGCCCGCAGCCGAGCGGCCAGTCGGTCCGCGCGGACGACACCCCCAACGGACACGGAGATGACGGCACCAGCGTCCTGGTCGCCCGCCGGCACCGGTACACCGGCGAGATCTCCTTCCTCCGCTGCTGGTCGCCCGCACCTGTCACCCTCGTCCAGCTGGTGGAAGTGATCTGCCGAGGGTGGCGGATCGAAGAGACTTTCCAACTCGGCAAGACCTTCACCGGCCTGGACGAAGGGCAGGTGACCTGCTGGAACTGCTGGATGCGCTGGTCGCTGTTCTCTCTTGTCGCATCCGCCGTCCTCGCCCTGACCGCCGCCGCCACGACCATGACCGGCCCTGCCGGACCGGCCCGTCTAATCCCGTTGACCTTGTCCTTGCCGAAAACCTCATCCGCCCAGGTGGTGAGGCGGTGGGCGGCCTTCGCGGAGCTTCGACGATGAATGCTCATGCTCACGCCGCGGCTGCGCGGAAGCCGATCAGCACTGCAACGTGATCGTCCGTGCTGCTGCGACTGGCCAACATCGGTGTGAGCAACGCGCTCGCGCTGCTGCGCCTACTGCCGATGAGTGATCGGGACAAGGACATCGAGATCCTGGTGCTGCGGCATCAGATCACGGTGCTGGAGCGGCAACTGGGCAAGCGCAGACCGCGGTTCGATGCGGCCGACCGGGCGTTCCTGGTGGCGCTGCTGCACCGGTTGCCGATGGATGCGCTGCGCCGGGTGCGGCTGCTGGTGCGCCCGGAGACGGTGCTGCGGTGGCACGGGACCTGCTCGCACGTCGGCATGCCGCCCTGTCCCGGCCGAAGCGTCCGGGCCGGCCGCGGACCGTGCACTCCATACGTGCCCTCGTACTCCGCCTCGCGCGCGAGAATCCCCACTGGGGCTACAGGCGCGTGCACGGCGAACTGCTCGTCCTGGGCATCAAGGTCGCCGCCTCCACGGTCTGGGAGATCTTGAGGGAGGCCGGAATCGACCCAGCGCCCGAACGCGGCGCCGGCACGTGGGCCGATTTCCTGCGCTCCCAGGCCGACGCGCTGCTGGCCTGCGACTTCTTCGAGGCGGTCACCCTGACCGGTGCGCGTCTGCAGGTGCTGGCGGTGATCGAGCACGCCAGCCGACGGATCCGCATCCTCGGCGCCGCCGCGCACCCGACCGCGGCCTGGGTGGCGCAGGCGGCGAAGAACCTCGTCATGGACCTGGAGGACGCGGGCTGCCGGGCC
>NZ_JBIARC010000165.1:0-6640 GCF_042889625.1 Streptomyces sp. NPDC002573 | reverse complement strand
ACTGGTCACACTTCCGTAGACACAGCCAGGCCCGAGCCCGCCGCTCCCACTACAAACGTCGAGGCCACAACCCCCAGATGCGGTTGCAGTACTAGGCCAGACTTACGCTTGAGGCGCTAAAGGTCAGCGAGCTCACCGGAGTTGATGCGGTCGGGGCCTGGATCGGCCTCGAGGTCCCGAAGGTCACCCTCATGATGGAGGTCCCGGAGTGGGAGCGGTTGGCGTGGACTCCGCACGGCATGCCGTGCAATCCGCGGTCGCAGGGACGCAGCCGGCATTTCCCCCGCGATTGAACGCGTGCGGGGCAATGTCATCGGCGTCATGCTCCAGATCGGCGTCTCGCTATGGCTGGCCCCTCAGTTCTATCCCCCCAGCCAGGGCATGGAAGTACGTCTGCCGCACTGGCCAGTGCGGCAGACGTGCTGCCACTGCCGCGCGCCCTGGTACCCGGACGGCTACAAGGCCGAGGCCGGACCACGGCCGGTCTGCTAGCCCCGGCGGACCACGCACTCATCTGCCGATCAGCGGGCATTTCGGG
Source organism: Streptomyces sp. NPDC002573 (assembly GCF_042889625.1). NCBI lineage: Bacteria > Bacillati > Actinomycetota > Actinomycetes > Kitasatosporales > Streptomycetaceae > Streptomyces > Streptomyces sp. NPDC002573. The sequence goes on along the minus strand of NZ_JBIARC010000165.1, from coordinate 6,102 downwards.
GCTTCCCGGAGCCGGGTGCGGACGTGATCCGCGAGGTGGCGTCGATGTCTGCGCCGGTCGGCCGCGCACGGGGTACGGACGCTGGCGGGTACGGTCAGTCTGAACCGAGTGTCCGCAAGTAGTCCCGCAGCAGCGAGAACAGTTCCGAAACTGCCTCTTCAATCTGCGCCGGCGAGAACGAGCGGACGTCGGACACCGTCAGTGTTGGATCTATTTCGCACAACACCAGGCCCCACCACGTAAGTTCCCTGGAACCCTTTTCGCGTCTGCCTAGCCAGGCGCGGAAGCCGTTCATCGTGGCCGTGCCAGAGCACATGTCGAATCCGTCAAGGAAGGCGCAGACCTCACTGAAGGATTGCGTCATCGTATACATTCCGACACGGCGTTCGAGGGTGTCTAGGACATCCTGAAGTTTTACCACTGGATTTTCCGCCAATCTTATGGGTTCGGGGACACGAGGGTCCAGTTGTGGTCCTCTGGATACGACCATTCTTCCTTCCATTGGTCGACGGGCATTCCGTCGGGTCCCGTGAACTGGTCATATACGCGTTCGTCTTTCAGGAGGAACGTGTGATGACCCCATGGGGGTCGGCGCGCGCATGCCCTCCTCGGACGTCATGTGGATGTCGGGCCACATGACGGTGTATCAGGCTGCTCGGATTCCCGCAGCTTCCCGACGACGTGCTACCTGCACAGCCCGCTGACGGCAAACCCGCCATGCTCCGCGACGGCACCTTCCACGAACCCAGAACACCCCGCCTCGCTCGACGAGAGATAGAGAGGCACCCCCGACAACGGGCCTCAGGTCAGGAACGGTTCGGTTGTCGCCCGCGGGTCCAATGCCTGCGCTGCCTTCCGCCCATCACGCAACAACTGCCGCGAGCACGAAACTTGATGCTGCCCTGTGCCCCCGCAGGTTACGCACGAGGAAACCCCGCCAGGGATTACCTGGCGAGGTTCGACCTCATCGATCTGTCGAGATCACTCTTCGTTCAAGGCAGCTCGCAGGTTGCCGCATGCGTTCGTCTGCGCGGAGGATGGCGAGGTGCAGGTAGCCGGACGCAGATGGACGGTCGAAGAGACCCTCCAGTCCGATTGCCCACATACTTCAGCTGGGTGAACACCTTATTGCCGACCTCCGCGTTCTGCGGCCCATCCTTGACCCACTTCCGGAACGCCTTGTCGAGGGCACGGGCAGCTGTCGCAGTTCAGCAGCGAGGATCCAGCCGCGAGCGAGCCGCGCGGCCCGCGCATCACGGCAGTCAGCCACTCACCTTTGTATCCGCAAAATCCGGTGCGGCAAGGGAGCGGAAGCGTGCGGTTCTTCTCTCCGCCCCGCCGACCACGCTCAACTCACGGTTACAACTGCCGGTCTCCTTGCCAGGTGATGGACGTCAGTGCGCCCAAACCTCCATTGGCCAGGCCCTTGTAGGTCACCTTCCGGGACGGTCCCAACTTGTGCGCGACCCGTTTCGCCAGCTCCATCCCCTCGTGGAACAGTCGATCCCACTCGGCGTCGTACTTGCCGTCCTCGCCATCCCGCACCTCCAGGTTCAGCGTGGTGTCGATGCTCTCCGCCCAGGTGTACAGATCAGCGACAAGGCCGTCGGACAGAGCCAAGGCGGCGGCGGGATCATCGGGAAAGAAGTCCCCGAATCCTTCGGAGCGAAGCGGACCGAACTTGAACTCGCCTTCGACCGTGATGTCCACCGGATGGGGCGGGGCGCCGTGGCTGTCCCGCTCCCAGTGGAGGCGGTCGCAGCCCCAGCACACCCACTTCGCTGTCTTGTGGCGCTCGTCCCAGTAACGCACCGCCCACGCCGGCCCGAGGTGCCTGGCCAGTCGCTGGGCGATCGCGAGCCCCAGCTTGACATGCTTGCGCAGGTCAGGCCTGGAGGCGAAACCCCCCGGCTGGCGGGTCAACGACCAGGAGCGCAGCGCCTCCGCGAGATCTGCCGGAAGGACCAGTCGGTCATCGTCCAGCGGGATGTTGCGGGTGAAGGCGCCGAGGTCCTCATAGGTCCCGGTATCCTCAGGCTCGTACAACGGAGACATCTCACCCCTGGCCTGTACGAGCACATACTGCGGTTCTTGGAAGGTCATGCGGGATTGGCTCCGATCACATATCCGTTGTCGGCCACGGTAATCCCCACACGCTGGGTCTTGCCGTTGAAGGCAACCTCGAAGATCGGTCTCCCGGTCCCCGTTCCCTGGTAGCCCACCACCTTGCCCTCGGACAGTGCCTTCTTCACAAGGGCCGGGATGTCGTCAACCCGGACTCCCACGTTCGCGAAGTCCCCTGCGTGCCGGAAAATGATATGGATCAAGCCCTTTTTGGCGTTGCCCTTTTCGAGCCAGGCGACGGGCACGCCGGGTTTGGCGTACTCAGTTATCCAGATCGTGTCCGCCCTGCTGAAGCTCACTCCGGCGTCCTTGAGCCTGTCCAGCAGCTTGGGGTCGAGGGTGCCGCGGGCTATCTTGGCCCGTTCTGTCACACCGGCCGCGATACGCAGTCCCAGCCCCGCCGCACTCGTGGGGTCGCCGACGTGGGCGGCGCCCTTCTCCCCGTAGATCTTCTTCAGATCCGCGAGTACCTGCGCGGCGTCCTCACCGGTCTTGATGGCCTGTTCTGCGCGTACGGCGAGCTTGGCCGCTTCGGCGAGCTTCTCGGCGACGGAGGTCGGTACGAGCGTTGCGGCGGCCCAGGCGCAACTGGACTTGTCTCCGTGGTAGCACCGGGCAGCGTCACCAAGCACGATTTCGTACAGGATGGCGCCGGCCTTCTCCCCGAAGAGGTTCTGCCAGCCGATCCGGGTGATGTCACCGAAGCTGAAGTGGTGGGTCCAGTTGTTCGTCTGGTCCTTGAGCGTCTCTGTGCCGAGGAACAGCGTGTCCGGCTTCGGGCAGCCGGCCTCGGTGGCGGGGACGTCGGGATTGAGGCAGTAGTAGTAGCTGACCGTGACATCGAGGTGCAGCTCGTACGTCACAGTGCAGCCCTGGGGTCCGTAGTCGCACGGGTTCAGTTGCTTGGCCGGCCCCGCCTCGGCGACCTTGTCGACGACGTAGAAGCTGCGTTCGACACCGGTTCCAGAGCCCGTCTGCACCTGCTTGTTCGCATCGTTGCGCTGGGCTTGGTCGGCCGCCTGCTGCGCCGACTCCGCGAGCTTCTGGGCGTCCTTGGCCGCCTGTTCGGCCTCGGTCGCGGCGGAGTCGGCCCGGTCCGCTGCCGTGCGGGCGTCCTTCGCGGACTGTTCGGCCTCGTCTGCCGCCGCGTGGGCCGCGGAGGCGTCCAGGGCGGCCTGGTCGGCGGAGTCGCGGGCCTCCTTGGCGTAGCTGTCGGCGTGGCCGGCCGCGGTGTCGGCGGCGGTCGCGTCATCGGCGGCCTGCTTGTCGTAGCCGATCGTCCGGGCCAGTGAGGCCGAGGCCTGGGCGGCTGCCTGGGCGGCGTCGGCGGAGTAGTCGAGGGCCTCCTTGGCGTAGGTGCGGGCGTCGGCCGCGTAGGAGGCGGCGTTGGCGGCGTGCTGGTAGGCCTCCTTGGCGTCGCCCTTCGCCTGGTCGGCGAGGGCCTTGGCGGCGGCGGCCTCTGCCTGCGCGTTCCTGGCGTGGGCGTCGGCGACGGCCTTCTGCTGGTCGGCGATCGTCTTGGACGCCTGGCCCGTCAGTACGACCAGACCTGCGGCGGAGTCGGTGGTGATGTACGGGGAGCCGAGCTGGATCGCGTCGTTGGCCGGGTCGGCGACCTGTGCGGCGGCGTTGCCGGCGTCCGCAGCGGCCTGGGCGGTGACATAGGCGTAGCCCGCAGCCTTGGCCGCGGCCGCCAGGGCGTTGCCGGCTTCCGTGTTCGCCTGGTCGGCCTGGGTCTTGGCGTCCTTGGCGTGCTGTTCGGCCTCGTCGGCTAGCTTGACGGCAGCCTTCGCCTCGGCGGCGGCGTCCTGGGAGGCCTTGATGGCGTCCGCCGCCGCGCTGGTCGCGGTCTTCACGGCGGCGTCCGCCTTCAGCTTCGCGGCCTGCGCGGCGTCCGCGTCGGCGCGGGCGCGCTTGGCCGCCGCCTCGGCTCGGGTCGCTGCCGCGTCCGCGTCGGCCGCCGCCTGCGTGGCGGCGTCCGCCTCGGAACGCGCCGACTTCGCCGCCGCTTCGGCGTCGTCGGCGGCCTTGTCGGCGTCGTCCGCCGCCGCCCGTGCGTCCTTGGCGTTGTCGTCGGAGTCGTGGGCGTCCGCGTAGGCGTCCTTCGCGTCGGCCTTCGCCCGTGCGGCGTTCGCCTTCTGCTCGGCGTCCCAGGCGTCGTCGCGCTTGGACTTCGCGTCGTCGCGGGCCTTGACCGCGGCGTCACGCTTGCCGGTCGCGGTGGCTTCGGCGGCTTCCGCCCTGTCCTTGGCGTCCTTCGCCGTCGCTGCCTGCGCCTCGGCGTTCTGCTGGTGCTGGGCGGCCTCGGCCTGCTTGGCTGCGGCCGTCTCCTTCTCCGCCTTGGCCGTCGCTTCTTCCGCTTCGGCCGCGAGGCGCTTGGCGTGGGCATCGGCGGCGGCCGCCTTCGCGTCGCTCTCGGCCTTCAGCGCGTCGGCGAGCTTCGCCTCGGCGGTCTCCTTGTCCTTCTGCGCGTTGTCGCGGTGCACCTTCGCGGCATCCGCGGCGGCCTTCGCCTGCGCCTCGGCTGTCCGCGCGGCCTCCTTGCGGAACTCCGCCTTCGACTGCGCCGCCTGCGCGAGCGCACGCTGCGCGATGGTCTGGCTGTCGCCGACCGAGGCGCGGGTTGCGGCCTCGGCGGTCTGGCCCGCCTTCACCATCGCCTGGAGGGCGGCGGCGGCACCCTTGGTGACCTGGGCCTTTTGCTGGCCCACCAGCAGACCGCGTCCCCGCGGGGCACCGTTGCCGTCCGCGATGGTGTAGGCGGCCTGGGTGGCTGTGTCCGAGCCGGTGGCGGCCTTCTTGGCGATCTCCAGCTGGGCCTGGAGGACACCGAGTTGCTTCTTGGCCTGCGCCTGGGCGTCGGCGATGCCCTTCTTCGCCTTGTCGAACTGGGCCTTGTCCGGGTAGTCGAGCTTGTCGGTGCCCTCGTGGCCCTTGGGAACGACCTGGAACGTCTGCGGGTCACTGCCGTTGCAGTCCCACTGCCACGAGTCAAAGCCGTTGTCGAACTTGTGCAGGTCCAGGCACTTGTCCGTAGCGGCGTTGCGCAGCTCGCTCGCGGCACGGACGTCGAACTTCCACTGCTGCGCCGCAGTGTTGTTGCACGTCCAGATCTGGATCTTCGTGCCGTTGACGGCACTGCCGCTCTGCACGTCCAGGCACTTCTGGGCGTTGACGTTGAACAGGGCGTAGCCGTGGGGGTAGCCGAAGATCTGCCACTGCTGGGCGGCGCTTCCGTTGCAGGTGTAGATCTGCACCGCGGTGCCGTTGGTCTTCCCGCCGCCCTGCACGTCGAGGCACTTGCCCTGGGCGGCCTCGACCTGGATGACCGCGGGCGACTCACCGATCCATCCGATACCGCCCGGGGCCCAGTACTCCTGCCAGCGGGTCAGATGGTCGGCGATCCAGGACTGGCCGAGCATCTCCCCGAGCGCCTTGGCACCGGCCGCAAGAGCCTTGGTGGCGTCGCGGTTGGCGTCGAGGATCTGGTTGCGCTGGCCGGCCTGGGAGGCGACCTCCTGCTGCCACTCGGCGGACGCGGCGGCGACCTCCTTGCCCAGGGCCTTGTCCGGGTCGACGGGAGTGCGCCATGCGCAGGACGCGAACCGGGTCTTCAAGTCCTCCACAGCGAGGCGGAATTCGAGGCTTCCGGGCTCCGGCGCGGTGCGCGGGAAGCCGCCGGAGGACAAAAACAGCCGGGCGTTGTCCGCGCCGGTCGGCTCGATCGACCAGTTCACCAGCGCGTCCCACGCCTGGTGCTCGGCGGACGCCTGCCCCCAGTCGGGCGCCGACGGATCCGGGTTGCTGCCGTACAGCGGGGTGCCGAGGTCCTTGACGGCCTTGACCGTGGCATCGTCCGCCTTGGGAGTCGGGTCCTGGTAGAAGGGTCATGTCCCGCGGGGTGGTGTAGTCACGGCAGCTGTTTCGGTTCCGGTTGTGGGGTGATCTGCGGTTCAGGTTCGGTTGGCTTGGTGGTGA
>NZ_JBIARC010000164.1:0-6641 GCF_042889625.1 Streptomyces sp. NPDC002573 | reverse complement strand
GGAGGCGCAGAGCACTCCGGCGCTCCGCGCCTCCGACCCAAGGATGGCCTTCACCCCCGCCCTGAAGGGCGGAGCACTGGCCAAGATCAGAGGTAAGAGGACGACACGGCGGCGTCAGGTCTGCCGGCGGACGTGGAGTCGCGCGACGCAGCGCCAAGAAGCGTGTTCGGGCTCGGGACGCGGTCCTCTTCGAACGGCTGCTGACCACGCTCAGCGAAATCTCGGAGAGCGCGCTGCATCTGAGGCCCGCCGACGATGAACAGGACCGACGCCGCCGGTCAGCGGTGTGCCCGTGCCGCCGCGGCGGACAGCCACGATCTCGGCCGCTATCGACACGGCCGTCTCCTCCGGGGTACGCGCGCCGAGGTCGAGCCCGATCGGTGAGTGCAGCCGCGCGAGCTGTGCTTCGGTGACACCGGCCTCCCGGAGGAGGGCGAGCCGCTGGTCATGAGTGCGGCGTGACCCCATGGCGCCGACATAGGCCACCGGAAGGCGCAGTGCCCGGGACAGCAGCGGGATGTCGAACTTCGGATCGTGAGTGAGGACGCACACCAGGCTCCGCCCGTCCAGGGTCTGCGTGTCCAGGTAGCGGTGCGGCCACGCGCCGATCACCTCGTCGGCCTCGGGAAACCGTTCCGCCGTGGCGAAGACCGGGCGCGCGTCGCACACGGTGACGTGGCAGCCCAGGAACTTGCCGACGCGCACCACGGCCGCGGCGAAGTCGACGGCACCGAAGACGAGCATCCTCGGCGGCGACGCCCTCGACTCCACCAGGAGTCGCAGCGGCGTCCCGCACAGGCCGCCTCGGGCACCGAACTCGACGGTGCCGGTTCGCCCGGCCTCCAGGAACGCGGCGGCCTCGGCCTGTACGGCGGCGTCCAGAACCGTATCCCCGAACCCACCGACGGCGACGTCGCTCCCGGTCAGCCACAGCGCCCGCCCGACGAGTCCGGGGGGACCGGCGATGACGCTGGCCACGGCTGCCGGTACCTCGACGGCCGCTGCCCGCTTCAGCCCGGTCCCCCACTCCCCGGAGTCACCGGGGTCGACCGGCCGGACGAAGACCTCCAGGGACCCGCCGCAGGTCAGGCCGACCGCGAAAGCGTCCTCGTCGGAGTACCCGAAGCGGTGCAACTCGCTGCGACCGGACGCCATGGCCGCACGGCATGCCTCGTACACGGCCGCTTCCACACATCCGCCGGAAACGCTCCCGACCACCGTTCCCTCGTTGTCGACCGCCATCCCCGCTCCCGGCTGCCGGGGTGCGCTCCCCGAGACGGAGACGACGGTCGCCACGGCGAACGCCCTACCCTCGGCGCACCACCGTGCAAGTTGCTCGGCAAGCTCCAGCACGGCGCCTCAGTACTTCTTCGCGCCGGCCTGGATCGCCTCGCGGATGCGGTGGTAGGTACCGCACCGGCAGACGTTGCGGATCTCGTCGAGGTCGGCCTCGGTGATCTCGCGGCCCTCCTCGCGGGCCTGGCGGACCTTGGCGACGGCGGTCATGATCTGGCCGGGCTGGCAGTAGCCGCACTGAGCGACGTCGTACTCCAGCCAGGCCTCCTGCATGGGGTGCAGGTCCTTGCCGACCGTGGCGGGCAGGCCCTCGATGGTGGTGATCTCGTCGTCGGCACCGATGTCCTTCACCGGCACCGAACACGGGTTGAACGCCTTGCCGTTGATGTGGCTGGTGCAGGCCTGGCAGACGCCCAGCCCGCAGCCGTATTTCGGTCCGGTGACACCGAGGACGTCTCTGAGCACCCACAGCAGCCGGACATCGTCCTCGATGTCGACGGTCATCCGCTTGCCGTTGAGGATGAAGGTGTGTTCGGGCACAGGGTCTCCTAGAAGGCGCGGTCGAGGCCGTCGGTGGGCGACGCGGGGATCGGCGGGGTGGTGGGCAGTGGCTCGAAGCCCAGCGGTCCGGTGTGGTTGAGGGGGAAGCTGGTGGGCATGGTGCCAGTGGCACGGCCGTAGGCGCAGGCCACGGCGGCCGCCGCGCCCGCCACGGCCAGCTCGCCCGCACCACCGGGCTGCCCGGTGGTCGGCGGCATGACGACGATCTCCAGCTCGGGTGGGGTGTTCCACTGCCGGGTGTAGAAGTAGTTGTCCCAACTGCCCTCCAGGAAATGCCCGTTGTCGAGGTGGAGGCCAGAGCTCAGGGTGATCGCGATGCCGTCCATGATGCCGCCCATCATCTGCGCTTCGAGCCCTCGCGGGTTGATGGCAAGGCCGACGTCGACGGCGCACACGACCTTGGTGACACGGGGGCCGGTGTAGGCGTCGCGGACCTTGCGGCCGGTGGTCTCCGGTCGGCAGTCGATCTCGGCGAGGACGGCGACGAAGGCGTGGTACTCGGGGTGGAGCGCGATGCCCTGCGCCGTACCGGCGGGCATGCTGCGGCCCCACTCCCCGAGGTCGGCCACCTTGTCCAGGACGGCTCGCGCCCGTTCTTCCTTTAGGAACTCGCGGCGCATACGGTACGGGTCCTTGCCCATCCGCTTGGCCAGCTCGTCAACGACCAGTTCCTGCGCGCAGCGCACGTTGGGGGAGTAGATGTTGCGCATGGAGCCCGTGTGGAAGCCCTTGTCGGTCTCGCTGAGCAACTGGGTGACGACACCGAACTGGTACGGCGTCTGCTGACTGAGCGCGAAGATCGTCTCGGAGAAGGTCAGATCGCCGACGGGCAGTCGCGCGGCCTCGGCAGTGATGATCTCGCCGACTCCGTGCCCGAAGTCGGTGGCGACGGAGGTGTGCCTCTGGTCGTAGGTGAGCACCTGGCCGAGCGCGTAGGTGGCACGCACCCGCGAGGTGGCCATCGGGTGGGTGCGGCCCTGTCGGAAGTCGTCGGTGCGGTGCCACATCAGCTTGACCGGCTTGCCCATCGCCTGCGAGATCTCGGCGGCCTCGGCTGCGGCGTCATGGAAGAGTTTCCGCCCGAAGGAGCCCCCGCCCTCGGTGACATGCACCTTCACCGCGGAGACGGGCAGTCCCAGCTTCAGCGCGATCTGCTCCTGGGCGACGATCGGGGACTTCAGGCTTCCCCAGATCTCGGCCGAGTGCGGCCGTACGTCGGCGATGGCGCAGTTGGTCTCCAGCGCGCTGTTGCTCGCGAAGTGGAAGGTGAACCGGGCGTCGACCGACTTGGTCAGCAAGCCCAGTGCAGGGAGCGGGAGTTCCGCCTTGCGGAGTTCGTCACGGATGGTGTCGTCACTCTTTCCCTCGGCCGTTCCCGGACCCCAGGAAAGCTTCAGCGCGCGCACGGCGTCGATGCACTGACCGAAGGTACGGCCGCGGACCGCGACCCCGGTGGAGACGGTCACGACGTCGGTGATGCCGGGCATGGCCCGCACCTCCGCGAGGTTCGCCACCGACCCCCCAGTGCCGTTGACCGTCGGCGGCCGGCACACCATCGTCGGCAGGGCGTCGATGACCTGTAGGTCCATGGCGAACTTCTTGCGGCCGGTCACCGCTTGAAACGCGTCGATGCGCCGCTGCGGGGTGCCGATGACCTCGAACTCCGCGGCCTCCTTGAGCTCGACCGATACCTGGCTGTCGGTCATGGAGGCGGCCCTTTCCGCCAGTTCGCCATAGGTGAGACTGCGACCGGAGGCCGACGAGGTGATCACCCCGGCCTTGGCGGTCAGCGCGTCCAGGGGCTCCCTGAGTTCCAGGGCCGCCGCCTTCAGCAGCCGCCCCCGGGCCACCGCCGCGGCGACGCGGATCGGCGTGAAGGTGGAGATCGTGGTGTTGGAGCCGCCGGTGAGCTGGTTGAACAGCAGTTCCGGCCGGGCGTCGGCGAGCATGACGCGGATCCGGTCCAGTGGCAGGTCCAGTTCCTCGGCGATCAGCATGGCGCTTGACGTCGTGATGCCCTGCCCGACCTCCGCCCGGGGCAGCGCGAAGGAGGCCGTACCGTCGGCGTCGACACGGATCGTGATCAGGTTCGTCGTCGGCAGCGCCGCGTCGGTGAGCATGTCGTTGAGGTCGTAGATCTCTGCCGGCCCCGGCAGGGAGGGGACAACCGCCGCCGCCTCGTCCGGGGCGAGCACCGCCTCACCGAGTTCCGCGGCCACGGTCAGCGTCGACGCGGCCAGCACATATCCGAGGAATCTGCGACGCCCCATCCCGGCCGTTCCGGGCTCTTGTTTTGTTCGCGAAGAGCGCGTCTCCCTGTCCGTCAACTGTCCTCCCGACAACGCGCATTGCTGCTGTCCATGTGATCTCCTCCGATCCGCCATGACTTGTGCACACGCCCCATGTGCGCGGCCACGGCGAGGCACCGCCGCCGGTGATTCCACCGCTCACCGCGGGTTTCGGCCATAGGCAGGGGGCGGGAGAAGGCGACGCGGGACTGTGCCGGTGCACAGTCCCGCCGACTACACTGAGGCCGTGGCGACGCAGCTGAGGGCAGGCGACCGGGTCGTCGAACTGGTCGGCCGCTTGCTGACCGAGGTGGACCGGCTCGCGGAGGACCTCACCGACAAGATCCTCGGAGGCGAGCACTCGTACGCCGAAAGCACGCTTCCCGGCCGGGACCAGTTGCGCGCGGTGGTGCGCGACAACCTGTCGACGATGTTCGCGACGCTGCAGGGGCGGCCCAGGACGCTGGAGGCGCCCCGTGCCGCTGGGCGCCTGAAGGCCGAACAGGGCATTCCGCTGGCCGCACTCCTGCACGCGTACCGTTTGGCCGGCCGCTTCGTCTGGGACCGGCTGCTCGCGCTGGCCGTCGACGAGGAGAGCATGGTCCAGCTGCTGCACATGGCCTCCGACATGTGGGCGGCCATCGACGACTACTCCGGTGCGGCAGCCGACGCCTACCGGGCAACCGTCGAGGACCAGTCACGTCGTGACGCCACGGCCCGCAGCATGATGCTCACCACCCTGCTTGACGGCAGGGCCGGCACGAACGCGAGCGCATGGGAGATCGCCCGCGTCCTGGACCTTGACCGGCAAGGCCCCTATCTGGTGGTCTGTGCCGAAGTCCACGACGGGGTCGAGCCCTTGCCCAGCGTGCGCGGCCGCCTCCGTGCCGCCGGAATCGGCTCCGAGTGGATCCAGCAGATAGGGGCGTGGGTGGGCCTGCTGTCCCTCCCGGGTGAGCACGCCATCGCGGCGGCGATCGGCCAGCTGTCCGACATCGCTCTGTCCCGGATCGGGGTCAGCCGCGCCTTCACCTCGCCCGTGAAAGCCCCGGCGGCCTGGCGGCAGGCTCAACTGGCCGTACAGTGCCTGCCACATGGAACCAACGGCACCCATCTGTACGGCAGCGCGCCGGTGTCCCTCCTGGCGGCCGCCTCCCCCGACACGGCAGAGGAAGTCGCCCTGGCGGTCCTCGGCCCCCTCCTAGCCCTGCCCCCGCAAGAACAGGTCACCCTGCTGGAGACCCTGCACGCATGGTTCGCCGGCGGCGGATCGACCACGGCGGCGGCCGACCATCTGCACTGCCATCGAAACACGGTGCTGTACCGCCTCAACCGCATCGCCGAACTGACCGGTCGCCGCACCACCGACGCGGAGTGCTCCGCCGAGCTGTACATCGCCCTTCAGGCCGTACGTCTGGGTGGCCGGCCCGGGTCATTCGGGACGCGCGGCACGATGGACTGAGCCTATGACACACCAGTTCCACGGTCGGCTCCTGTGTGCTCTCCCAACAGAAAACTGAGCAATTTTGAAGGACAGAGTTGTCATCGTGACCGGCGCCGACTCCGGCATCGGCGGGGCCACCGCCCGATTGCTGCGCGAGGAGGGGCATCATGCGGTGGCCTCCGAGCGCCGGGAGCTCCCGCTGTAGCGCCTGGAGCGCGAGACCGGCGCACTTGCGTATCCGTCTGACGCGGGCGCCCCCGACGCTGCCGAAGGTCTTGTCCGTACGACCCTCGACGCCCACGGTCGCCTAAACAGCGTCGTGCTCGACGCGGCGCAGTACGGCGTAGCTGTCATCCAGCATGCCCGGCCGACCCGGACACCCTCAGCCGCGCGGCCACCGGCGCTGGGTGACCCTGTGCGTCACAGCTCGCGACGCCGCGGGCACACGGTCTGCCAGCCGGTGCAGCGCGCCTACGCCCTGTATCGGTAGGTAAATCCCCCGGGGCGCGTGCCCTGACGTGTGCCCCCTTGCTCTACGCCTCCAATGCAGTACGGTGTTCAACCGTCGAAGTCCAAGATCCCGGGAGTCCGTCCATGGTGCTGGAGGTCACCGGCATCTCCCACGAGGAGGAGGCCCTCTACCGGCTGCTCGTCACATCCGGCAGGGCCACCCCGGCGGACCTGGCCCCACGTGCCGGTCTGTCCGACGCGGACGCCGCGCGGATCCTCGACGCACTCGCCTCCAAGGGCCTGGCAAGTCATACGGATGGCACACCCCGGGTGTTCCGGGCCGCTCCCCCGGACGTGGCACTGCTGCCCCGGCTCAAGCGCAGCGCCGACGCACTGGAGCTGGCCCGGATCGAGGCCGCCCGCCTCGTCGAGTCCTACCGGGACACAATGCGCAGGCACGACGCCGGCCAGCTGCTTGAGGTCATCACCGGAGCGGAGGCCCTGCGCCAGCACCTGAGGCAGATCCAGGCCGGCGTGCAGGACGAGATGCTCTGGTTCTGCAAGGCCCAGTACGTGGCCATGCCGTCAGGCAGCAACGCCGA
>NZ_JBIARC010000163.1:0-6642 GCF_042889625.1 Streptomyces sp. NPDC002573 | reverse complement strand
CGAAGGTGGTGGGTGCGGGGGAGCTGGACCGGGTGGTGCGGGACCGGAAGGTGCCGTTGGACTTCTTCGTCGCCTTCTCCTCCGTCGCCGCCCTCGTCCCCACCCTGGGGACGGGCGGATACGGCGCCGCCAATGCCTTCCTGGACGTGCTGATGGCCCGCCGCCGTGCCGACGGTCTGCCCGGGATCTCGGTCAACTGGGGACCCTGGGCCGAGGTCGGCATGGCCGCCCGGGACTCCGCCGACCACGAGAAGGCCGGGCTGCGGCCGATCCCGGCGGACAGCGGTGCCCGTCTCGCGGTCCGGCTGGCCTGTGCCGCCCCCGCCACCGCGGGTGTCGCCGTCGTACCGGCCGACTGGGCGGCCTTCCGCTCCCTGCTCGGCGACACCCTGCCGGACGGGTATCTGGACCGGCTCGCCGGTTCGGCCACCGGGTCCGGGGCCACCACGGCCCCTGCCGGGCGTACGGCTGCGGCGGGTGGTGCCGCGGACCGGTCGCCGTCGCTGCGCGCCGAGCTGGCCACCGCCCGCGACCCCCATGCCCTGCTGGCGGAACGGGTCGAGCTGATGCTGCGCCAGGTGCTCGGCTCCCGGCAGCCGGTCGGCCGGCACCAGGGCTTCGCCTCCCTCGGCATGGACTCGCTGATGGCCGTGGAGTTCCGGGCGCGGCTGTCGGACGCCCTGGAGCTGAAGCTCCCCACCACCCTGGCCTTCACCCACCCGAACCTCGACGACCTCGTGCCTTTCCTGGCACAGCAACTCGCCCTCCCGTCCGCCGAACCGGCCGAGGACCCGGCCGGTGACGTGGAGCAGGAGGGCTCCGGCGCCACGGCTCCCGCCGACACATCGGCGAGCGAGCTGATGGCCCGTATCTCGGAGAAGTACCGCTCACACCGGCGCGCCTGACCCGGCGCACCGGCCGCGGGAGCACCGACCGGGTGCTCCCGCAGTACCGCGACACGTACCGAGAAAGGGACAGGTACCGAGACAGTGACGACCCTCACCGCCACCGTGCGCCGCCCCCCCTCCGGCCGCCCCCGCCCCTCCCGCACGCGCTCCGGAGAGCCGCTGATGACCGGGCGGAGCGACACCGCCCGGGACCGTGCGCCGACCCGGCCGGCGTGTCCGCGGTCCGCCCGCACCGGTCCCACGGCACCGGCCGACGCACCGCCGCGGCGCGGCACCGAGGTGCGCCTCCTACGCGCCTTCGCGCACTGAACCGCCGCTCCGAACCGTCGAGTTGTTGGAGGGAAACGCCACCATGGCCGGAACGACGCCGCACGACGAGCTGCTGGCCTCGCTGCAGCAGTCCGTGTACGTCATCGACAAGCTGGAGAGCGAACTCGCCCGCAGCCGCGAGGAGATCGCGATCGTCGGCATGTCCTGCCGGTTCCCCTCCGCGAACGGTACGGCCGAGTTCTGGCGGCTGTTGCGCGAGGGCACGGACGCCATCACCGAAGTCCCGCCGGACCGCTGGGACATGTCGGGGCTGTACGACCCGGACCCGGCCGCCGCCGGAAAGCTGTACACCCGCTACGGCGGCTTCGTGGACGGCGTGGACCGGTTCGACCCGCTGTTCTTCGGCATCTCCCCCAAGGAGGCGGCCCGTCTCGACCCCCAGCACCGGATGCTGCTGGAGGTCTCCTGGGAGGCCCTGGAGGACGCCGGGCACGCCCCGAGAACCCTGCGCGGCAGCCGTACCGGCGTCTATGTGGGCATCGCCGAGAACGACTACGCACGACTCGTCGAGGAGGCCGCCGGCACCCGGCTGGAGCACTACGACGCCACCGGCACCGGCTTCTGCTTCGCCTCCGGCCGGCTCTCGCACGTCCTCGGGCTCCAGGGCCCCAACATGGCCATGGACACGGGCTGTTCCAGCTCCCTGGTCGCCCTCCACCAGGCGGTGTCCGCGCTGCGGCTCGGCGAGTGCGACCTCGCCCTCGCGGGAGGGGTGCATCTGCGGCTGTCCCCGACCACCTCGCTGTCGCTGGCCAGGACCGGGGCGCTGGCCCCGGACGGCCGGTGCAAGACCTTCGACGCCCGCGCGGACGGGTTCGGCCGCAGCGAGGGCTGTGGGATCGTCGTCCTCAAGCGGCTGTCCGACGCCCGCCGGGACGGCGACACCGTCCTCGCCGTCGTACGCGGCTCGGCCGTCAACCACGACGGTCCCGCGAGCGGCTTCACCGTCCCCAACCAGTCCGCGCAGATCTCCCTGATCCGCGACGCGCTCGCCAACGCGGACGTCGCACCGGACGAGGTGTCCTTCGTCGAGACCCACGGCACCGGCACCGCCCTGGGCGACCCGATCGAGGTCGGCGCCCTCGCCGCGGTGTTCGGCCGCAGCCCGCACCCGGTGCTGCTGGGCGCCGTGAAGAGCAACATCGGGCACACCGAGGGCGCGGCCGGGATCGCCGGTGTCATCAAGACGGTTCTGGCCCTGCGGCACGGCGAGATCCCCGGCAACGTCCACTTCACCGAGCCCAATCCGCATGTCGACTGGGCGGAGCTGCCGTTCACCGTGCCGACCGCGCCCACCGAGTGGCCCCAGGCGGGCGGCGCCCGGGTCGCGGGGGTCAGCTCCTTCGGCATGAGCGGCACCAACGCGCACATCGTGCTCGCGGCCGCCCCCGACGACGACGCTCTCGACGACGACGTTCCCGACGAGCCCAGGTCCGCCGCGGAGTCCGGCCGTCCCGTGCACGTCCTGGCCGTGTCCGGCCGCACCGAGACCGCGCTGGCCGACGCCACCCGCCGGATGGCCGGCTTCCTGGCCGAGGGCGCGGGCGGGGCGTCCCTCGCCGACGTCTGCTTCACCGCCGACGCCGGCCGGGACCACTTCGAGCACCGGCTCGCCGTGGTGGGCGGCTCGCCCGGGGAACTCGCCGAACGACTGACCTCCGGCACCGGGGCCCGCGGATACGTCCCCGCGCACCGGCCCGAGCCGACCGTGGCCGTCCTCTTCACCGGGCAGGGCGCGCAGTACCCGGGCATGGCACGCGAGCTGTACGCCGCCCAGCCGGTCTTCCGCCGGACCGTCGACCACTGCGCCGAGCTCTTCGACCGCCACCTGGACCGCCCCCTGCTCTCCGTACTGCACCCGGAGGACACCGGTGCCGCACGGGACGGGGAAGGCGGTCCGGGACAGGAGCCGCTGGACCGTACGGAGTACACCCAGCCCGCCCTGTTCACGGTCGAGTACGCCCTCGCGGAACTGTGGCGCTCCTGGGGCGTCACCCCCGACGTGGTGCTCGGCCACAGCGTCGGCGGGATCGTCGCGGCCTGTGTGGCCGGGGTGTTCACGCTGGAGGACGCGACCGCGCTGGTGGCCGAGCGGGGCCGGCTGATGGGAGCGCTGCCGGACGGCGGAGTGATGGTGTCGCTGCGCGCGGACGAGGCCGCCGTCGCCGCCGCCGTCGCCCCGCACCCCCTGGTGTCGATCGCCGCCGTGAACGCGCCCGGCGAGGTGGTCGTCTCCGGTGCGGCCGACCAGGTGGAGTCGGTCGTGGCCGCGCTCGCCGAACAGGGCGTCGAGGCCCGCCGTCTGCCGGTGTCGCACGCCTTCCACTCCCCGCTCATGGCTCCGGTCGCCGAGCCGCTGCGCGCGGTCGCGCGACGGCTGCGCTACTCGGCCCCGCGTATCACCGTGGTGTCGGACCTGACCGGTGCCCCGGCGGACGCGGACGAGCTGTGCGACCCCGAGTACTGGGTACGGCACGCCCTTCAGCCGGTGCGGTTCGCCGATGCCGTACGAGCCGCGCACGCCGAGGGCGCCCGGGTGTTCGTGGAGGCCGGGCCCAAGCCGGTGCTGCTGGGCCTGGGCCGGGCCTGCCTGCCCGATGCCGGGAGCGACGCGGATCATGCGGACCACGCGGACCACGCGGACGACGCCACGGCCTGGGTGCCGAGCCTCAGGCCCGGCCGGGAGTGGTCCGAGCTGCTGTCCGGCGCCGCCGCCCTGCATGTGCGGGGCGTACCCGTGGACTGGGCGGCCGTGGACGGCCGTACCCACGCCCGGCGGGTGCCCCTGCCCACCTACCCCTTCCAGCGCGAGCGCCACTGGTTCACGGCGCCGCCGGGGAGCGTGGCCCGGGCCGCCACCCGGGTCAGGCCCCTGCTCGACACCCGGGTCCGCCTCCCGCTGTACCGGGCGACGGTCTTCCAGACCGAGCTGGGCACCGGCACCCTGCCCCTCCTCGGC
Organism: Streptomyces sp. NPDC002573; assembly: GCF_042889625.1. NCBI lineage: Bacteria > Bacillati > Actinomycetota > Actinomycetes > Kitasatosporales > Streptomycetaceae > Streptomyces > Streptomyces sp. NPDC002573. Next base: position 2,445 of record NZ_JBIARC010000163.1, on the reverse strand, counting down.
GAACACCGGGTGGGCGGGGCCGTGGTGTCACCCGGCGCCTGCCATCTGGCGATGGCGGCGAGCGCGGCCGAGGCCGCCCACGGCACGCGCACGGTCGTCCTGCGCGATGTGGTGTTCCCCGGTCCGCTGGTACTGCCCGACGACGGCACGCGCACGGTCCAACTCGTGCTGAGCCCGGCGGCGGACGCCTCCGAGCAGGAGTTCCAGCTGCTCGACGCCACCGAGGCGGAGGGACCCGACGCCGACGGGCCCGAGGGCCCCGCGAGCGCTCCCGTGTTCGCCGGCGGCCGGGTGGTCACCTCGGAAGGTCCCGGGACGGACCGGACCGTGGATGTGGCGGCCGTACGGGACCGGCTCGGCCGGGAGACCGACCGGGACGCAATCTACGCACGGCTCGCCGCCCACGGCATCGAACTCGGGCCGCGCTTCCGCAGGCTCGACCGGATCTGGGCGGACACGGACGAGGCCCTGGCCACCGTGACCCCGCCGGAGCCCGGCGCCGCCCCGCTCGCCCCCGTCCACCCCGGTCTGCTGGACGCGTTGTTCCAGCTCACCGAGGCGTGTGCGCTCGCCTCGGACGCGTCGGACGAGGCCCGGCTGCCGTTCGCGGTGGCCCGGCTCGTGGTGCACCCGCACGCCGACGAACGCGCCCACTGGATCCACGCCCGCCGTACCGACGACGGCCGGTGGGACATCGACCTCCTGGACGCCGACGGCAGGCCCCTGACCGAGGTCGAGGGCTTCGAGGACCGTCCTGCCCCCGCCCTCACGGCCGCTTCTGCGGAGTGGGCGGAGTGGTTGGTGGGGGTGGAGTGGTCGGAGGTGGCTGGGGAGGGTGTGGGCCCTGGGCTTTCCGGGCGGTGGTGCGTGGTCGACGGCTCTGGTGGGTCCGGTGGTTCTGGTCTGGTGGATCTGGGGCCGGGTGTGTCGTTGGTGGGGGATGTGGCGGAGGCGGAGCACGTGGTGTTCGTGGCTTCCGCGGGTGGCGAGGCGGCCGGTGGCGAATTGTCAGTGGGTGTTGATGATGCGTCGCGTGCGTTGTCGTTGTCGGTGGGGTTGCTGGAGTTGGTGCAGCGGTTGGTGGCGTGTGGGGTGCCTCCGCGGTTGTATGTGGTGACGTCTCTGGGTCAGGTGGTGCGGGGGCTGGAGCGGCCTGATCCGGCGCAGGGTGCGGTGTGGGGTCTGGTGCGGACGGTGCATGCCGAGCATCCGGAGCTGCGGTGTGTGGTGGTGGATGGTGACGGGGCGACGCCGTTGGAGCGGTTGCTGCGTACGGAGCTGCCGTACAGCGCGGTGCGAGGCGAGCGGCGACTGCGCCCGGAACTGACCACCGTCGCCGACCCCACCCCCGCCCCGGACCCCAGCAGGCTGGTGCTCACCGAGTACGGCGGACCGGAGTATCTGCGATCGCGGCCGGCCCGGCGCCGGCCCCCGCGGGCGGGCGAGGTCGAGATCGAGGTGCGGGCCGCCGGCCTCAACTTCCGTGATGTGCTGATCTCGTTGGGCATGATGCGGGACCACTACGCGCAGGCCTACGGTCTCGAACGCGCCGGGGACATCCCGCTCGGCTTCGAATGCGCCGGCGTCGTCACCGCCGCGGGCCCCGGGGTGACCCAACCGGCCGTCGGCGACGCGGTGATGGCGATGACCGAGGGCGGCTTCGCGGACTACGTCACCACGTCGGCGAGCCAGGTCGCCCCGCTGCCCGAGGGGCTGTCCATGACCGAGGCCGCCACGGTCCCGCTGGCGTTCCTGACCGCCTACCACGCCCTCGCCCGTCTGGCCTCGCTGCGGCCCGGCGAACGGGTGCTGGTGCACGCGGCCTCCGGCGGCGTCGGCGGGGCCGCGGTGCAGATCGCGCAGGCCCTCGGCGCGGAGGTGTTCGCCACGGCCGGCGCCGGCAAGCGGGACGCCGTACGGGCCCTGGGCGTCACCCATGTCCTGGACTCCCGCAGCACCTCGTTCGCCGAGGAACTGCTCGCCCTCACCGGCCAAAAGGGTGTCGACGTCATCCTCAACAGCCTCAGCGGCGACTTCATCCCCGCCGGTCTGTCGGCGCTCGCACCCGGCGGACGCTTCGTCGAGATGGGCAAGCTCGACATCTGGTCCCCGGACCGGATGCGGAGCGAACGGCCCGACGTCGGCTACTTCCCGTTCGACCTCGGCGACGACGCCGAACGCGACGGCACGCTGCTGCCCGGCCTGTTCGAGGCGCTGGGCGAGCTGTTCGCGTCCGGCGCGCTGCGCCCGCTTCCCATGACGGTGTTCCCCCGCCGGGACGCGGCCCGCGCCTATGCCCATATGCAGCACACCCGGCACATCGGGAAGGTCGTGCTCACCTTCGACCGGCCCGTGCGGTTGTCGTCGGAGTCGGCGTATCTGGTCACGGGTGGTCTGGGTGGTCTGGGGTTGGTCGTGGCGCGCCGGTTGGCGGCGGAGGGTGCG
>NZ_JBIARC010000162.1:0-7067 GCF_042889625.1 Streptomyces sp. NPDC002573 | reverse complement strand
GCGACACGCGAAGGCCCCGCCCGCGATCACGCGGGACAAACAGGGCGAACCATCAACCTCATCAGGCAATCGCGACCGCTGACGAATCGAGGTTAATCTCGCGTTCGTCGACAACAGGTTCCGTATGAGATTTCAATCTCCATCAAGACGCAGCTGCATTGCCTCTTCTTCCTGACATTCACGAGCCAGCCTGAGCGCGCTTTTCAGGAACTCCTTCACTGCAGGATCTTCGACCTTCGGAAATTCCATCTCGATTTCCGAGATAAACTGATCCATCTCGTTCGAACTCAAGATCAGAGTCCCGTAGGGATCCACTCGACTCAGCATGGGGAGCACACTTGATTCGCAAAGGCGAGCGAATTTGTCGTGAAGATCGAGAACAGCGTCCACCTGACTCGCACGCCGCCGCCTCGGACTGCTCCCTCGTTGCTCCACGCGCACGAGGGCCACATCTACGCCCACGACACCTCCTTGAGTGAAAGTTCGATGTCACGACCGCGCATCACTCGGGCCCCTCAGATGGGAAGGCTGTGATTAGTTTTCGATCACGAACCACAACCCGAATGTAGTATTGATCATCCCCAGCCCCGTTCCGGCCGATCGGATTCGGGAACTTGTAGTAGTACGCCCCGTCGCCCGTCTGGCCATCGAGTGCGCGATTGATCATCTTCTGGATCTTCGCTTTGCTCGTCGTCAAGAACTTGCTCTTGTTAGGGAATTCGCCGACACGAACAACATGCCGATCCCATATATGATCCCAGCGCCCCTTCGAAATCGGCACAGGGCAGCTGGAATTGTGAACGAGGACCGGCGTCTCGCCCGCCAACGCATAGTACGTGTGAAGTTCGTTGACCGTAAGGTTGTACGTCGGAAGGTGAGTGACGTAGTTGCGGACCCTGGCGACCGTCACGGCGCCGCCGTTCACGTCACGTAGGTGCTCACCGATGTGGAGGTCACCGGCGTTGACCCAGCGGTGGCGTGTGATGTCCCAGTACGGGTGGTGCTGAGTCGAGGTGATCGTGCTGTCGCCGTGGGCCGTGTGGACCGTCAGGTTGGTGAAGTCGGTATCGCCCTTGGTGATGATGGTGGCGGTGACTTTTTCCGGCTTGGTCTTCCCGGTGAGCGGGTCGGTGGCGAGAACGGTCTGACCAGTGGTGACGGCGCTGATCGCCTTCTTGGTGCCGTTCGCCATCTCAACGACGGTCGTGGCTGTAAAGGAATTGCACCCGGGGGAACCGCTCAACACCTTGCCGAGGGAGTTGGCCAGGGTTCCCTCGTCGAAGCGGTCGGCCAGGAATTGCCCGGCCCCCTCGGCAAGTCCGCCGGTAGCGCCGCCGACGACACCGCCGCTGACAATAGCGCTGGCGGTTCCGGCTGCCGAGTGGTCGCCGTGTGGGTTCACCGCGTTTTCGGTGTAGCTGCCGACGGCTCCCGCGAAGGCCCCGCATTGGGTGGCGAGGGCTATGCCGACGCCTTCTTCTGCAGTGGCGCCGGAGGCCGCATAGCACAGTCCGCCTGCAACGCCTCCTGCGACGGCGCCGGCGATCTGCGCCTTGTGGGCCCACAGGTAGCCGCCGGCCTCCTTCCCATAGCACAACGGGTTCCAGCCGCAGTCCTGGTGCCCGCCGCCGCTGCCGCCAGCACTGTAGCCGCCACCGTCTCCGCCGGGCTCGCTGCCATCGCTGCCGCGGTTGGTGCCGGATGTGTTGTTGGGTGTGCTACCCGAGCCTGGGTAGTCATGCAATGCCGGGGAGTTGCCTTGTCTGTAGGTGTGCGGTTGATGCAATACGTGCAGTTGCGCGTCGGGCAGTCGACGTCGGCGCACAAGCCCGAAGGGTCACTCTGGGTGACCGGATTATCGCCGGCGTAGGCGTAGCCGCCGATTTGGTCGGGGTCGTCGGCTTCTAGTGCTCTGACCGCATACGTTCACCGGGTTGGGTGGCCGTGAGGTGGTGGGGGCCAGACTCGTGGCTGGGGCGTCCGCCTATGCTCAGTTCGTGCAGCCGCCCGATAGAAGCGATCCGTTGACCATGGCGTTCCCGGCCGAGCTTGCAGGCGATGCCGAGGCAGTAGTGTCGGTCATGCCTGTTTCTCGCCTCCTGCCGGCAGCGCCGTTTTCGGTGGTTGTAGAGGGCCAGCAGGTTTTGCTCCCCGGGCGCCTCTACAACGACGAGCCGCCACCTGACGCGGTGGCGTCGCTTTCGTCGCGCCAACGGCAGCTTCTGCACTGCCTGTACTCAAGGCACTGCGACGGGGTGGTCAGGCAGCGCCACCTGGAGAAGGTCGTTGGCTCCACGGATCCATGGGTCGTCCCCTTCGTCGTGCAGCTGGTCGGCGAGTACGTCTTGGAGATCCTAATCGTCATCTGCGATGAGCTGCGTGATCTCGCCGCGCCCGGCACCTGCGGCCACCTCGCTTACGGGCAGTTCATCGTGGACAACCCGGCCTACTTCGCACGCACTCAACGGCGGGTCGTGAGCTACTGGAGCTGCTACTACCGCGGCACCTACGCGAGTTTTCGGGGCTACCCGGGGCGCACTCTTCTCGACCTCCTGCGGTCCGCTGCCTCCGACAGAGCCGGGCATCCCTGGCCCAACCTCGCTCCGGCCGCCACCAGGGTGGACGGCTACTGCTAGGCCCCGGCCGGGCAAGGTCGCCGGGCCTGTCAAGCCGCATCGGCGAGGGGCCGCCCGCCCCAGCGGATGCCTTTCTCTCTACGGATGCGGGCGCGCTCGCGGCGTTGGGCGGCCAGCACGTCGGGGTGTCGGGCGTTCTTGTTGCGCCAGCGGAGGTAGGAGTGCAGGGCCCGCGTCTGGACGGTGTGGTTTCGGTGGTTGGAGTTGGCGATCGTGAACTGCCGCAGCGGCCCGAAGTGGGCCTCGATCGGGTTGGCCCAGGACGCGTAGGTCGGGGTGGAGCACAGCTCGACGCGGTTCTTCTTCGCCCAGCGGCGGATCATCTCGCCCTTGTGGGCGGACAGGTTGTCCAGGATCACGTAGATGGGTGCGCCGTCGGGACGGGCCGCCCGGATCGACTTCAGCGCGGTCAGGGTGTTCGCGGCGCCCTTCTTGCGGCGGTTGATGCCCCAGAGAGTGTCGTCGCCGACCGAGTAGCAGCCGTGGAAGTACCTGACGCCGTGGGTGCGGTGGTACGTGGCCGGGTGCCGCTCTGGATGACCGACGGCGGCCCAGCCCGAGCCCATCGTGGGGCGGATACCGAGGGGGCCGAACTCGTCGAAGGCGAAGACCCGGTCCGGGAAGCGGTCCAGGACCTCCTCGATCCGGTCCAGCTTGGCGTCGCGGTCGGGGTCCGGGGACTCCTTCCATGTCTTGGTGCGCTGGAAGGTGACGCCGCGGCGGGCGAGCAGGCGGCGTAATGCCTCGCGGCCGATGCGGATGACGCGGCCGTGGACTTTCCGCAGGTAGGCGGCGAGTTTGCGGATGGACCAGCGGGTGAACGGCTGGCCGAGCTTGGTCGGTCGTGTGGTGGCCGTCACGATGACGAAGTCCTCGTCGTCAGGACTGAGCAGGCGGGGACGGCCTCCCGCCCACCTAGGGTCCAGGCAGGCCAGGCCGATCTCGTTGAACCGGTGGATCACGTCGCGGACAGTGTCCTCGTCGGCCTGCACAAGCTGGGCGATCACCGGGACGCGGTTCCCGCCAGCAGAGGCAAGTAGCATCATCGCGCGGCGGTAGCGCACTGAGCTGGTGCTACCCCGGCGCACGATCTGCTGCAGCTTCTGGCCTTCCTGGTCGGTCAGTCTGCGCACACGGACAGGCTCGGCCACCGCGCCTCCAGCGGTGATAGTGTCCCTGCTCGTGGTGTAGGCGATCAAGGCGCCGGAATCCCCAGGTCAGGGGCAGTGACTCCTCCGGGCCCGGGTTTCAACTCGCCTCAGCAGGGCTCCTCTTGGGCTACCGCCTCCGCGGAGATCGTCCAGGGCCTCGTACCGGAACGCGTGACGCTTGATCCCCTACACCACGACGCGGGACACGACCCCAGCGGTCGGATCGGACGTCACCGCACATCCAATCGCTCCGACCACCCTCCCGGCGAACCAATGCGGTCAGAGCACTAGGTAGGGGTCGGCGCTGATGAAGCGTCCGATGGTGGGGTCGTATTCTCGGGCGCCGAGGTTGGTGAGGTTGGTGGTGGCGTCTTGGGTGCCTCCGACGAATCCCTTGTTCCCGTACCAGGTGGTTGGCTGGGTGCCACGCGGGTTCCCATAGGCGTCGAAGGACCGGAACGTGGGAGTTTGGGCCGTCTGGTCCAGGGCGAGGGAGCTGGTGCCCTGGTAGTTGCTGGTCTGGAAGCTGTAGCTGGTGCCGGAGCCATAGCGGACACAGGTGGCTTCGCCGGGGAGGGAGATGTAACGGGTCCCGCTGACGCTGCTGGTGCTGGGGTCGTAGGTGACGTCCTGGTGCGGCAGGTAGAGGGTCTTCTTGCCAGCGGGGTCGGTCTGGATGAGCAGATTGCCGTCAGGGTCGTACTGGTACAGGCTCGGGTTGGTTTGCCCGGTGGACTCGAGAGACGCGAGATTGCCGTTATTGTCCCAGGTGAGGCTGTCGGTGCCGGTTGTGGTGATGGTGCGGGTGTGGGTGTTGCCGTCCGCGTCGTAGCTGTAGGTGGCGCCGGTCTGGGTACCGTCGGGCAGGGTGGTGGTGGTGCTGGTCAGAGTGTCGGGCTGCTTGGTGGAGTCCGCGGGCTGCCCGTAGTGGTAGCTGGTGGTCGTGTCGCCGGCTGCGCCGCCGACGGCGTGCTGTCTGTTGGTTCAGATCCGGCTGACCGTGGACGCAGAATTGGCCTTGACCGCAGCGCGCTGCGGTCAAGGCCAATCTGCACCCAAGCCTTCTTCTGGAGCAGGCCTTCCCAGCACGATGCCCCCACGGGAGCCGGGGGGTATCCGCCACTACCTATGACCTGCATGTCCGCCAGGTCAGCAAGGTGATGCCACGTCACCCACCGCACGTTGAAGCGGAACATCGACGCCTCGGCTATTACCTACGCAGATCAATCGATTTAGGGCGTGATCCAGCGTCGATCCAGCAGCCACACCGACCGCATGCCGACGGTACTGACACCGCACGTGGACCGCATGGACGTGGATCGCCGATCACCGCAGCACCGTCCCGACTCGTTGGGTGGACTCCGGTAGACCTGCACCGCAACATTAAATTCCGGCGGAGTCGCATTCAACTCGAGGAAGCGAAATGCATCATGGCCGGAATCTCAGGAGTTCACACCTTCCAGTCATTTATTGTCATCAACTCGTTCGATCATGTCCCACTGAGACCCGGTGGGGGGGTCCCCAAGAAATTCACTGAGATAGTCGTCGGTATCTTGCGTCAAATCTTGCCCCGGGAGCCACACGGACTCACATTCGGCACAGAGAAGGAAAGTATTACCCTTCCCCTTGACGCGATACGAACGCAGCCAGTCTTGACCGCAGTGCAGGCAGGCAATCCCCTTAATCACGGCCAACTCCTCGGGAAGGCGGTAATTAATAATCACCGTCTCGTTCACGATTATGACCTCGATTGATTGTTCGCTCGCCTCAGGGAAGCGGACCACGTTTCAGCGCCGTCCGCTTCCCTGAGCCCAGCAGCCTCCCCATCACCAAGCCCTCCCCACGGCCTCAGCTGCCGTGAGTGGATCCCGATCGTGCAGCAAAGCGTCAACCACGCACCGGAGCAGGCCACTGACAAGCTTAAATGCTATCTCGGAAGACCCCAGCTCATCGAAACCCGCCCGATCAACCCGTAGCAACCCGGCTGGCAAAGCCCAGACCGTCGGGTCCCCGGCGAGCCCGTCGAGCGCGGCGTCGGCGAAGTCACGCGGCATTCCGGCTACCAGCGGAGGGCCGACCTCGCTAGCGCAGGTGGCGACTGCGCCAGTATGCATTTCCTCACCGAACGGGATTTCGAATACGGTGAACGTTCCCTGCGGATCCGGGGAGAACGTGGCTCCGAGCAACGCCCGCATAGTCATCCCGCCGAAGGCACGGCTCAGTTCCACAACAGCCCGCACCTCACGCCCTGCGCCGGGCAAGGCGGGACGTTTGCAACGTGCGACACGCACCCCAACGTACGCAGCAGACACCTCGTCCATCCGAACCGCCACACGACGGCCTCCTTCTGCAATGACGATCACCGCGGCTCCATTCCCCATGCCCGACGCCAGTTGTTGTTGAACAGGTCAGGGAACTTGTCTATCACTTCGGGCGTGTAGTTCTTCATCAGGGTGTGCGTCTGCAGCGCCAACTCGTGGGCTTCCTCAGGGGACATCCCGCCATCCATCAGTGCGGCTTCGGTGAGCTCGTGTCGCATGAAGTTCCGCTCTCCCTCCGAGAGCGGGCGCCCATCCGTCATTGCCCGGCGAATCCCATCGATCATGGCATCGTTAATTGGAGAATGATCGAGCTCGGGACGTCCCAGATGGTTCGCGACCCGCGTCAGGTCTTCTGATGAATAGCTGCCATGCCCAGGTCCCTCACCGCCTCCTCCTGTGACTGCGGCTAGTGCCGCTGCGGCCGTACCGATGGATGTGGCCTTGCCCATGCCCAGACAGCCGCTTTTATGGCCGAGCACCATGCAGGTGAGAAATTTCAGGTGCGCAATGATGTGCTGGTCGAACGCGTCTTCCGGCGTGCCCGACGGGTCAATTAGACATGAACTCCCCTCCTCCTGACACCAGTTGTCGACCTCCTGATTGAAAACATCGGCGAACTGGTTGGCGTACTTCCAGTTGCGCTTAATGAAGACCCCTGGGTAGATCTCCATGAATTTCTTGTGGAAGGCAGCGCTGACAGCACGACGTCTGCTTGCGTCCACCTCTCCCTGGTTGTTCGGGTCACTGTTGGAGCTGTTGACAACGTCACAGCCGTTGCAGCCCCAGGAAGCGTCGTTGAGCGCCTTGCCGCCACTGTGTAGAGTCGGCCAGTTGTTGCCAAGCTGGGCTCCACCGCCGCATTCATCAGGGCTTTCGCAGCCCATCAAGCCGGTGGGGTCACTGCCGGTGATGGGGTTGTCGGCGGCGTAGGTGTAGCCGCCGAGTTGCTGGGGGCTGGT
>NZ_JBIARC010000161.1:0-7070 GCF_042889625.1 Streptomyces sp. NPDC002573 | reverse complement strand
AGGCGCAGAGCACTCCGGCGCTCCGCGCCTCCGACCCAAGGATGGCCTTCACCCCCGCCCTGAAGGGCGGAGCACTGGCCAAGATCAGAGGTAGACGGGGGAGATCGCCTCGGGCGGGCGATCGGCGCGCGGCCCACGCGGCGTGATGAGTGCACGCCGCGTGGGCGCACGACCTGAGCACTCTTCCCCCCTCACCGAACCGCATCTTCGAAGCACGCAAGAGAAGATCATGGAACGCAGGTATCTCGGCGCGACCGGCATGTCGGTCAGCGGCACCGCACGGGGCACCGCGAACTTCCGGCCACCGCCCGCACCGACCGTTGCTCACCGGTAGGAACGGCCGCAGCCGCTCCCACTCCGCATCCGCCAGATCACCGCGTTCTCCCCGCCGCACACCCGTGAAAACGAGCAGGCCAGGTGACAGTCACATGATCGACCGGGCAGCTCCTGGCTAAGCCGTTGCAAGACCACAGTCACCTGCCGAGCCACGCGAGGGCTGCGACGGTCAGGGCGCTGACGCCAGTGTCCAGGGTTGGCTGGGTGACGGGGGCGAAGGTGGGGCTGTGGTTGACGGGGATGTCCTGGGCGATGGTGCCGTTCTTGGCGGCGTGGCTGTACAGGGCGGGGTCAATACCGCCGATGCCCCAGTACGTGTAGGGAACGCCGAACGCTTTGGGGATCTCGCTCATGTCCTCGCTGGCGGTCTGCAGGTCGATGGTGTGTGCGTCGTCGCCGAAGTGGGTCGCGAATGCCTCGGCGACGCGCCGGGTCGGGGCCTCGTCGTTGACCGTGGGCGGGAAGGTGACGGTCTTCTCGATCTCGGGTGCCTTCGGCGACTGGGACGCCTCGCACTCGGCTTTGACGATCCGTTCGATCGCACGGAGGACCTTGGTGCGCGAGGCGTCGTCGTACGTACGGACGTTGAGCTGGATGACTGCGCTGTCGGGGATGATGTTGGGGTCCGTGCCGGCGTGAATGCTGCCCACGGTGACGACGGCGGGGGTGGTGGCGGCCAGTTCCCGGGAGACGATGGTCTGCAGGCGCACGACGATCATCGCGGCCATCACGACGGGGTCCACTGCGGCCTGAGGCATGGACCCGTGGGCACCCCGGCCGTGGACTGTGATGCGCAGGTTGTCCGCAGCCGACAGGAACGGCCCGGATCGAATGCCGACATAGCCGGCTGGATAGGGCAGGACGTGTTGGGCCAGGACCACGTCGGGTCGCGGCGACTTGGACGTCAGACCATCGTTGATCATGGCATCGGCCCCGTCGCCGTTCTCCTCCGAGGGCTGGAAGAGCGCCACGAACGTGCCTCGCCAGGCTTCCCTGGCCTGGGCCATCAGCCGTGCGCAGCCGATCAGGCAGGTCACGTGCACATCGTGCCCGCAGGCATGCATCACAGGCTGCTCGGTGCCGTCGTCTTCGGTCGCGGTGACCACGGAGGCGTAGGGCAGGCCGGTCTGCTCGCGCACCGGGAGGGCGTCCATATCGGCGCGGGCCATGACGATCGGGCCTTCGCCGTTGGCCAGAACCCCGATCACACCGGTGCCGCCGATGCCGTCAGTGACCTCGTAGCCAAGGTCCCGCAGGGCATCGGAGGCCTTCTTTGCCGTGCGGTGCTCCCGCAGGCCAAGTTCGGGATGTCTGTGCAGGTCCTTGTACAGGTCCTCGAGGTCGAAGCGGATGTCGCCCAGGCTGGCCAGCACAATGTGGGCACGGTCGGTCATGAAGAGTCCTTGCGCGAGTCGGACGCTCCGCGACGGGTGGCGGGACGGGAGCGGCGTCGCATGAGCGAGGCCAGGTTCGAGTGCGGCTGCCAGTTCAGACCACCGGGAAGGTTCCAGCCGTAGTGCACGGCGGTGAGCCGGAAGGCAAGGGCCAAGGCGATGCCCAGACCGATACCGACCTCGGGGATGCCGAGGTACCAGCAGAGCACGGTGACCGCGGCGACCGCCAAGGCGACGGTGGCGTACAGGCCGTTGCCGCCGAAAACGGCGGGCATCCGGCCGAGGACGACGTCGCGCAGGGCGCCACCGCCGACGGCGGTAAGGGTGCCCAGCAGGACGGCCGGGAGCCAGCCCAGGCCGACCGTCAGCGTCTTGTTGGCTCCCGCGACCGCCCAGAACCCGATCACCGCGGCATCAAGCGCGGTGAACAGTCGATTCCAGGACTGTTCACTGACCCGGATGAGGAAAGCGATCAGGATGCCGGCGAAGGAGGTCAGTAGGTAGGCGTAGTCCGTCAGGGCGACCGGGGTACCGTGCTGCAGCAGTACATCCCGCATCATGCCCCCGCCCAGGCCGGAGACGATGCCGACTACCAAGAATCCGAACAGGTCTAAGCCAGCCGTACGGGCCGCAGCGCCACCCAGCAGGGCACACGCGAAGACGCCGGCAAGGTCCAGGTAGCGCGTCGCAATACCAATCCCGGCAGAGACTGAAGAAGTCGACATAGCGGACCCAATGGACATAGCGCGAGCCTACTCATGTCCGGACCTTCGTGATGTGCCGGGCATGCGAGACGGACTTCGCGTCTTCCGTGCCCGATCGGCGCGTTCCGCAGGATGGTTTTGCCCACTGCCTCAAGGGCACGAGACCAGTGAGACTCCGCGGAGGTGCTGAGATGAGTGTCGGGGAGAAGGCCAAGGCAAAGGCCGAACAAGTCGCCGGAAAGATCGTGCGGAAGACGGCCCACGCGGTACACAAGGAAACCCTCGCAGCAAAGGGCGCCGCCCTCGAAGCGCGGGGCAGGATGCGGGGCGCGAAGGAGGAGACCAAGGACTCCTTCAAGCACTGACGACGTCATGACATTGGGTGGCCCCTTGATCACGTAGCACCGCCCCTTTTGCAAGGCAGTAGCCATCCTGCCGTGGTCGGGCCGAGGGTCGGGGTGGTCGACATCGCGGTCGGACCCATGTCCGGGGCTGTGGCCAGGGGCTGTCACCGGTCCAGTCGAAGCGGCCCGGGTCGCCGGGGTGCGGGTCGTACAGCGCGCGGCCGCCGGGACCGAACTGCCCCAGCTCGGTCTGGAGGGAGACGACGGTGTCGATTTCGTCCTGCGTCCAGCCCGAGACGTCCAGCAACAGCCCGTCCAACGGTCCCCCGACCAGCTCGTCGTACGTCTGGCCCGGACGCGGGCCCGCGTGGCCGGGGTCGGTGCCGTAGACCCGGCCACGCAGCAGCTGTTCGTCGTCGTTGTCCACGTCTTCCAGCTTTACAGCCACCACCGACAACCCCGTCCGGACGGCGGGCCCGGCTCGGGGTGCATGGATCCCGAGCCGGGCCCACTGCGCTCAACGTGTTGTCGGCAACGCAGGCAACGAGCAGCGTTCCTCGCCTTGGCCGACCACCCGCCACACCGGCTGGTCAGGCCCCTGCCGGGTCAGCCGCGCCAGGGTCGTGGTCGCCACGATGATCCGGTAGTCCACGCTCGGAATACGACGGGCACGCGCGTGGAAGACGGCTTCCCGAGTGGCCGGAGCCGCGCGGCGCGGAGCGGGGGCGAAGACGAACAGCAGCGACGGGAGGGGACGTTCAAGGGAAGGCCCGGCATACGTCTCCTGCCAGTGGCTACGCGGGGCACGGGCGGCGTTGCCGCGTCCGGTCGGGGCGCGGAACGGTAGGCGTCGTAGCGCTCCAGCTTGGCAATCAGACGATTGTAGGACATCGTGCGGTCGATTTCCACGAACGCGCCGCGGCCGTCGTCCAGGAGGACCACGGCGTCGGGGACCAGAGAGCCAGCCGGGGTGGGGTGGGCGACCTCGAGTCGCCAGTCGGACTGGTCGGCCGCCTCCGCCTGGTGGAAGGCGATGACAGCGTCGACCAGGGCGAGAGCGTGCTCGCGCAAGCCCGTCCTCGCGGCCGCGGGCCGCCCGGTGGTCCGCCCCGGCTTCGGCGGGAGTACACCGGAAGCGGCGGCTTCGGCGAGACCGGCGGGATGCAGTACCAGGAGCTCTGCTGAGCGCGGTGGGTCCAGCCGACCAGGGCTTCAGCGCGCAGGTTGCGCAGCGCGCGGCGAACATAGTCGGTGCCCTGCTGGTTCGGCAGCAGCAGCGCCTTGAGCAGGTGGGGGCGTGACCAGGCGCAGCTGAGCGAGAGCGAGCAGGACCTCGCCCCGGATCTCAGCGCCGGCCCTGGCAGCAGTTCCACAGGGGAGATAGAGGAGTTGCAACCGGCCGGGACGGGCCGGCGAGGGGTCTGATCAGCAACAACCGTCAGCAGGCGGCCGAAGGCTGCGGGGCTGGGAGCGGGGCTTGCCGCAGGACTCGCCGCGGGGCCGGCTGCCGCAGCAGCACGCTGCGAGGTCGGCGGGACGGGCGGCATGGGTGCGGTGGTCATCGCGTCCTCGGGTTCCTCCAGCCCGAGCCGGGCCGGATCAGTGACAGGTCCGGCCCGCACACACGAAGGTGTACGGGCCGGTGCAAGGCGCCGACCCCCTCAAGCCATGCACCTGTTCGGCATCACCGAGCAGACCGCCATGCTCCACGTCATCGCCGCCCACCCCGAATGAACCGCCAAGTTGCCCCGGTGAGGTGTGTGCCTCACCACTGCCGGTGACGATGACCAATTACGGGATCGGATTCGGCAAGACCAACGGCTCGGCGAGGTGCGTTCGCTCGCCACGGTCGCGGACGACGAGACCGGCAGCGCCCTTGAAAAGCTGTGGAGCGAACCTGCGGTGGCACGGCGAGCACGGGCACGACGGCACGAAGGTGCCGACGTGGGCGAATGAGGTGATCCCGCCGCACTCCGAGACTCCGGCCGGCTGGAAGTTGGCCATCGACCGGTCGATCGCCTGCCGCAGAGATTGGTCGACTCAGGGCCGATGTCGAGGCGCTGGTCGGCGTCCTGCACCAGGCGATGGCGGAGAACCAGGTACTGCGGCAGGAGCTGTTCGAGGGGCCCCGCCTGACCTGGGTACTACCTTGCCGAGGCACCGTGACACCACAGACCCGGTGCGGGAGACCTCACGTGATCGTCCGCTTCGGTCTGACAACCCTCCGCCGATCTGGCACTGGCTGAGGTCAAGCTCAAAGGCTGTTCCGCCCCTTGAGGGCCGCTCCTCCACTGTGGTGCGGAGCGGCCCTCAAGCCCCATGGGCTGTTGTCTCATAGGGCGCTCGTCCATGGCCTTGTAGCCCTCTGCCGCCTGGCCGAGGGGCAGGGTGAGGTCGAAGACCTTTCCGGGGTCGATCTTGCGGTCCCAGATGAGCTGGATGAGGTCGGGCAGGAACCGGCGTACCGGGGCTGGGCCGCCGAGGGTGTAGATGCCGGCGAAGAACAGCTCGATGCCCGGGGATGGTCACGTCGTAGTTCACGCCCACGTAGCCCAGGTGTCCGCCGCCGCGGGTGGCGCCGACGGCCTGCATGAACGATTCCTGGGTTCCGACCGCCTCGACGACTGAGTGCGCGCCGAGGCCGCCCGTGAGTTTCTTGATCTTCGCGATGCCCTCGTCGCCGCGTTCCTCGACGATGTCGGTGGCGCCGTAGTAGCGGGCCAGCTTCTGCCGCTCGGGGTGGCGGGACATGGCGATGATCCGCTCGGCGCCCAGCTGCTTGGCCGCCAGGATGGCCATGAGGCCGACGGCGCCGTCTCCGACGACCGTAACGGTCCTGCCAGGGCCCGCCTCGGCGGCGACGGCCCAGATGACGGCCGCCGTCCGCGTGAACACGCCCAGCGCTACGAGGGCACCGCCCACCAGTTCGATGACCGCGGCCCACCATCCGGGCCACTGCAGAGCGGGGACCGTACCGCCGCCGTGGGCGCCTCCAAGAACCCCGAACAGGGATGCGGCGCCGTGACAGGCGAAGAGGAAACCGGTCAGCAGGCGGAAGGCGGCCTGCACGCCGGACCGCATGCTGCGTAACGTCGGTGTGGGTGAGAAGTTCATGGGGGTTACTCCTCAGTCTCGGAAACCTGGCGGGCGGTTCAATCGTGTAGCCCAGGACACCGCTCTGCACCAGCCAGCCGACGCTCTGAGTTTCCTCTGAAGTCAGCGTACGGCGAGGACGCTGCCGCCTCCGTCGAGGCCGCTGAGCGCCAGGCCGATGACGGCACCGGTGGCGAGCGCGAGGGATCAGAGCAGTCGTGCTATAGAGCCGTTGTTCCCGGTCTTGTCGACGACCGGGCGACCGGCAGCGGCCCACGCCGCATACTGTCCTTCACGCCGACGGCGTCGGCGCCGCGTTCGGCCAGCAGCTCGGCGGCCTGTTGCGAGCGGCGTCCGCTGCAGCAGATCACCACCAGCGGCCGTACCCGAGCCACGCTGGGCAGTGCCTCGCCGGCGGCCAGCCGGGACAGCGGCGCGTGAACGGCGAGGCACTGCCCAGGCGCGTGGACGGTCTTCCGCTCGACTTGCTCGCGTACGTCCAGCAGTACGGCCACAGCGTCGGGGCCCTGGGTGCGCCGGTGGGCCTCATCCGCGGTGCCGCGGTCCGCGCCACGACGGGAGATCACACAATCTCTCGGAAAGTTCTGGTGCGGGGCGGTCGCGTCGGCTCAGCCGGTGACGACGGTCAGCCCGGCACGCTCTGCGGCATCGAAGCCGTCGTCGACGGCCACGACGTCACGGCCCGCGGCGTCCAGCAGCGAGGCGGCGATAGCGGCCCGCATCCCGCTTCCGCAGTGCACCCAGACGGTGCCGGCCGGCACCTCGCCGAGCCGCTTGTGCAGCTGGTGGATCGGGATGTGGACGGAGCCCTCGATGTAGCCGGCGGCTCGCTCGGAGTCGCGCCGTACGTCCAGGACGACGATGTCGTCCGTGCCGTGCTCGGCCAGGCCGGCGAACGTCGAGCGGGGGAAGGAGGCGGGGCTGCCGCCCTCGGGCACCCATTCCTGCGGTGTACCGGTCGCGGCGGCAGCGGGCCGGTCGATGCCGACCCGGACGAGTTCGCGCTGGGCGGCGGCCAGCTGGTCGGGGGACTCGGCGAGCAGCGTCACGGGCTTGCCCCACGGGATCATCCAGGCCAGGTAGGTGGCGATCTTGCCGTCGGCCTCGAAGTTGAAGGACCCCGCGACGTGGCCCTCGGCGAACGCGACCCGGCTGCGCAGGTCCACGACCCACTCGCC
>NZ_JBIARC010000160.1:0-7089 GCF_042889625.1 Streptomyces sp. NPDC002573 | reverse complement strand
CACATGGACGATCAACCCAGCCACCGCATAGACCGAGGGGCCACCCGGCCCACGGCCGGGCAGCCCCTCAGCAAGATCTTCATGAGTCTTCTAGGGCGTGTTGCGAAAGCCCCGCCTGCCCTTCGGGCGAAGGACGGGACTTTCGCAGCACGCCCTAGTGCCCCGGCACTAGCCTTCCCAGGACCTCGGCGAGAAGGAGAACTCCTACACGGCCTCGTAGTGGTGCGCCTCCGCCCCGCGCCACTTCACCCATGCGGGATCGTCGAGGAGATCCTCTGCGTCGGGCAGGCCCGCCCGGCCCAGAAACTCGATCACGTCCTCGTCCGAGAACGCCAGCCCCAGGCTCTCCCCGCGCGCGGTCACCCGTCGGCCGCCGGTGCCCGACGGTGGATGAACGATGACAGGAGCCCGTCCGGACATGTCTCCAGGATCGTCCCGCGCGTCCGGACGCGCATCCGGACGGACCCCGGACCACGGCCCTCACGCGGGTCCGACGGGTGCTCCCCCGCTGTCGCACCCCTCGGCCCCCGCGTGCCGTTCAACGGGCCGGTCCGAGGTGTCCCACGACGGTCCGGCCGGACCTCATCCGTTCTCCCGTCCCCGCCGCAGATGCAGCCGCTCCTTCTCGGACAGCCCGCCCCAGACGCCGAACCGTTCGTCGTGGGCGAGCGCGTAGTCGAGACAGGCTGAGCGGATCACGCACAGTCCACAGATCCGCTTCGCCTCCCGTACCGAACTGCCCGGCTCCGGGAAGAAGAAATCGGCCCCCGTCTGCGCGCACAGCGCCTGCTCGTGCCAGGCGATGTCGGACACAGTGCTCGCTTCGATGTGCATGTTCGAGAGCGTGTCGCGTCGCGAAAAACGTCTGATCAACGCGGGATCAACGCCTCGGCCCGGGGCCTCGCCCACGGCTCCCATGGTGGCCGCACCCAATGGGCGACGCACGGCGGCGCGCGGCATCACATGTCACGAACGCTCGCCACGCAGACACACTCTACCGGTCACCCACCGTCACGGGGGCCGGAACTCGTGACTCCTTCGGCGATTGCCGGGCGATTGTCAGTGGGCGGTGAAAGACTCGGCAGTGCAGGCACCGGGAACCTTCGCAGGACCCTCGAAGGAGGGCAGTCATGCTCACCACCCGCTTCGTCGACGGCGCCCCGAACTGGCTGGATGTCGGCACCCCGGACATCGACGGCGCCGTCTCCTTCTACGGCGGCCTCTTCGGCTGGCAGTTCGAGTCGGCTGGCCCCGAAGCCGGGGAGTACGGCTTCTTCCAGCTCTCCGGCAAGACGGCGGCCGGCGGTATGGAGATCACCGAGGAGCAGGGGTCGCCCTCCTGGACCGTCTACTTCCAGAGCTCCGACGCGGAGGCCACGGCGAAGGCCGCCGAGCAGGCCGGTGGCAGCGTGCGGGTCCAGCCCATGGACGTCATGGGCGAGGGTCACATGGCCATCCTGGCCGACCCCGCGGGGGTCCCCTTCGGCATCTGGCAGCCGGCCAGGACCAAGGGCATCGAGGTGGCCGGCACCCCCGGTGCGGCGTGCTGGGTCGAGCTGTACACCCCGGACATCGCCCGCGCCGCCGCGTTCTACCACCGGGTGCTCGGCTGGGAGACCGAGGGCGTGCCCTTCCCCGGCGGCACCTACACGTGCATCAACCCCGAGGGCGCGGGCGCGGACGCCATGTTCGGCGGCCTCGTACCGCTGGCCGACGACCCCTTGGAGGCGGGGTCCGGCGCGCACTGGCTGCCGTACTTCTCCGTCGCGGACGCGGATGCCACGGTGAGCAAGGTCCCGGAACTGGGCGGCACGGTCCGGCTGCCGGCCACGGACCTCGAAGGGGTGGGCCGTATCGCCCGGCTCGTCGACCCGTACGGAGCGCACTTCGCGGTGCTCAAGAGCGCCCCACGCCGGCAGGGGTGACCTCACCGGGGCGGTCGGGGCAAGGGCGTACGCCTCGGGCCCGAACGCCTCGCGTCGACGGGTCCCGCCATGCCAGGCATCGGCCTTCAACACCGCTGACTTTCCTGGGAGTTGCCATCACTTCTTGAACGCATGAAATTTTCGAGAGCGCTCTCAGTCATAACCCTTGACGCCTCAACCTCCCCTGGGAACAGTGGATCGCACCGCAGGGCCCCCCTCGACCCCCCACCCTCCCTGCGCCCCCACCCCCACACTCCCGGGAGACGACCGGTGATATCGCGTCGAGTGTTTCTGACCGGAGCCGCCCTGGCCGCGGCCTCCGGAGCCCTCGCCTCCAAGCCCGCCCAGGCAGCCCCCGCCACCTGTCAACTCGCCCTGCGTAACGCCTCGTTGCCTGGCACGGTTTGCGCGTATGTGACCGGGCACGAGCAGTCGACAGGCAACTGGATGCTCCTTCGGGCGGACGGCAGCGTCTACCGGCCGGGGTCGCCCGCCGCGCCGGGAACCCCGCTGCCCGTCGACTGCGCCATCCCCCTGGGCGCCGCGGGCTCCTCCCCGACTTTCCTGACGCTTCCTCAGATGTACGGCGCCCGGATCTACTTCGTCCGCGACAACACGCTGGCCTTCTTCCTCAACCCGGGTCCCGCTCTGGTCGAACCGGCGTTCGCGACACCCGCGGATACCAACTACGGCAAGACATGGTCGTTCTGCGAGTTCACCTTCAACTCCAGTCAGCTGTACGCCAACATCAGCTATGTCGACCTGGTCACCGCACTCCCGATCGGGCTCACCCTGGAGGGCGACGCCACGCGCACGGTCGCACCGCTGCCCGACGGAGCGGTGGACCGGATCGCCTCGGCCCTCACGGCCCAGACGGCGAAGGACGGACAGCCCTGGGACCGGTTGGTCGTCCACGGCTCCGATGGGAAGGTGCTCCGGGTCATCTCCCCGCAGAACCTGATGGCGCCGTACTTCGACCAGCCCGACACGATGCCGTTCCGCGATCTGTGGACCGCCTACGCCGACCAGGTCTGGCAGAAGTACCGCGGCACCGATCTGCGGATCGACCTCCAGGGCGGCCGGGGCGTGTTCACCGGACGGGTCAGCGGGGACACCCTCACCTTCACCGGCGGGCACTCCTTCGCCAAGCCCACCTCGCGGGACATCTTCACCTGCAACCACGGCCCCTTCGCCAACAACCCGGGCGACCCGGACGACCGGAAGGCGCTGCTCGCCCGCCTCGCCGCCGGCTTCAACCGCTCCCTGATGCTCACCCACCCCGACCAGCCGGGCGGCGTGACGGCCGCCGACTACTACCAGGGCCAGGTGACCAACCACTGGGCGCGGGTGGTGCACGCGAACACACCGATCGGATACGCGTTCCCGTACGACGACGTCCGGCCGGACGGCCAGCCGGATGTGTCGGGAGCGGCGTACGACGGCAATCCGAGGCGTTTCACGGTGACCGTCGGCGCATGAGACCCGGTGCGCGCCCGCCCGGGCTCAGGCGGACGCGCGCCGCACCAATGTCGTCGGCAGCACCACACCGGACGGCGTCTCCCCCGCGGCGGACGCCTCGCCCGAATCCGGCGCGCCACCGCGCCGGTCCAGTCCGCGCAGCAACAGCCGCGCCATCAGCCGTCCCATCTCCTCTATGTCCTGACGGATCGTCGTGAGGGGCGGGTCGGTCTGCTCGGCGACCGGCAGCATGTCGTCGAAGCCGATGACGGCGATGTCCTCGGGCACCCGGCGCCCCAGCGCACGCAGCACGCGCAGGGCGCCGGACGCGCTCAGATCGTTCGCGGCGAAGACGGCGTCCAGGTCCGGGCAGCGCTCCAGAAGCCGGCGCATGGCCCGTTCGCCACCGGCCGGGGTGAAGTCCCCTTCGGCGATCAACTCCGGGGCGGCGTCGGCCATGACGTCCCGGAACCCGTCGAGCCGGTCCACGGCGGAGGTCTGGTCGAGTGCGCCGGTGATATGGGCGATACGACGGCGGCCGAGGCCCACGAGATGGCGTACGGCCTCGCGGGCCCCGCCACGGTTGTCGCTGTCCACGTACACCGCGCCGCCCGCGCCGTCGCTCCAGCCGGGCCGCCCGCCGAAGACCGTGGGCACCCCGGCACGACGCACCAGCTCGGGCAGCGGGTCCTCCAGGTGCAGCGAGAAGACGAGGGCGCCGTCGACATGACCGCCGGCGAGATACCGGCCGACCCGGGCGTGGTCGGCGCGCCCCTCGGTCAGCAGCAGGACGAGCTGCGAGTCATGGGCCGTCAGTTCCTTGCTGATACCGCGTAGTTGCAGGGCGAAGAAGGGGTCGGCGAAGACCCGGGTCTCCGGTTCGGCGACGACGACGGCGATCGCATCGTGCCGCCTGGTCACCAGGCTGCGCGCGGCCTGGTTCGGCACATACCCGAGTTCCTCGACGGCCCGGCGCACCCGCTCCACGAGGGGTCTGCGCACGCCGTCCCCACCGTTGACGACTCGGGACACGGTGGCCCGCGAGACCCCGGCCCGGGCGGCCACGGCCTCCAGGGTGGGACGCGGCGCGGACTCGGTCACGTGGGGCCCCCTCCCTCGGCGGTTGCGGATCAGCATAGCCCGCGCCGCACCCCCGCAGAGAGCGCTCCCCGTCGGGCTCGGCCGGTACCGCCGAGCCCGGCGACGCCCGTCAGTGCCGATGCACCTCGTAGGTAGGAATCGTTCCGTTGGGGTTCTTCACCAGGAACAGCCCGGCCATGCCCCGGTCGGCGTGGTGCTGCACATGGCAGTGGTACATCCACGCCCCCGGCCCGACGCCCTCCCCCGCGAGCACCTGGAAGCCGAAGGAGTCTCCGGGGCCCACGATCCTGTTGTCGATGATCGGGCTCGGATCGGTCGGTCCACTCAGCAGGCCGGTGCGGTTGTGCGCCCAACGATGGCCGTGCATATGGAAGGTGTGGAAGTCGTCGCCGTGGGTGATCATCACAAACTCGACGCGGTCCCCGAGCGTCGCCGAGAAGTCGGGGCCGGAGTGCGACCTGCGATTGTTGATCTTCGTCTCGTTGAAGACGATCGTGTGTGTCCTGAGCGGGAGGATGTCGCCCGCGCGGCGCACGATGACCGGCCCGTACAGGCCTTTGCGGATACCGCCCGTGCCGTGGTCCGAGCCTACGATGTGGTCGTGGTAGTGCCAGTAGCCCGCGCTGCCCTCCCGCCAGGAGCCGTCCGCGCGGCGGCCGGGGGCATGGGTGCGCCAGATGTAGGTGCGGGTGCCGCCCGGCCGAACCGCGCTGCGGCTCCAGCGGGTTCCGTCCTGGGAGATCTGGTAGTCCAGGCCGTGCACGTGCAGGCTCACCGTGACATCCATCGTGTTCACGAAATGGATGTACAGCGTGTCGCCCTCGATGAGCTCGATCAGCGGACCGGGGATCGTCGCCCTCCCCCGCTGCAGTCCGTAGCCCATCTCCCCGTTGCGGAGTCTCTCGGCGTAGAGCGTGATGTGCCTGACCTTGCCTCCGGGAGGCGCCGTGCGCAGCGTCGTACCGGCGGCCTCCGGAGCCACGGACAGCGACGTCGCAACGGCCGCACTCCCCAACAGCATCCGGCGGTTGAAACTGCGTCTGTCCATGCCGGACTCCCCATCCTATTCCGAGTTCACGGAGAAGAGCCGCTGGGACGAACCGAGGACGGTAGCGGCATGCAGTGATCTTATCCTCAATGAGGACAAATGCCGCGCATTGCCGTCATGTCGACACTTCCCTTATGTCGGCGGCGTGCCGTTCCGCCGGGCGCGGCTCGGCTGGACCCGCTTCGGCTCGCCCGGCATCTTCGGGTACTCGGGCGGATAGGGCAGATCACCGAGGCCGTGGTCGTGTTCGTCCCGGCGGGCCAGTTCGAGGAGCGCCTCCAGGGAGAAGGCATGGTCGTCCATGCCTTCGTGGACGTCACCGAGCCGGGCGAACCGCTCGGGCATGGTCGCCAGATCGAAGTCCTCGGGCGCCACGTCAGGGACCTCCTCCCAGCGCAGCGGCGCGGACACCGGGGCGTGCGGCCGGGGACGTACGGAATAGGCGGAGGCGATGGTGCGGTCGCGCGCTGTCTGGTTGTAGTCGAGAAATACCTTTTCTCCCCGTTCCTCCTTCCACCACGCGATGGTCACGTGCTGGGGCATCCGGCGTTCCAGCTCGCGCCCCACGGCGATGGCGGCGCGGCGCACCTGGGTGAAGGTCCAGCGCGGTTCGATGGGCACGAAGACATGCAGCCCCCGGCTGCCGGAGGTCTTGGGCCAGCCGCGCAGTCCGCCGAACTCGTCGAGCACGGCGCGCAGTTCATGGGCGGCGCGCACCGCGTCGGCGAAGTCGGTGCCGGGCTGCGGGTCGAGGTCGAGGCGCAGTTCGTCGGGGCGGTCGACGTCGTCGCGGCGCACCGGCCACGGATGGAAGGTGAGGGTGCCGTACTGCGCGGCCCACACCACGGCCGCGACTTCGGTGGGGCACATCTCGTCGGCGCTGCGGCCGCTCGGAAACGTGATGTGAGCGGTGGGGATCCAGCCGGGCGTGTTCTTGGGCGCCCGCTTCTGGAAGAAGGACTCGCCGGTCACGCCGTCCGGATAGCGCTCCAGGGTGGTGGGCCGGTCACGCAGGGCGCGCAGAATGCCGGGACCGACAGCCATGTAGTACTGCGCGAGATCCAGCTTGGTGAAGCCGCGCTCCGGGAAGAAGACCTTGCCCGGACTGGACAGCCGTACCGTCCGGCCTGCCACCTCCAGCTCCACCGCATCGCCCATGCGAGCCACGGTAGGCGCACGGGACACGCCGCGCATACCGGGCACATGGCACGGCGCGGCGGGCGCGGGGGCGTCCGGAGCGCGTCGGCGTCCGGAGCGCTGCGTGGCCGTTTCGCGTAGGGAGCCGAGGGGGACTCGGACGGCACGCCGCTGGAGCGCTGCGGCTGCGCGGCGGGCCGGCGGCGCCACATCACTCCAGGACTCTCCGCGCGACCTCGGCACGGCCGCGCCGCGGTCGTGCCGCGCGGCACCGAAGGAAGCAATCATGAAAGCAGCGGTCTACGAAGGCCCGCGTACGGTCACGGTGAAGGACGTACCGGACGCGAAGATCGAGCATCCCTGCGACATCATCGTCAAGATCACCACCACCAACATCTGCGGTTCGGACCTGCACATGTA
>NZ_JBIARC010000159.1:0-7407 GCF_042889625.1 Streptomyces sp. NPDC002573 | reverse complement strand
AGGCGCAGAGCACTCCGGCGCTCCGCGCCTCCGACCCAAGGATGGCCTTCACCCCCGCCCTGAAGGGCGGAGCACTGGCCAAGATCAGAGGTAGAGGAAGCCGGCCCCTGCGCCGATGTACGCGAACCGGGGGTCGTGCCCGTGCCGGACGTACTCCGTGCGGTAGTGATCGATGAGTACGGTGTACCTGTCGCGGGGCTGGATGGCGTTGGCGGAGAAGAGCGGGTCGCCCCACTTCGCCGCGAGGCTGCACTTCGTTGCCCTTGCCGATGACGAGCTTGAGCTGGTCGCGTGAGAGCGGTCGACCGTGGCGTAGTCCTCGGCGACGCGCAGCGGGTCGTGGATCGACAGGACCGAGACGCCCGTCTGGATCCGGACCCGGCTGGTGGTCGCAGCGATCGCACCGAGCAGGACCGTGACGCCGCTGGAGAGGAAGGCACCGGCGTGAACGTTCGCCCAGCCCGACCGCGTCGAAGCCGAACTGATCGGCGTAGCGCGCGGAGGTCAGCGCCTGGGAGTACCGCTCGTCGGCGCGGATCTCGCGCCCGGTCACGGGGTTCTTGAGATTCGGCAGGCTGTCGGAGGACTTGGAACTTCATGAGTGGACCCCCGATGCTTCGCTGGGCGTGCCCGTCTGGCCGACCAGGGACGGTGCGGTGGCCCTCCACTGCCGCAGCAGGCTGTTGACCGCCTGGCGGCCGGCGCGGTTGGAGCCGACGGTGGACTGGGACGGTCCGAAGCCGACCAGGTGCACGCGTGGTTCGCCGGCCACCTGGGTGCCGCGCATGGTGATCCCGCCGAGCTCGTTGCGCAGCCCCAGAGGCTCCAGGTGTGCCAGGGCGGCCTTGAAACCCGTGGCCCACACGATGGCGTCGACAGCTGTGAACGAACCGTCCGCTTCACGGACGCCCTCGGGTTCGATGGCGGTGAACATGGGACGGCGCCTCAGGGCCCCGCGCTCCTTCGCCGCCAACGCGTACGCAGTCCAGGCCAGGTCGGTGTAGGAGACGACGCTGCCGGTGGGCCTGCCCGCTTCGACGTCGGCGGCGACCTTGGCCACGATCTCGCGGCCGGCGACCTCGCGCTCGAACTCGCCCTCGCGGAAAACGGGTTCGCGACGCGTGTACCAGAACGTGGTGGCCACCCGTGAGATCTCCTCCAGCTGCTGGAGTGCCGAGATGCCGCCGCCGACGACGGCGACTTGCAGGCCGGCGAACCGGTCGGCCGAGACATAGTCGTGGGTGTGCACCTGGATGCCGGTGAAGGTCTCCTGCCCCGGGTAGTGGGGGCGGACGGGGTTGGTCCAGGTGCCGGTGGCGTTGATGACCACCCGGGTGGTCCACGTCCCCGCGCTGGACTCCACCACCAGTTCTCCGTCGGGCCGATCGTCCACGGTCCGAACGGAGGTCACGGTCACCGGACGCAGGATCGGCAGGTCGGTCGCCTGCTCGAAGGCGGCGAAGTAGCGCGGGACCGCCATGCGGCTGGGCTCGTCGGGGTCGACGGGTGGTTGCGGGAAGTCGGGCAGGTCGAAGATGCCGTTCACGGTCCCCATCCGCAGCGACTCCCAGCGGTGCCGCCACGCCCCGCCGGCCGCCGGTTCGGCATCGAGCACTACGAAGGTCCGGTCGTTGTCGGAGCCGTGCGGGACGGTCAGGGCGCTGGCGAAGCCGCGCCGCTTGAGGTGGTAGCCGGCCGAGAGCCCCGACTGTCCGCCTCCTATGACCACCACCGTCGCGCGTCGGCCTGCTCGCTCGTATCCCGCCTGTCCCCTTTCCTGGGCGGGTGCGTCAACGTGCACCGGCCCGGTCACCACCTTGAGGGCGTGCGCTTCCGCCGGTGGCGAGTCGCATGAGGTCGGTGGTGAAGTCAACGTCGTCCAGCGACCGTTGCGCCCGTGTGGCGTTGCCGCCGAACTGGTGGTCGTAGCCACTCCAGTTGCTGTCGGCGATCTGCCGGCCGGCTCCGCTGCGCAGCATGACGGAGAGCTCCTGTGCGGCTCGGGCGATCCGCTTGCCGAGGTCGGTTGACGCCCAGTCCTCGGGTGCGGCGTACAGGGAGGTGGGCACCGGGATGGTGCGCAGGAAGGCGAACAGCGGCCGGAGCTGGTCGTCGACCACCATGGCGTGTCGTGCGCTTCCGCCCGTGGCGGCGAGGACAACCGGTTTGGCGATGAGCAGGTCGTTGTCGATCAGGTCGGCGAACGACTTGAACAAGCCGCTGATCCCCGCCTTGTAAACCGGTGTGGCGGCGATGACCGCGTCGGCCCGGGCGAGCAGCTCCATGGCCGACTGCACCTTCGGGCCCAGCATGCCGGAGACGATGCCCTGCGCGATGTCCGTGGCGAGAGGACCGAGATCGAGCGAGCGCACGGTGGCCGTCGTGCCCGACGCCCCGAGGGTGTCGACCGTCTTTTGGGCTGTGCGGTCGGCAAGCAGCCGGGTCGAGGACGGATCGCTGACGCCGGCATTGACGACGGCGATCGTCACCGAGGGCGCGGCGGGGGTGAGGTCGTTCATGCGGTGTCCCTCGCGGGTGCTTTCGAGTGATGGGCGGCAGTGGCCGGGGCCGCGGCGACCAGTGCGCGGCCGAGCTCGCGCAGCGTCTCCAGTTGCTCGCGGGTCAGGGCCCGGGTCATCGCGGTCGTGACATGCCGAGCATGTGCGCGGCCGAGGCGCCGTTGCACTTCACGGCCTTCGGCAGTGAGAACGATGCGGCAGGCGCGGGCGTCGTCGGGATCGGGCCGCCGTTCGACGAGCCCCCGCTTCTCCAGGCGGGCGACCAGCCGGGACACCCCCGCCTGAGTGAGCAGGGCGTCGTCGATCAGGTCGGTGATCCGCAAGCCGTCACTCGCTCCGGCCAGCGCGTAGAGCACGCCGTACTCGCGCGGCGGGAAGCCACCCCAGTCGCCCCCGTACTCGAACTCTCGCGCGAGGGTCGCCTGGGCCCGGAACATCGCCTCCCAGGCCTCGTTCGCCAGTCGGCTGACGTCGGCCATCACAACGCCGCCGGGAAGCTGGCCTCGACGGCCGGGTCGCTGTCCTGGTACGGCGAGGTGCCCGACAGGTTGTCTCCCCGGTTCGGGTTCGGGCGCGGCTGACGCGGCTCGGCGTCGCCGTACTTCGCCTTGACCAGGGAACCGTGCGTCGGGGCGCCCGGGACACCGGGCTTAAGGCGCGCCGCCATCTCCTTGCGCAGCGCCGGCACCACCTCGGTGCCCAGCAGTTCGACCTGCTCCAACGCCATGTCGACGGGCAGGCCCAGGGCGTCCACCGCGAAGAGCTGGCGCTGGTAGTCCCCGAAGCCCTCCTGGAAGGTGAGTACCTTCTCGATCACCTCCTGCGGGCTGCCGACGGTCAGCGGCGTGCCCGCCATGACGTCCTCCAGCTTCGAGCCGCGGAAGACCGGGTAGTTCTCGAAATAGGGCCGATAGGTGTTGACCGCGTCCTGGGAACGCTTGGCGACGAACGCCTGGCCGCCCAGTCCGACGATGGCCTGCTCGGCGGTGCCGTGGCCATAGTGCTCGAACCGTCGCCGGTAGAGTTCGACGATCGGCTTGAAATGGAAGTTCGGGGCCAGGATGTGGTTGGCGAAGAACCCGTTGCCGTAGTACGCCGCCTGTTCGGCGGTCTCCGGGCTGCGGATCGAGCCGTGCCACACGAACGGCGGGACGTCGTCCAGCGGGCGCGGGGTGGAGGTGAAGCCCTGCAGCGAGGTGCGGAAGCGTCCTTCCCAGTCGACCACGTCCTCGCGCCACAGCCGGTGGAGCAGGTTGTAGTTCTCCAGCGCGAGGGCGACGCCCTGGCGGATGTCCTTCCCGAACCACGGATATACCGGCACGGTGTTCCCGCGGCCGAGCATCAGGTCCAGCCGCCCCTTGGCGACGTGCTGCACCATCGCATAGTCCTCGGCGATCTTCACCGGGTCATTGGTCGTGATCAGGGTCACCGCGGTGCTCAGGATGATCCGCTCCGTCAGCGCCGCGATGTGGGCGAGCAGCGCCGGCGGCGAGGACACCGCAAACGGTGGATTGTGGTGCTCGCCCAGCGCGAAGACATCGAGGCCCACCTCGTCGGCCCGCCGGGCGATCTTGATCAGGTTGCCGATCCGCTCCGCCTCGCTCTGAGTGTGTCCCGTGGTCGGGTCGGGCGAGATATCGCCGACCCCGAAGATGCCGAACTGCATAGTGCTCTCCCTGCTGATACATGACTTCGCATGTAAATCAAACAACATGACTGAGCATGTATTCCCACTGCGCCGACGAGCGGCGCTGTGATCCCCGTCATAGCCCGTACGACGACTCGGACACCGAGGGCAGCCACCAGGAGGGACCGCCCCGAGCGGCAGCGAAGCGGCGACCAAGGAGAGGAACGGCGGCAGGGCAGACGAAGGCTCCCCACACCAACGGCGCGGCCTCGACCTGACCGCCCCAGCAAACCACTCCGACACCGAGCCACACCGGTGCCGCCGCCTCGCTCGCCCTACCGGGCCACAACCGGCCACAGCGGCCATGAGAAACCTGCCGGTCTCGCACTCACCGGAGAAGCCCGAGGCCCGTCATCCTGGTCGGTCCGGCCGTCGCGGCAGGCGGTAGGACGCGGGCTGGGCGAAGGCCGCAAAAAGGCATCGCGGTCGCAGTTCGCCGCTCCAGCAATTGCCAAGCCATACAACGGTCCGCTTCAGCTGCTCATGTCAGCGGGGCCATCAAGATGATCAGAAAGAGCCGCCTCTTCTCGCATGTCTCAGAGGCCGAGAGAATCGTCAACCATTGACCTGACCCAAACCGCTTTGGACTTCGAGTTCTTCTTGCACGAGGTGTCCTGCGTGTTCTCGTAGTGGTGCGGTCTGCGGTGCGCGACCATACGGATACCGACACGTGCTCGACACCAGCAAGGCCAACAACTCAAAGCAGCAGCCAGCAGAAGGAAACGTCGAGACAGGAAGAAGGACGGACGTGTCCCGCAGCGAAAGCGAGAACCCGGTAATCCCCTCCCCGACCCCCACACCGACTCGCCCCAAGACGAACCGGGACTGGTGGCCGAATCAACTGGACCTCCAGGTTCTCCACCGGCACTCGCCCCAGTCCAATCCGATGGGCGAGGACTTCAACTACGCACAAGAGTTCGCGACCCTCGACCTCGACGCGCTGAAGCACGACATCATCGAGGTGATGACGACGTCGCAAGAGTGGTGGCCTGCCGACTACGGCCACTACGGTCCGCTGTTCATCCGGATGAGCTGGCATGCCGCGGGAACGTACCGCGTCGCCGACGGCCGGGGCGGTGGCGGCGCCGGTGCTCAGCGTTTTGCCCCCCTCAACAGTTGGCCGGACAACGCGAGTCTCGACAAGGCACGCCGCTTGCTCTGGCCGGTCAAGCAGAAGTACGGCCAGAAAATCTCCTGGGCCGACCTTCTGGTCTTCACCGGCAACTGTGCCATGGAATCGATGGGTTTCAAGACGTTCGGGTTCGCCTTCGGACGAGAGGACATCTGGGAACCCGAGGAAATCTTCTGGGGGCTCGAGGACACATGGCTCGGAGACGAGCGCTACAGCGGCGACAGGGAACTCGCCGGTCCTTTCGGTGCCGTGCAGATGGGACTGATCTACGTCAATCCGGAGGGGCCCAACGGTAACCCGGATCCGATGGCCGCCGCCAGGGACATTCGCGAGACGTTCGGGCGGATGGCAATGAACGACGAGGAGACGGTTGCACTCATCGCCGGCGGCCACACGTTCGGCAAGTGTCATGGCGCGGTCGATCCCTCGTACATCGGCCCGGAACCCGAGGCGGGTCCTATCGAGCAGCAAGGCCTCGGCTGGAGGAACACGTACGGCAGCGGCAAGGGTGCCGACGCCCTCACCAGTGGGCTCGAGGGCGCGTGGACCCCCGAGCCGACGAAGTGGGACAACGGGTACCTGGACAACCTCTTCGGGTACGACTGGGAGCTGACGACGAGCCCTGCCGGTGCGAAGCAGTGGACTCCCACGGATCCGTCGGCCAAGGGCACTGTGCCTGATGCTCATGATCCGTCGAAGAGGCACGCTCCCATGATGCTGACGACGGACCTCGCGCTGAAGGTGGATCCGATCTACGGGCCGATCGCGAAGAGCTTCCACGAGAACCCGGACAAGCTCGCGCTAGCGTTCGCCAAGGCGTGGTACAAGCTGTTGCACCGCGACATGGGACCCCGCTCGCGTTACCTCGGCCCGTGGATTCCTGAGCCTCAGCTGTGGCAGGACCCCGTCCCCGATGTCGATCACGAACTGGTCGCGGCCGAGGACATCGCTGCTCTCAAGGGCAGGATCCTCACCTCGGGACTGTCCATCTCCCAGTTGGTCACCACCGCTTGGGCGTCGGCGGCAAGCTTCCGCGGAACCGACAAGCGTGGCGGGGCCAACGGGGCACGGATCCGGCTCGCGCCGCAGAGGGACTGGGAGGTCAATGACCTGCCCGAGGTGGCCCAGGTCTTGCAGACCCTCGAGCAGATCCGGCACGACTTCAACCTCTCACAGGCCGGCGGAAGGAAGATTTCGCTCGCTGACCTGATCGTCCTGGGCGGGTGCGCGGCCGTCGAGCAAGCCGCGAAGAACGCCGGACACGACATCACAGTCCCGTTCGCACCGGGGCGCACGGACGCCTCCCAGGAGCAGACCGACGTGGAGTCGTTCGCGGTGCTCGAACCCACGGCAGACGGGTTCCGCAACTACCTCCGGGTGGGAGAGAAGCTGTCACCGGAGACTCTCCTACTGGACCGCGCCAACCTGTTGACACTGACCGCTCCCGAGATGACGGTTCTCGTCGGCGGCATGCGGGCCCTGGACACGGGCTTCGAGCGAACCCCACACGGCGTCCTGACTCACCGGCCCGAGACATTGACCAACGACTTCTTCATCAACCTGCTCGATATGGGCACGGAGTGGAAGGCGTCGGCCGCGGCTGAGGACGTATTCGAAGGTCGGGATCGTGCCACAGGCGAGGTCAAGTGGACCGCCACCGCCGTAGACCTGATCTTCGGTTCGCACTCACAGCTCCGAGCCGTCTCGGAGGTCTACGCCTCCCGGGACGCGGGAGAGAAGTTCGTGCGTGACTTCGTGGCCGCGTGGGACAAGGTGATGAACCTCGATCGGTTCGACCTCGCCTGAGCGCGATTCCCGGTCGGCCGCTCATCGGCCGACCGGGACATCCTCGGGAGAAGGTCTTCACGGCCCTGCTCGCCCAACCCGACGCCGAAGACGCCCTGGACTGGGTTGTTCGAGGTCGACTCCACCGTCGTCCGCGCTCATCAGCACGCGCCGGGGCCCGTGAAAAAGGGCTCTCCTGCCGTATGTGTGGGCGCCCTGAACTGCCCCGATACAGGAAACACGCCGCCTCCTGTGATCCTTGAGGTGTCTAGGCTCAAGTTGGA
>NZ_JBIARC010000158.1:0-7698 GCF_042889625.1 Streptomyces sp. NPDC002573 | reverse complement strand
GGGCATCTCCCGCGGCCGGATCGGTGCTCATGTCCTCGATACCGAGGTGTACGCCTGCCCGGATTGCGCGGGCGACCACGTGCAGGAGTGAGGGGGCACCCGCCAAGATGGGGGATCTTCAATAGAGGAAGGACCTCCGGTAGAGGGGTCCTGGGTCCCGAGGGCGGCGGATGGTCTGAGAGCACCATCGCCGGGCTGCAAGTACGCGCTGACGGTGCGGCTGGGATGCGTCTGCTTGGGTGGGAGGGCGTCCTGCCGCTTTCGGTGCACAACGGTGATGGTGGCGCCTACAACCGTGCCCTCCCCCAGGGCCTACGCCGCCGGGCATGGGAATCAACAGACGTGACAGCGAGCGGGTGGAATGCCCGCACAGCTGATGGCATGATCCGGCTCTTTCGGGGCAGGCGCCGCTGATGCCGCCCCCTCCCGCCGAGCTCGTTCGACGGGTACGCCATGCCCTGAAGCAGGCCGGTTTCCATGTCGCTGACGGGCCCGATGCCACCACGCCGGGACTGAAGGTGAGCAAGACGCCCGAGGGCGTGCTGGTGAGCTGGACGACCTCGCACACCTTCGCCGAGCTGGCAGCGCAGCGAGGGGATTCCGCCGACAGGATGCGGGTGGTGGTGCAGGCCGCGGTGGCGGGCCTGCTGGTCCAGCACGGGCACACGGTTCAGGAAACGCCGGACCGGAAGGCAATCGTGGTGCTGGCCAACGGGCCAGCGGCCAGTGCGTGACCGGCTGTACGCGCAGATTCCGCCTGATCGCCGGATTCCGCCGACAGGGAAGGACCCTTCGACCTCCCCAGGCGTCATGGCCCTTCCCCGGCCGGGACGACTACCCACCCGCGCCGGTCTCACGCCTACGCGACCGGCACGCCCCCACGGCCGTCTGCACGCGGCCTTGCAGGTCAGGCTGCATGGGTCCTTGTCCGCTCACCGCAGCGGCCACTTCGTCGGCCACCGTGCGCAGCTTGACGTTGCTGTTCTGGGAAACCTCCAGCAAGATCTCCCAGGCTTCATCGGCCGTGCAGCCGAAGCAGGCCATCAGGGCACCCCGGGCCATATCGATCACCGGTCGGCTCTCGATCGCCTGCTTGAGCTGCTCGTTCTCCTGCTCCGGAGAGCACCCCTGGGAACGTCTCGACCGGAATCGCCGACGCCGCGCCGTCCCACCAGCGGTCGCACGCGTTGTCCGGGTCGGCGACGTCCAGGAGCGCCAGGACCTCGCAGCGGGGACGGCGCAGGGCTCCGGGCGGAAGGTCGCCCGGCGTCACGCGGCGCCCGAGAGCGCAGGTGGCGACCGCCACGAGGGTGGAGCGCACCGCGGCGGCACTGTCCAGCGAGGGTGCAGATCCCCTCAGGGAACTGCACCTTTACGGATAATTGGAACATCGCAGGCCGCGCTCGCTCGGCGCTGCGGCCAGGCGTGGCACGTTACTCCTCGTCGATGGTCTGCAGCTCGACGGGCCGGTCGGCCACGTCTATCGCCTGCGACGTGGCCAGCAGCTTGTTCAGCCCAAGGGTCAACTGCACGACGAACACGCTCAGTAGGACGGCCAGGGCTATTCGGGCCAGACTGTAGCTGGCGTCGACGTTCGCCGCGGTCTCGTAGTCGCCGGGCGTTTGGAGGTTGGAGTTGGTCACGAACGAGAAGTAGACCGCGGCGAAAACCGACAGGAACCACGCGCCGTAGGTCCAGACGACTCCGCGGCCGCCTGGCAGGGCCCTGAGCCATCCGAGCCCGATGTCGGTGCGTGACATGGCGTTCGCGTGGCCGGCGCGCGCCCATCGCTGGTAGGCGTACAGAACTGCCATGAAGACTACGAAGCGCAACATGCTCGTGGTGCTGATCGTTTGTAGTGCGCTGTGCAAAGCCTGCCGGTCATAGCTGTTGTTAGCGGCGGCCAAGGCCCATTGGTGGGCCCGCGTGCGCTCGGCGGAGAACCGCACGGCCTCGCTGAGGATGGCTGCCGCGGCTGCAGCCAGCACCATAAGCAGTGGGCCCGACAGCGAGACCCGCCCGGGACTCACCTTGGACTGGACCAGCAACGCCGCCTTGTCGTTGCGCCCGCGACGCTGAGGCGGCTTCGACAAGTCGCTCTCCTGCTGACAGACCGGACACAGTCCTTTGATCCCGTCAAAAGCAACTCCACGCTGCCGACACTTCCGGCACGTCAGTAGCATCCCGCGCCCCCTCCTTGCTTGATCGCGGTTGAATTGAGCGCCGCATCCTATTGGCTCTGCCAGAGAGGCGTCGATGCCTCTAACGCAGTGAAGATCGAGGACGGGTGCAGATCCCCCTGAGGGGATCTGCACCCGTCCAGCAACACCCCGTCCAGGTCGAACAGCGTCGCTCTGCGCGGCCCGATCACCGGGCACCGTCCGGGTCGCGGACCAGAGCGGGCAGGACCATGCGGTGGTCGGCGAGCAGGGTGGTGGCGCGTGCGGATCACGGTTTTCTGCCATGTCGATCACGTCATCGGCGTTCCGTTGGCGAGCACCTGTGATGAGACGCGGCCCAGAGGGGGCGCGCCTCGTGCGTCACCTGCGCGGGATTGCTCAGAGTGCGGTCAGCCGAGTGTCGTGGCGGGGCCGGCGGAGAGGAAGGTCGTGCGGGAGGTGGTGCCGGCCTGCTGGGCGACGGACTCCAGCACGAGGCTGGTCTTCGGGTCGATGATCAGAGCGTGGGTGCTGTTCGAGTCGGCGTAGACCATTTCGGTTCCGCTGCGGCCCGTGCTGTCCTTGACCCAGCCGGCGATCCTGACCCCCTTCAGTTGTCCCAGGGCGTTGAAGAGCGTCGCCCGCAGCTTCGGGGTGGCGGGCGAGCCGCCGAGGATGTTGCCGGCCTGGTCGAAGACGCCCTGGCCGCGGGTCGCCTGTCCGGCGTTCATCATCGAGAGCAGCGTCGACGGGTCGGTGGGCAGCCGGTCAAGTCCGTTCCAGTCGACGGTCTTCGTCCCCACGCCCCACACGACGGGGGAGCCCTTCTTGTAGAGCTTGCCCTTGGACTCGAAGAGGTAGGCGGACCGCGAGACGTACTCGGTGACCTTCGTGACGTGCCCCCCGGTGACGTTCCTGAGCTCCATCTTCCAGTACGGCGCCGTCGTGGCCGACCGGGTGGCCGCCACCTCGGCGACGCCGGCGAGGAACACGGTCGGGTCGGCCTGCGCCTGCTGCGCGCGGGTGCGGGGGCCGGGCGCCGCCGTCGTGGTGTTCGCGGCGACCACGACGCCGGCCGCGACCGCGGCCATTGCCAGCATGGCCGCGATGCGCCGGCCGGACAGCAGCCGGCGCAGACGGATGGGGACGACCACCGGCCGGTCGGCCCCGGGCTGCGGCCCTGACGCCTGCCGTGCGGTCGCGTCCGCGGTCTCCTTCGCCGCCGCGGCGATGACGGCAGCCATGGCACGGTCGAGGGCCTGCTGGGGCGCCGGGGCGACACGGCCGGCGGCCTGCAGTTCCTGCGCGCCCGGGAAGTCGAGGTAGGTCTGGGTCTGGGTCTCGTTCATGGGGGTGGGGGTTCCTTCCGGGGCGTGGTGGTCGGCGGTGTGCTGCGTGGCGCGATGCTTCATGCCGGGTCTCCCGTCACGGCCAGGTGCGGCGCGTGGGGCGGCGGCGCGAGTTGTTCGCGCAGTCGGCCTCGGGCGCGGTGCAGGCGGGAGCGGGCCGTTCCGGCGGGAATGCCGACCACGGAAGCGGCCTCACTGGGGGTCAGTTGCTCCCAGGCGACCAGCAGCAGCAACTCCCGTTCCTCGGCAGGCAGATCGGCCAGCGCACGGCGCAGCCGCGGGGCCAGTGCGCGGGCGTCCAGCCGCTGGTCCACTGCGTGCCAGGGATCGTCGACCTCGGGCGTCGGGCCGCCCGCGTCCCGTCCGGCGCGGCGCAGGTGCCCGGACAGGACGTTGCGGGCCACGCCGAACAGCCAGCCTCTGGCCGTTCCGACGGCCGGGTCGAAGGTGCCACGCGCGGCGAAGGCCTGCAACCACGCTTCGGACAGCAGGTCGTCGGCCGCTCCAGGGACCCGGCGGGCGAAGTACCCGTGCAGGGCGCGGGAGTACTGCTCCACGAGCAGTGCGAACGCCGCCGCGTCCTGGGCCGACCGCGTCAACTGGGCATCGCTGTCCCCGTCGCGATCACGGGAAGCGTGATGATCCGGTTCCACGAAGTCTCCGTCTCTGACCGCCCGACGGCGGTCTCACCCCGTACTTGTCGAACCTGACCGGAAGCGTTCGCACTGGTGCCGTTCTTCCCTGGTCCAGACCAGACAGGGTGGGCCTGTGAGACCACACCCTCCGTCCGGAGAGAGCCCGGCTGTGGAGCGCATGGTTGTCTCCGGTGACCCGCCGAAGCATGTCCTGGAGTTGTTGACTGTCGCGGGTGAGTTCGTCCACGCGTTCGGTCAGGCTCGCGATACTGAGGGCGTTCGCGGTGGCATGCGGTGATCCTGAAGAGCGTGAGCATCAGCAGCGAGCACCTCGTGGCCACAGAGCAGATCTTGCAGAAGTGGAGCAGAGGCGGTCGAGCCGCCGACGGTCGAGTGCTCGTGACCTCCCACGGCTCCACGGTCAGAACTGGCACACGTCGGCCCGCTGGCACGGGGGCCAGCGGGCCGAACGCGATCACGCTCGCACGGGGAAGCCGCAGGGGCTGGCCGTATGGATCTGCAGCCCCCATGCGCGACGCTCAGGGGGTGCGCACGTACGATGTCCGGCGCCGGTTCCAGGCCGAGTGAGGCGTGCGGTGTGAGCGGTGTGGCGTGGCTCAGTGCTCACAGAGGGAGAACTCTCGCTCGTAGAGCTGCTCGTTGTGTTCGGCGACGAAGAACTTCCGTTCATGCATCAGCTGTTCGCGGTAGCCCTTGGCCTGCTCCAGTGTCATGGTCGAGGTGTCGGACCATGGCTGCTGCGGCGGTATGTCGGAGGTCGAGACGATGTGGTTCGACGGGTCGACCAGGAAGAACGCAAGGATTTTGCGGTGTCCCGGCCGGGTGGGGTCGGCGAGGCGGAACGAGCCGACGCGGTGCTGCAGGATGTTCGGGAACGCCAGGCAGCGGCCCGCCGGTGTCGATGCCGAACCAAGGACCTGGTTCAGCGGGTCCTCGTTGTCCAGGCCGTAGACGTCACTCACGCCGGTGTCGTCGTTCTGCTCGTAGCCCGGGTCGACGACCGCGGCCCGGAAGCTCAGCCGGCTTTGGGTGATGTTCTCGCTGTCCCAGTAGTAGATGGCGGTCGAGACGATCCGCTCGTTCATCATCCCCTCGACATGCCAGGAGCCGCCGGCGTACTCCGGCTTGTCCGGGGTGAGTTGAATGGTGGCGAGCTTGGCTATGACCTGGAGACGCCGACCGCGCAGGTCAACCCGGGCGGTGTCGTCGGGTGCCGTGGGAGCCCTGAACTCCGGGGCGTCCGGGACGACCGGGCGGCGGTTGGCCCACCAGTCGTCCATGGCTTCCTGATATGCGGCGTACGCGTCTGCGTCGTCGCTTTCAGGGGCGACCGGCTCACTGTCGTCGTACCAGGCATACGGATCCGCCTCGATCCGCAGGGGCCGCGGGTGGCGCAGGTCGGTGAGTACGTTCTCGAGAAGCGGGAGCATGCGGCCGAACAAGTCCGGTAGTACGGAGGCAAGTTCGCGGTGCTCCACGGGGTGGACGTTGTTGACGTACGAGAGGAAGGAAACGTCGCCGTCGTCGCCGACCTTGACGTCCGTGGGCAGCCACTGGAACTTCTCCGAGAATTGGTACTTCGTCCAGTCGTCCTTCGCTGGGCTTTCCCATGCCCGCTCGGGTCCGCCGCTCACCTCACGTACGTTGCAGAACAGCGAGGGGTGAACCAGGTCCAGTACCTGGCCGTCGGATCCCGGATGCCAGTCCTGCTCCGCTTCGGGGACCTCTTCCAGAATCCGGACCGCCTCACGCAGCCGGGACCTGAGCTCGTCGTCGACCAGTGCGTCCGACTGCCACACGCCGTCGACAGCGGACACCTCGATGCCCCTACGCCCGTCCCGCAGCTCGGCGTAGTGCGCGAGTTCGGCGAGCACATAACGAATCTGCGCCTCGGTCATGCCCTGGTCGGCCGCTTCCTGCGTCCACCTGGCGACGATTTCGGAGTCCTTCATCTTGGTGAACCAGTCCGGCTTCGACCGTATGTGGGCGCTGCACTCGATCATCTCCAGTTCCCGGCGGGTTCTGGGCGGCGCCATCAACATCGAGTGGGACGCGGGGAAGGGCAGCGGGAACGCGGCCAGGTCAGTCAACTCTCCAGGTCCTTCCAGGTGGTACGTGGTGGCAGGAAGGCTACTTAAAGCCACTGACATTGATCTTGCCTGACGCCGTGAAACGACTCCCCAAGCCACCTCGAAATGACTCCCCGTGGGAGTGACACGGCCACGCTGAACCGGCCCCTGCTCGCCGCACCCGCCGACGGCGACGTCCGCTCCAGTGGCGGCGCCCGCCTGCCCGCCGAGCAGCTCGCCGTCCAAATCTGGGCAACTGAGCTCAGGACGTGTTCGCCGCCTGCGTGTGAGAGATCCGCTGTCGGTACGCCTTCTGCCTGCATTTCGCCGAGCAGTAGCGGGAGTCGGCGCGGCCGGTGGTTATCAGCTCGCCGCACGTCCCGCACGGCTGGCCGCTGCCTCGATTGCCGTTACGGATACGCGTGAGGGATGTTGAGCAGCTGGCCGAGCAGGTGACTCGCTTGAGTCCGTGGTCGGCGTTGCGCACCACGGGGTGCCCGCATGCCGTGCAGGGCGCGGGCGGCACCTGCTCGCCCCGGCCGGCAAGGGAGGTCCAGGAGACGGGCAGGGCTCGGAAGTCGTTGTTCCAGTGGCCGCGCTGGCTGTCGTGGCACCTTACAGATCAGGAGCTTTCTGTGCCACCATCGGCGCCGGATCCAACGAGCACCCTGTACGAGGTAGGCGGGTTGGCCGTTGAACGGCTCGGCACACACCGCACACGGTGGTCTCACGCATAACTGTAACGGTAGTTGAAAGCGAGATCACCTGTCACCCAGGTGCAACGGAGAACGGCGCCCCCAGGTGCCGGCACTCCACCCTCTAACCGCATAGGGCATGCGGTTCGCTGCCTGTGACCTGGTGCTTTGGTGCGGTGCTGCACATGCGCGGCACATCCGGGATGTCGCCGACGGCCGACCTATCGAAGCCCGACGTGAAGCGGCCCCAGTCCGCCGGGGGGGAGGGCCGACTGGGGCCGTGGGGGGGGCGCCCCTCACGTCATCGTCAGGCCTCCCGCATCAGGCGGCGCAGCGCCACGCCGATGTCGCGGCCGGGCGGGTGATCGTGCAGGGCGGCCGCGGTACTGCTCGCCGTGGCGGCCGCCCTTCCCGGTGCGCCTGGTCCGTGGCAGACGCGCCGGGGGTCTTCAGCGGGCCGGATGCCTCCGGGGCTGGGCCGCGGCAACCCGCTGGCACCAGTTGTGGAGGTAGACGTCTGGTGAAGCGCCGGAGCCCGTCTCGACCGCCTGCTTGTTGTAGCTCTCGCCGGGCTTGATCGGTTCGTCGCAGCGTGCGCAGATCACAGGTCGGCCCCCCGCGCCAGGCGCCGCAGGACGTCGCCGGCAAGGCAGCCGGAGGGGTGAGCATTGCAGTGGCTGCAGGCGGTGGTGTGGTCGAACAGGGCCTTGTAGGCGGCCGTCGCTGCATGCTTGCGGCAGCTGCGCGGGAACCAGCGCATGGGGCTGGTG
>NZ_JBIARC010000157.1:0-8077 GCF_042889625.1 Streptomyces sp. NPDC002573 | reverse complement strand
CGAGTTCGGGTACCTCACCCCACTCGAAACCCGAGCCAGGCTGCAGCACGACTTCACCCCCGCAGCGTAAGCAACCGCTGTCCAAGATCAGGGGGAACTTCAAGCACACCTGCGGCCGAGAGCGGGACCGCAAATCATTCGGTGTAACTCCCGATCACGGAAGATGCATCGATGACCAGTGACAACGTGACCGAGTAGGAAGGCCGTCGAGTCGGCAGGAGACGCGTCGGCGATAGCAGTGGACAACCAACTGATCGACGAGTTGGCGAGCCGAGCTTACGGTGTCGTACACGACTGAGGTTGGGGCGTGTTGGCCTGGCGGGTTGGCTGATAGGTGATTACCGCTCTGCGGTGCGGTCGGAGACGAGGCCGGCGATGGCCAGATGGGTCTCGGTGTAGTACTCGCGGCGGCCGAGGTACCGCTGGAGGGGCCCCCACTGCTTGTGCTCGGCGTTGGCGTGCTCGACGCATATCCGCTCCGAGGATTGCTTCTTGCGGGCCGCCTCCCAGGCCTCGCGCCGTCGACCAAGTTCCCGGCCACCACCCGAAAGAGGCGTGGCCCCGGGCCTTCGAAGATCGTTGGGCGGTATGCACAAGAACACTGCTCAACTCGAGAGGACCTCCCTTGTCGAATCTCCGGACGCGGGCGCTCGCCCGGCGCGCGACAGCTGTGGCCATGGCCGCGATCACGACCTTCCTGCTCCAAGGAGCCCCGGCGTCGGCGACGGCTGCCGCGGAACCACCGGTCGCGGGCACCTACTGCACGCAGTGGGAGGGCCACTACGGCGCGAAGAACTGGACCTACGCCGATGCCCGTGTGTGCCTCGTCGTCGACGCCTCGCAGAAAGCCCACGTCAGGGGCGAGACCGACACGAACACCTACTACTGGGGCGGCGCCTGGTACAACGCCAGCAGCAACTACCCGGCCAACTGGCGCGCCACGGGAACGGTGAGCAACTCCAAGGGCAAGGTGCTGTCGTACGACACGTACCTGGTCAGCCAGACGTCCCGCACCGGCTCGAAAGACGACATGATCAACGTCGGCACTCTGTCGGAATGCGGCGATTACACCGTCAGCATGCGGTTCTTCCAGAACGGGGCATACTGGACGGACAGCCCCTCCATCGACTCGGGGGAGCGCACCTACCAGATCGCGGTCCCCTGCCCCTGAGCGAACGGCGCTTTCTTCGGACATCGGCTGAGGACATCCGGCCGTACGACCGTGGCACCGAAGGCGCGACGCCGTGCCCGGACCAGCTTCCAAGGCCAAGATCAATCCCATCGATACTGGCTGCTCCGTTGGTCCCCACGGCCGATACAGGGTCGTTCCCGGGTCTCTCCAGGGGTCGTGGGTGCTCCGACCGCGCCCCCTGGGCCGGGTGACGGCCGCTGCTCCATCTCCCCGGTGCAGGGGCCGTCACCCCGAAGAAGTCTTCCGGCACGGACCGCCCGCCCGCTGGCGCGGTCACCGCAGCAGCCGCTTCACGCCCTCGATGAGGAGGGCCGCCACCACGGCGGCGAGCATGGCGTTCGGCAGTTCATCGACCTGGTCGACGACGTACGCGAGCACGGTGTGCATTCGGATCACCCTTCGGGGTCGGTACCTTCGCCCCTTGGTGATCCGAGTACGGCCCCAGACAGGGCCGGCGTGCAACGAGTTCGGGGCACAACCCCTTCAGTTTCCTCCGGGATGCGCTGCGGCTGGTAATCCGGCCCCACCGCCCCCGCGGTGGCGGCCATCGCGTACATGAGGGCCGCGATCTTCAGGGGCGGTCGCAGAACCGGGCCACAGGGCGGTCCTTCCCGAGGTGCTGGCCACACGCGTCAACAACCAGCCGTTCGCCAACGCGTCACGGTCGACAGCAAACACACCGGACGGACCATCGGCGACGAACGGACGGGCGATCTCCCGCAGCAGCTTCTTCGGCTCAGCCATTCTCAGCCGCCTCAAGAGCCTTCGCAGTGGTCATTCGTCGTCTTCCTCGGAACCGTCGTCACTGTTGTTCATCGCGTCGTAGAAGCCTCGTCGTCGTACTCGACGCTGACGTACTCGGGCTCGAAGAGGTCGTCGTCTGGGTCGATGCCTTCGGATGACCGCATCATCTTGACCAAGAACTGTTCTACGTCGGCGAGTAGGTTGGGGTCGTCCAGCCAGACGCCGAACTCGAGACCCAGCCGTGAGCTTTCGGTGCCGTTGGTGCTGCCCAGCCACAGCCGTTTGGGTGTGAAGCCGGTGACGTCGGCGATGCCGACAGGCGATCCGTCCTCGTCGTGCCACGAAAGGTGTCCCAGGAGGAACATCTTGGCGTGGATGAGGGGCACGGGACGGCCTCCGGTCTTGCGGAACTCGAACGAGCGGATGCTCGGGACACGCAGTCCCTCTGTCCGGGGCGAGTAGGGGCCGATCACCGGGGGCGGGCCGTCGTAGTGGGAGACCAGCTCGGTCATCTCGGCGAAGACGTCGGCGGGGAAGCCATTGCCCTGCTGGGCGTACTGCTTGAGTCGCTCGAACTTCTCCCTGCCCCGCTTCTTCAGCTCCTGCTTCGTGACGACCACGCACGCCGACGGGAATCGGTCGATCGCGCTCAGGAGAGCCGGGTCATCCAGCCAGGGCACACATCCAAGGACTGCGGGTCCGAGGGACCGGTACTGCCTCCAGCGGCCGTCGGGATCGGTGAGGAACTCGTCCATCCCGTTAACCAACCCGGTGAGCACGTGGGACCGGCTGGTCGACGCGCACCGACAGCTCCGCCCGCAGGGCTTGCGCACCGACACGACCAGCCGCGGTGCGGCGCTCGCTGGGGAACATCGGCCCAATGCCGCGTACCGGGTCGGGGCCGGTGCCGGGCTGACCTCGGTGACCAGCATCCGCCAGGCGCTGAGGGTGCAGCGGACCAGAATGCGAGTGGCGAAGTTCTCATGCATCTCCGGCCCGCCGATCGCGCGGGGGTGGCCACCTGCGCGACCAGCAGCACGCAAAGACGGACCACACGGCCCAGGAACAGCATCTCGGCGCGGGTGTCGACGGCCCGGGGAGACCTTCACATCACCGCTCTCACGGATCCGCTTCCAGTAGCGCTTGAGCTGGGCCATGGTGGCGTTGACCTGCTTGCAGCAGGATCACCAGCCGTGGCCCGAGGCGCCCAGGCCACGCCTGTCAGGGGCACAACCCGGGCAACCTCGGTGCCTCCAACCTATCCACCAGAACCGGTCCAGCCGACGCGGACACTCGTCAGTTCACACGGACCGCAGCAGAAGTCACCTGATAGAGGGGGCCTCTCTCATTGCCGATCATGAACCTGCGGAGGTGACCGCCGCCTTCACGCCAGCCGCTCCAGGACCTGGGCGGTTCTGCAGGCCGCAGGCGGGTGCCACGACTGGCAGGTCCGCGCCAGCCGCGGGACGGGGCCGAGGCATCGTGGGTGGTCATGGCCCGCGACTTCCCTGTCGCCAGCGATGCATGCATTCTTCCATCACCGGCCGCCGGCGTGCGTCTCGTCAGTGTCCGCCGTCCTGGGGGGCCGGTATGCGCAGGGCGAGCAGTGCCACGTCGTCGTCGTTGTCGGCGGGCCGGACCTGCTGGAGCAGGTGGTCGCAGAACGCGTTCAGGGGACGGTGGGCGAGCGCGGCGGCGTGTCGGCGGAGCTGTTCCAGGCCTTCGTCGAGAGGAGAGTGCGGTGACTCCACCAGGCCGTCGGTGTAGAGCAGCAGCGTGGACCTCGGGGGCAGGTCGGTGGTGGCGTTGGGGCGCTCGTGGAGGGTGTCCATGCCCAGCAGGAGGCCGTGTGCCTGGTCGAGGAAGCGGGCGCGGCCGTTGTAGTCGACGAGCAGTGGCGGTGGGTGGCCGGCGTTGGTCCATTGCAGGCGCCAGCCGGTCGCGGGGTCGTGTGTGAGGCGGCCGAAGACGACGGTGGCCATGGATACGTCGGTGACGTGCATGACGGTCTCGTCCAGTTGGCGGACGATCTTGCCGGGTTCGTCGTGTCGTGCCCAGGCGTGGGCGCGCAGCATGTTGCGGAGCTGGGCCATGCCCGCTGCGGCGTCGAGGTCGTGGCCGACGACGTCGCCGATGGCCACGGCAATGGACCCGTCACCGAGGGGGAACATGTCGTACCAGTCGCCGCCGACCTGGGAGGCGTCGGGGGCCGACACGTAGCGCACCGTCGTCTCCAATCCCGGCACGGTGGGCAGTTTCGGCAGGAGGTGGCGCTGCATGGTTTCCGCGACGCGCCGCTGGCGCTGGTAGAGCCGGGCGTTCTCCAGGCTGATGCCGGTGCGTCGGGCGATGTCGTCCAGCAGGGGCAGGTCGTCGGCGGTGAAGGGGGCTTCGCGCTGGGCGCGGCCCAGGGTCAGGGCACCCAGCACTTCTCGCGGGCCCCTGATGGGTCCGATGACGGCGGAGCGGATGCCGGTGGCGTCGAACAGTCGGCGCTGTTCGATCGCGATGCCGGAGTCTGGTTCTGCCTCGTAGGTGGCAGGGGTCGCCACGGTCGAGGCCGCCCCACGCAGCGCCCGGGACAGAGGCAGGGGCGAGTCGTCGGGGACGGGCGGGAGCGGGCCGCACAGGTCCGTCCGCTCGGTGAGGACGCCGTTGCCGTAGTGTGCGACGAGGGCGCGCTGGACTTCGTCGCTCTCGCCCAGCAGGTCCACGACGACCCAGTCCGCCAGCCGGGGGACGACGATGTGGGCGAGCCGGCGCAGTGCCTGGTCGGGGTCCAGGGTCGAGGTCAGGCGCGAGGTCGTCTCGGCCAGCAGGGCCAGGCGCTCCAGATCGGACAGCGACGCGGTGGCCAGTCCCTGCTCGCGGTCGGCCTCGGACGCGGAGCGCTGGTGGAAGATCACCAGTGCCCCGGTGGTCTCGTCGTTGCGCATGAACGGCGTGGCCAGCCACGACACCGACAGGACTGAGGCGTCCCCACGCTCGTACCAGCCCGCCTGCTCCGGCGTGGTGCGCCCAGCCAGCATGGCGCGCAGCAGCGGGCATCCGGCGCGGTCTTGCGGCTTGCCCCCGGCATCGCGGTGCAGCACGTCATGCGCGTCACGCCCCAGCAAGTGCTTCGACGGACGGGCCAGCAGCCGTTCCGCCGCCGAATTCACCGCGATGATCTTGCCTTGGTCGTCCACTGCGTACGCGCCCGCCTCGGCCACCTCCAGAACACCACCGAGCGTAACCTCTGACCGGAACCCAACCGGTACTTCCTGTGGGGCGGCCATCCGCGTCGTCCTCCGTCACCCGTCGGCTGCCCCGCTCCTTGAACGGGAGCGGCCAGCCTCATATTCGCAGCCGAAGATCCCACGGGCCAGGGCCCCGTGAGTAGACGAGCGCTCGCCACACCCACAAAAGCGGCCGCGACGGGGGGCAGACCGGTGATCGCCTTCCGCGGAGAGATTGGGGGCGAGGTGCTCAACCGGCATGAACGCGCCCCTGGCCAGCAGAGTTACAGGTCATCGTCGGGCCGAGGGCAGCAAGGCCTCCGCGCGCCACCCGAAGTCGGCGCCTCAGCGTGGAGAACAGCGCTCCAGAGACGCAACATCCACGGCTATTCCTCGATGACCGAGAGGCAGCTGGAGAATGCCCTCGGTTGCCGGAGAAACAGGTGCTCTGGCTCGGTCCGGCGCGCCGGAGACGTCGAGGTCTCTCGTTCGTCGAGAAGGAGTCGGCGTGTGAGGGCTTGCCGAACCTTCGGCGTGACGCTGGAGGGAGGGCGGTGAGTCAGCCACCCACCGAGCCTCGGCTGCGGCAGCAGCTCGCCGCAGGACACGGGCTGAGATCCTCCTGGGCCCGTGCAGGGTAGGCCCCGGCCGGTTGATCAGGTCTGCACACAGTCGGAAAATAGCGGATAATTTCTTATATCAAGTAATAGCGGAAAGGCGGGAGGATCAG
This sequence comes from Streptomyces sp. NPDC002573, assembly GCF_042889625.1. Taxonomy (NCBI): domain Bacteria; kingdom Bacillati; phylum Actinomycetota; class Actinomycetes; order Kitasatosporales; family Streptomycetaceae; genus Streptomyces; species Streptomyces sp. NPDC002573. The sequence goes on along the minus strand of NZ_JBIARC010000157.1, from coordinate 2,193 downwards.
CCCGATGTCTACAGGCACACTATTGGCGATCATCATCCCCGTTGCGGTGGTCGTTCTCCTTGTCGCCCTGGCCGTGGCTCTCTTCACGCGGCGCCGGGCCCTGCGTGAACGCTTCGGCCCGGAGTATGAGCGAACAGTCGAGGACTCCGACAGCAGACTCGCCGCCGAGCGCGAGCTCAGCGCACGCGAGAAGCGTCACGACCAGCTCGACATCAAATCCCTCCCCGGCCATACACGGGACCGCTACAGCCGGGACTGGAACAACGTGCAGCAGGAGTTCGTGGACCGGCCGGAGGACGCCGTACACGACGCGGACCGGCTGGTGACCTCGTTGATGCACGAGCGCGGCTACCCCACCGAGGGCTTCGACCAGCAACTCAGAGATCTCTCCGTGCAACACGGCCGCACACTGGAGCACTACCGGGCCGCGCACGACATCGACACGCTCAGCATGGGCCACAACGCCACCACCGAGCAGCTGCGCAGCGCCATGGTGCACTACCGTGCTTTGTTCGACGAACTGCTCTCTGACGGCGGGCAGACCCGCCATGCCCACGCCTGACACCCCGCAAGCCCGTCCAAGCGGACACGCAGGCGACATGCAACGCAACACACCGGAAGTCACCGCTCTGTTGTCCGCCGCGGGAGTAGTCACTGTCGACGGCCGACACACCGGCCACATAAGGAGGAGACCGCCGTGATCGCTCTTGGTGTCATCCTGCTCATCGTCGGATTCGTCCTGCACATCGGCATCCTGTGGACGATCGGCATCGTCCTGCTGGTCATAGGAGCCATCCTGTTCCTCCTCGGCTCCGTCGGCCACGCCGTCGGCGGCCGACGCCATTACTGGTAGACCCCGCCGAACAAATCCACGGTGTCTTCGACGCGATCAGTGACGGCACCGGCGTCCATCGGCGACGCGGTCGACCAGCTCACCACCGCTCCGCCCGCCCACGAGGACGAATCCGGCTTCTCCCACACCTGACAGCCACGGACTACGTCGACATGAGCAAAACCCAGCCGGCGGCGTTCTGGCCGGCCCGGACCACTGCGGACGACCCGGGCAGCACGGAACGCCTCGCCGCCGGAAGCCTCGCAGGCGTCGGGATCGCCGCGGCTCACTGCTCGCCTTCTGCCACGGCAGCTGTAGTTCTGGTCATGGCTGGTCCTGAAGCGCGTGTCGGCGCTGGTGGCAGGCTCCTGCGACGGCTTGATGGTGGCGGCGCCAGGCCATCCAGCGCAGGGTGTGTTCCGCGTCCCGGACTGGTGGTGTGAGGACGAACGCCCGAAGGAGTCGGACGGGTTCGGGGCAGGTCAACGGGACGAGACGGGCCGGTCATGGTCGTGGCGGCGGCGGTCAGGGCGAGGACGGCGGATGCGACAAGAGAGAACAGCGACCAGCGCATCCAGGAGTTCCAGCAGGTCACCTGCCCTTCGTCCAGGCCGGTGAAGGTCTTGCCGAGTTGGAAAGTCTCTTCGATCCGCCACCGTCGGCAGATCACTTCCACCAGCTGGGCGAGGGTGACAGGTGCGGGCGACCAGCAGCGGAAGAAGGAGATCTCGCCGGTGTACCGGTGCCGGCGGGCGACCAGGACGCTGGTGCCGTCATCTCCGTGTCCGTTGGGGGTGTCGTCCGCGCGGACATCGAGCCAGGCCCAGTCGTACTCGCGGGTGCCCTTTGTTCCGTGTCCCGCCCGCATGCGCATCCACTGGTGCGGCAGCACTTTGTTGATCATCTGACGGGCCTTCCACCTGCGGCCCGCTCCATCCGTGACCGGGTACGGGTGAGACACGCCGACCGCGTAGCCGAGACCGAGCTCCCGCAGATCCTTGCGCAGTTCGCGGCCGGAGTACACCTCGTCGCCGGCGAACCAGCGCGCCTGGACACCCAGCTCAAGTGCGTTCTCGACCATGGCGGCGGTCTGCTGCAGCTTCGTCGCGAACATGATCTCCTCCGGGACGCCGACCACTTCGCGGCGTTCCTCGTCCGCGGCCCAGTCCTCCGGTAGATACAACACCCGGTCGATCACCACCCGCCCCGACGCGGTGACCGCGGCCAGGTGCACGGCGACCTGGCACATTCCGACACCTTTGAGTACGCCGGAGTACTGGCGGCCGGCGCCGACGCAGTCGGACGAGGACTTCGCGTCCCCGGTCTCGTCCGCGACCAGTACTACGTCCTGACCTGCGAGT
>NZ_JBIARC010000156.1:0-8450 GCF_042889625.1 Streptomyces sp. NPDC002573 | reverse complement strand
GGCCTCCTCCCGGCGCCGAGCACGAAGGGCCTGCGCGACCTTCGACGCCGGGTGGGCTGCGCCCCGATGAAGACCCTGTTTGAGGTGGTGGCCGGTCGGACAGTTCATCACCTGTGCGATCGGCTGCGGCGGCCGGCCCGGCGCTCAGCAGGCCGGCGGCGAACGTGATCGGCAGCAGGACGGCGCACGCGCCGCGCAGGCCGGGTATGGATCCCCAGGTTCCCGCTGTGGTGTTCGTGGATGGCGCTCGGGTTGAGCGCAAAGGCCGTTTCACAGGCTCATTCCCCCTGGGAAATATGTGAGATCTGTCATAGTTCGGCGCGCATGCGGGTGCGGCTGGTCGAGGGCTGCACGCCGTCGGCAGGAGGCGGTGACCGCCACGAACGACCTCGTCGTGGCGTCAAGCAAACGGGCCACTTGGTCGTCATCTGCGGTCTGCCGCAGTGATTCTGACGACGCGCCAGTAGTATCCTATGCACACATCAGGCACATGAGGCTCACAGGTATTTCACTGCTGTGCAGCCAGTCGAACGTGCCGTCCTCCTCCGCCTGTTGGGCGGCCGCAGCGGCCTGCGACCAGTCCAGGTGGGGCAGGAGGACGGCGAGGGTCTCGGCGAGCAGCGCGCCGCCGACCTCGCCGGATCCCATGCCGGCCGCCGCGGCCAGGTGCACGGCCGCGCGCCGCCGCACGGCGTCCTCGCCCCGCACCACCGCAGCCTCGGCCTCCCCTTCCATCAACCGGCGCACCGCGGCCGGATCAGGCGTCCCGGCCCGCCCGTGGGCGAGAGCCCGCTCCGCCTCCACGTAGAACGCGTCCCGCTCCGCCTCGCCGGCGGCGCCGACCGCCGTACGGGCCTGCGCGAGCACATGGTGCGCACGGGAGTTGGCCATGACCCACAGCAAGGTCTCCCGCACCGCCGGCCACGCAGGCTCCGGCACCACATCCGCGCCCGGCAAATGAGGAGCGCCGGCCTCGGCGTACCAGGCGATCACCGTCCATCGCAGGTCCCGCCCCTGCCGCGCCTGACGGGCGAGCGCCGCCCCCGCCCCAGCCACCGCCGCGCGTGCGCCGGCAGCACCCCGGCCCCACGCCACCGCTGGCGAACCCGATGGCTGCCGCTCCTGTCCCGTTCCGGGCATGTGCCCGCATCTTCTAAGCGCTTGGCAGCATGCCGTGGCTGGTCGGCTGAGGGCCGTCTTTCTGTAGGCGGTCGGTGGAGGCGCCGATCAGTCGTCGCCGACCTGCCCGGCTGTTTCTGCCGTTGGATCCATCGTCCGATCTCATCGCCCTCGAACAGCACGCCGGGCTGGATCTCGGGCAGGCTGCCGTCGGCGTCGGCTAGGAGCGTGTCTCAGTATCCGGCAACCCGCCTGGGGTTCGTGATCATTCATGCGGGATGATCTCGGTATGCGTGATGGGGATGGGCTGTTCGAGGTCGAGCCGACCGGTAAGAAACGGCCGCGGGGCCGTCCGGCGGCGGTGGACAAGATGTTCCGGGCGTTCGATCCGCATCAGGTCCTGCTGCTCCCGCCGTCGCTGGACGACTGGCTGCCCGAGGACCACCTGGCCCGGTTCGTCGCCGACCTGGTTGATGAGGTGCTCGACCTGGAACCGGTCCTGGCCGACTACACCGAAAAGCGTGGCTACCCGCCTTACGATCCCCGGCTGATGGTGCGGCTGCTGATCTACGGCTACACCACCGGGGTGCGCTCCTCCCGGGCGATCGAGCGCCGCTTGGCCGACGATGTCGCGTTCCGGTTCCTGGCTGGCGGCCAGGAACCGGACTTCCGCTCGATCGCCCGGTTCCGGCGCCGTCACCTGGACGCCCTCGCTGACCTGTTCACCCAGTCCCTGCTCCTCGCGCAGAAGCTCGGCATGGTCAAGATGGGCCGCGTCGCGTTGGACGGCACCAAGCTTCAGGCCAGTGCCTCCAAGCACAAGGCGATGAGCTACGGCCGCCTGATCGACAAGGAAGAACGCATCGAGGCCGAGATCGCCCGGCTGGAGGCGAAGGCCCAGGCGCTGCTGGCCGACGCGGAGGCCGCCGACGAAGCCGAGGACGAGATGTTCGGGGCGGACGGCAAGGAGATGGACCTGCCTGCCGGGCTGGACCGGCGTGAGAAGCGCCTGGCGAAGCTGCAGGCCGCCCGCGCGCAGATCGAGGCCGAGGCCGCCGACAAGGCGCGCAAGCATGCCGAGGACAAGGAACGCCACCGTCAGGAGCGTGCCGGCACCGACGGCGAGAAGGCCGTCGCCGACGCGGGCGAGCAGGCAGCAGCCAAGGCGCGGCCCAAGCCCAAGGCCCAGGCCAACTTCACCGACCCCGACTCGCGGATCATGAAGAACAGCGACGGCGCCTACATCCAGGCTTACAACGCCCAGGCCGTCGTCGATGAAGAACACCAGGTCATCACCGCCGCCGACGTGACGACCAACCCTTCGGACGCGCTGAACTACACCACGATGCTCGACCAGTCCGCTGTCAACACCGGCGTCCACCCCAAGCAGGCCCTGGTCGACGCCGGGTACTGCTCCGAGACCAACCTTGAGGCCGCGCGAGAGCACCAACTCGCCTGCGGCACCGACACGTTCATGGCCACCGGCAGACTCGCCCACGACGAGCGAGTCCCGCCCGCACCCCGCGGACGCATTCCCAAGGACGCCACCCCTCAAGGAACGCATGGCCCGCAAGCTGCGGACCAAGCCCGGCAAGGCCGCCTACAGTCGCCGCAAGGCCATCGTCGAACCCGTCTTCGGACAGATCATGACCTGCCAGAACGGCCGCCAGCTCCTCCTGCGCGGCGAAGACGGAGCCCGAGGAGAGTGGCGCCTGCTGGCCGGCTGACCAATCGGGCCTCCCGGGCCCGTCACCAGCCCGATACAGGCCCAACCCCCGACGGCCACGACTCCGACCGCGCCTCACCAACGGCGGCGAGACGGCCAAGACCGATCCCATCGACCACGGCCGCCAGCCACTTGCCCGTTACAAAGACACGCTCCTAGCCGGAGACGGTCTTCGCCCAGCCCTGGCTGATCGTCTTCCTCGCCTTCTCCAGTTGCGCGTCCGTCGGGAACTGCGGTGTTCCCTCGACCGTCGGCAGTCGTGCGGCGGCGGCATTGTCGAGAGTGCTGTCCTGCCCCATGGCCTCCATGAGCACCGGGCGGGCGTAGGCCCGCAGCCGCAGGTTCTGGCCTTCTGGGCTGAAGAGGTACTCCTGCCACAGGCGGGCAGCCGCCGGGTGCGGGGCGTTCTTGTTGATCGCCAGCGCGAAATACTGGGCGAAGCTGCCGTCGAAGGGAATCGCGACCTGCCAGTTCACGCCCTTGTCGCGGAGTTGGTCGGCGTAGTGGAGGTTGATGTAGTCCCAGTTGATGCTGATGGGGGTCCGGCCGTCCTCGACCGTTGCCGAGTTGGAATGGAGAGGGTTGAAGTTGCCGCTCTTCGCAAGCTCGGCGAAGAAGTCGAGACCGGGCTGGACGTTCTCGAACGACCCGTTGTTCGCCAGCGCGGCCGCGTAGACACCGGCGAAGGCGGTGGCCGAACGGGGCGGGTCGCCTTCGAGTGCGACCTTGCCCTTGTACGCGGGCTTCAGTAGATCGGCGAAGGTCGCCGGACAGGGCTTGACCCGGTTGGCATCACAGCCGATGGAGATGTAACCCCCGTAGTTGTTGTACCAGCGGGCCTTCGAGTCCTTCTGATTACCGGGGATTGAACCGTAAGCGGCTACCTTGTACGGCGCGAGCAGATTCTGCGCCGCGGCCTTCCGGGCGAACGTATCGCCCACGTCGATCACGTCGGGTGTCGGCCGGTTCCTCCTCTTCCTCAGGGCATCGATCTCGTCCTCGCTGTGGCCGAACGGATTCTCGTCCGTGACCTTGATCCCGTACTTCCTCTCGAAGCCGTTGATCAGAGCGCCGTAGTTGGCCCAGTCGCCGGGCAGCGCGATCGTTCTGAGCGTGCCCTCCCGTTTCGCTGCGGCGATCAGTGCGGGCATGCCGCCCATGTTCTCGGCGGATGTAGCCACGGACGGCTTCGCGGGTCTGGCGGTCGGTGTGTTCTCACACGCACTCAGGCCCATTGCCACGAGAGCGATGCAGCCGAAGACCGCGGCACCTCGAGCACAGACTGTAGTCACGACTGCTCCCGAGGGTGGGGGAACGTGGTCACCTCGGTCGGCTGCGGGCCGCATCCCTGTGTCCGGCCTGGCGAACCTTCCGCTGCGCGTCCCGGTTTCCCTGGGGCCCGCTGTGCCGACGAAGCGGCTATCGAGGCCAGGATACCCGGCCGGCTCGATGGCGGGATGTCGCTCGGGAAGCCTGCGATCAAGGCCCTTCCCCGACTGAACGCGGCTTCCGTAGCCCGTGCCCACTCGTCTCAGACGGCCGTGTCGTCCCATTGGCCCAGCAGGATCTCGCCGAGGTCTCCCGCTTTCGGCGTGGCGGCGTGGTGCAGAAACTGTTCGGCCCAGATGACTTTACCGGTGGGCGTGTAGCGGGTCCCCCAGCGTTCGGCGAAGCGGGCGACCAGGAAGAGTCCGCGGCCGCCCTCGTCGGTGACCTTCGCCCGCCGTAGCCGCGGCGAGGTGCTGCTGCCGTCGGAGACCTCGATGATCAGGGTGCCCGCGGCGGAGTTGTTTTTCGGCACCGTGCGGAGCAGCCGTACGGTGATGGGCTCGGCGGCGTGGCGGACTGCGTTGGTGATCAGCTCGCTGAGGATGAGTTCGGCGGTGAAGCCGAACTGCTCCAGCCCCCACTCCGTCAGCCGGCGCGCGCAGGCGGCGCGCACCGGGGCCACCGCCGCCGGGTCACGGGGCACGTTCCATTCGGCGACCTGCTCCGGCCCGAGCCGGTGGGTGCGGGCCACCAGCAGCGCGACGTCATCCCTCGGCCGGTCGGACAGCATGGCCTCCATCACCGCCTCGCAAGTGGCCTCCGGCGTGTGGCCCGGCCCTGTCAGAGCATTGCGCAGGGCCTCCAGACCGGCGTCCAGGTCCCGGGTGCGGTCCTCGATCAGTCCGTCGGTGTAGAGCACCAGCCGGGAACCCTCCTCCACGGTGAGTTCGGCGGTCTCGACAGGAAGGCCGGCTCCGAGTCCCAGTGGCGGGGAGATGGGCAGGACAGGGAAGTCGACGGCCCCGTCGGGCTGGACCACCGCCGGTCCCGGGTGGCCGGCGGTGGCGATGGCCATCCGCCCGGTGACGGGGTCGTAGACGGCGTACTGGCAGGTCGCCCCGGTGATCATCGCCTGCCCGTCTTCCGCGGCGGCGGCCTCCTCGGCGTCGATCTGCGCCACCAGCTCGTCCAGTCGGCCCAGCAGTTCCTCCGCGGGCATGTCGAGGGCGGCGAAGTTGCGCACGGCGGTGCGCAGCCGGCCCATGGTCGCCGCGGCGTGCAGACCGTGACCGACGACATCGCCTACGACCAGTGCCACGCGGGTGCCGGGCAGCGGGATGACGTCGAACCAGTCCCCGCCCACCCCTGCCTGGGCCGGCAGGTACCGGTAGGCCACATCGAGGACGGACAGCTCGGGCAGCGCTCGTGGCAGCAGGCTGTGCTGCAAGGTGACAGCCATGGCGTGTTCACGGGTGTAGCGGCGGGCGTTGTCGATGCACACCGCTGCCCGTGCGGCCAGTTCCTCGGCGAAGGACACGTCCTCGTCCTCGAACGACGAGGAGCCCTTCGCGCGCCAGAAGTCGACCACTCCCAGCACCACGCCGCGGGCTTGCAAGGGAACCACGAGCAGGGAGTGGATGCCGTGATCGAGGATGCGGCGGGCACGTTCGGGTTGCTGGGTCTGCCAGCCGGGGGAGGCGTTCAGGTCCGCGATCACGACCGGTCGGCCCTCGGTCATAGCCGTGGAGACGGGGTGGGCCGGGATGAACCGGATCAGGTCGCGGACGTGGTGGAGGGGGTGATCCGCATCGGGACCGGAGACGGCGACGCGGCGCAGCTCGGTGATCCCGGCGGTCGCACCGGAGGACTCCTCGCCGTGCAGGACCGGGTCCAGCAGATCGACGGTGACGATGTCGGCGAACCGGGTCACCGCCACCTCGGCCAGTTCCTCGGCCGTGCGCTTCACATCGAGCGTGGTGCCGATTCGCAGCCCGGCGTCGTAGAGCGACTGCAACCGTTCGCGTGCCACCTCCGCCCGGCCGGAGAGGGCCTGCAGCTCGGTGGTGTCCCGGAGCGTCACCACGCTGCCGACCGGTCCGTGCGGTGCGGTGAGCCGCTTGCTGACCGCGAGTAGCCGGTCGGCCGCCAGGCGCACCACGTCGGTGGCGGGGCGGTCGGAGGCCAGCAGCCCGGCGAGGCCCTGCTCCAGTCCCAGATCGGTGACATGTCGCCCCTCCGCGTCCGCTGGGAGGTTCAGCAGCCGTCGTGCCTCGTCGTTGGCCAGCAGCAGCCGGCTGTCACCGCCGACGATCAGCACTCCTTCCCGCACTGCGTGCAGCACCGCGTCGTGGTGCTCGTACATCCGGGTCATCTCCGTCGGGCCCAGGCCATGGGTTTGCCGCCGCAACCTCCGGCTGACCAGGCCCGACCCGCCTGCGGCGACGACCAGGGCCGCGGCGGCGCCGCCAAGGATGACCGGCAGCTGCCGGTCCACCCTGTGCCGCACCGTCTCAACGGTCACGGGCACGGAGACGATGGCGATGACCGAGCCGTCAGGCCCCCTGACGGGAACCGCCGAGATCACGGAGAGTCCCAGTGAGCCCTTGAACGTACTCGTGAACGGCTTGCCGGTCGCTGCCGCGGCGTAAGGTCCGATGACGCGTTTCCCGATCCGATGCGGGTCGCTGTGGGTGAGGGTGATCCCGTTCAGGCCGTACACGATGACGGCGTCGACGCCTGCGGTTCTCCGGGCCGCCTCGGCGTACGGCTGCAGCTCTGCGGTCGGGTGCGCGCTGTTGAGTGCCGCCACGATCCCCGGGGAGTTCGCGAACGTCTGCGCGGCGGTGAGCGTCCGGTGGCGGGCGTCCGCCATGACGTCGCGTCGAGCCTGCACCACGAGCGCCACCAGGGCAGCGGCGACGAGCAACATCACGACCGCCAGCTGGAGCAGGAAGACCTGGCCGGCGAGGCTGTGCACGCTCAGCAGTGACCCCGACCGCCTCGCGTCCTCTCCCTGAGGGAGCCGACCGGGCCGATGAGTCCTCATGGACGCATCAGGCAGATCCTGACCGGATTGATCTGAAACTCCGCTCATATCACCTTTCTATCGCTTCTGGGCGGGCGACCACGAGGCGACCGGGTGGACTGGTCCGCTCAGGAACGGCGCCGAGCGCATGGGCCCCGCCGCCCCGCGGTCACGCACAGCCCCCGAGGTCCGGTTCGAGTCCGCAGGGATCAGAACCCGCACGACCGAAGAGGGAGGGCGTCCCGGAGCCGATGGTCTCGGCGCTCACCTCCCGCCACCCGCGCCTCCCCTCGCCGGATCCGCTGGCAGGAGCCAGGGCCGTCGGTACGACAGTCGGCCGATCGTTCCGCGCCCGACGTCACCGGTGGACTCCACGTCGGCGACCGTGAGCTCCTCGCCGGTCGCCACCGCCGTCGGGTTCGACCACGCCCTGGACCGCGGCACCCCGCACGTGTCGGTGTCCCATCCATTGGGCCACGACATCGACGCCGACCTGCGACAGTCACACCGCGAGGAGCGGACCCGCAACCACCCCGCTGACGACGCACGACACAAGCCCCGGACCGGACGTCCACCCACCTTCCTCTTCCCCGACCGCGTCATAGCGACCCTGCTCCGCCTGCGCCTTGGACTGTCCGACGACACCCTCGCCCGACTCATGCAGACCAGTCCGAGCACCATAGTCGTCAAAGAGACCCGGCAGCTGCTGAAGCAACGCGGCCACACCGTAGCGGCCGTCCCGGCCCCCACCCACCTGCCGACACACATCCCCAGGGACATCCCGGCAGCGGCCAGCAACGACCAGGACAACATCAAAAAAGCGTGTTGATTCTCTGCACGCCCTAACCTGACGGCTCCACAAGTTCCACCCGCCACGCCGACAACGACCGCTGGTCCGCCGCCTGCCGCCACGAACTTCTGCTCGATCACTGCCACGCCGAGCGAGTGAACTGTGCTCGGCACGCGGCGGAGATCCACCAAAGCAACCCGCCCATGCTCTATCAGCGGGGCATGACAGACGTCCTACTTGACCCCTTCTTACGACGAGCCGACCTCACGCGCATACTCGAGGAACACTTCGGATCCTGCCGCGCCTGGCCTCTTCGCTTGCGGGCCGCTTACGACCAGCTCGGAACACTCAGAGATCTTCTCGGGTCCGCCACGTACTCCCCGTTCCTGCGGTGCGCCGAGCGTGCAGCCAGCCGGAAGGAAGTCTCTTAGAACTCCTAACAAAGTGAGAGGTTGACCAGTCGGCGCCAGCAGATGATGCCGCAGGCCAGGCTGAGGAACGCTTCGTGGATGTCGTCGCGG
>NZ_JBIARC010000155.1:0-8467 GCF_042889625.1 Streptomyces sp. NPDC002573 | reverse complement strand
CTACGAGCGCAAAGCCGAGCACTTCCTCGCCTTCACCAGCATCGCCTGCACCCTCATCTGCTACCGCCGACTCGCCAAATGAGATGACTTCTTAGGGGCGAGGTTGGGCGAGCACGCGCGTGACCTGCGGGTCCCCGCGAGTCCCCTTCCGTCCCGACACGAGAGCGGCATGGCTCCGGCTTCGTAGCGCTTGCACGCCACGAAATGTGAGTATATGCTCCTATACGTTTGATCCCCATAGCACCGTTTAGGAAACAAAATGATCAATACAGAGGATCTGGTCAGCCGGAACACCGCGTTCGCCGCCCGTGGCGCGCATGAGGGCCTGCACATCCTGGGCAGCGGCCAGCTGATGGTCATCGGGTGTGTCGACTCCCGTGTCGATCCGAGCCACGTGCTCGGGCTGGACCTCGGCGAGGTGACGGCGATCCGCAACGTGGGCGGACGCGTCACCCCGGCCGTGCTCCGCACCCTGACCATGCTCACGAAGGTCAGCGCGGCCCACCGCGGCGACCGCCCCGCAGGCACGCACATCGTGGTCATGCAGCACACCGATTGCGGCATCAAGGACATCGCGGCGTTCCCCGAAATGCTCGCGAACGACTTCGACATCCCCGTAGAGGCGCTGGACGGGAAAGCCGTCATGGACCCGGTCGCCGCCGTCCGGCTCGACGTCGGGGTCCTCAAGGAGGTCCTCAAGACCAGGATGCCCGCAGGCCTCGTGACAGGGATCGTCTACGACGTCGAGACCGGACTGATCGAGGTCGTCGCCCCGACCGCGAGGGCCGGGGAGGAATAGGCACCGGCTTTGCCCACCTCGCTTGATGCTCCAAATGCGACGCTGCCAGACTCCCGCGTCGTTCCAGTCGCGCAGGCGCCGCCAGCAGGTCATGCCGGAACCGAAGCCCGGCTCCTGCGGCAGAAACTCCCACGGGATGCCGGTGTACAGCACGAACAGGATGCCCGACTGGACCTTCCGGTCGTCCAGACGCTTGCGCCCCGGGTGGTTGGGGCGGCACGACCGGCAGCAACGGCTCAATCCGTGCCTACAGTTTATCCGACACGATCCACGGCGGCTGCTCACCCCTTCTCATGTGTTGCCTAACAAGTCATCAGACAGCCTCCCGCACACGTACGCCAACTACCCCTGGTGGTATAGGCGATGGGCCGCCAGACCGTGGAACAGCGTTGTAGTGCCCGTACGTCGCAGTCGTGGGCGACCCACTACCGGTAGTTCGTTTAAATCCGGCGGTAGAGATCAATGCCGTGTCCGGTGATGACCGCGTCGATCAGGGCCTTGAGCTCGGCGGGCGGGTCCTTGTCCGTCCAGGCTTGCCACCACCGGTTCAGGGTGACGGCGGGAGTGAGCCAAGAACGGATGGCCCGTAAGGCCCCGGGCCAGCAGGGCTGTTGGGGTTGGTGGGGTATGGCTGGGCCCCCTCTCTGGCCCCTCGTCGGGGCACGGGTCCGGCGCGGTGGCATCCAGCGGTCCAGGTGGACCAAACCACTGGTCCCAGCAGAAGGAGAAGGCGCAGTTGACCAGGGTCTGGTGGCGGCGGATGGCGCGGTCGGAGCGGACTTGGAAGTCGGCCCAGCCCAGTTCGTCCTTGACCTGCTTGTAGCTCTGCTCGATCCACGGCCGCAGTCCGTAGAGGCGGACGATCTCGGCGAGGTCGGCCGGCGGGTGCGGGCTGCCCGCAGCGTGGGGTGCGTCAGGGTGGGGCAGGTTGGTGGCCAGGTACCAGGTGGCCTTCTCCGGCAGATCTGCAGGGTCGGTGGTGACCACGACCAGCCGGCAGGGTGAGTCGGGGCCGTAGCCGCCCAGGCAGGCATCGGCGGCCCACCAGGTCTCGGTGTGCCCGTCGCGGAAGTGACGCTCCACGGGCGTCCAGTCGCCGGGAGGCTTGGCATCCTGCCAGGCCAGGGCGTGAGCGGCCTCGAGTGTGCGGCTGGTCGACCGGCGCCCAGATGCCGTTGCGCGGCTTGAGCGCCACCACGTAAGCCAGGCCGGCCTCACGCAGTGCGAGGTACCAGTCGTCGCTGACCGAGTAAGCGCAGTCGGCGACCACCGCCCGGCAGCCGAAGCCCGCCTCCCTCCCGCGAGCAGCGAGGGCAGCGGACAGTTGAGGTTTGGTGCGGAAGGCCGGATCGGAACGTCCGCGGGCGAAGTGGTGGGCGGGGGTGTAAGGAGCCGCGTGCAGCGGGTAGTACACACGGCCGTCGGTCCACACCGTGGTCACCGTGACGATGCCTTGTCGGTCTTGCCGTAACGGCCCAGCCACTGCCGGCCCACGTGCGCGGTGGCCGTGCCGTCCTTGCGGTCCCCGGAATCGTCGATCACGATGACCCCGCCGTCGTGCGGAGCCGTCGCCGGCTGCTCGCGCAGCAGTTCAAGCCGTCGGTCGTTGATCTGCCCGGCATCCCAGGGGGACTCGGACAGGAAGAACTGCAGCCGCTGCACCCCCGGCATCCACGCGCCGGTCACCGGCTCCGCGCCTGCCAGGCAGGTGATGGTCTTGTTCCGCTCCCGCGGCGCCAGCAGCCCGGTCAGGTACTCGCGAAAACCCCGTCGCTGAGCCAGGCTGAAGAAGAGGTCGTCGAACCGGGCCGCGTACTCCTCCAACGGTCCCGGCGCGGGCGGACACGGACGGCGAGCGGTCATCTCCAGCCCCCAGCAGAGCAGTTGACTCCTACCACCGGCCTACGACCAACCCAACCCGTCGTCAAACCACATCACCGCCGGATTTAACGAACTACCGCTACGCGACCCAGGCATCAGCCGGCGGGCACCGGCCGGGGTGAGGCCGGCGATTCCCTCTGCGGCGAACTACCCCTCCTCGACGAAGACACAGCGAAGCCCGGCGCGGCACGGCGCGGCCGCATAGCTGCCTGATCCACCGCCGACGATCACTAGGTCGATCGCGTGGTCTCGGTCGTGGTGCGCGCTCCGCGCCGACGGGCTCACGCGGGATCCTGTCGTTCCATGGTGCGTTTCCGGCAGTCATTCCGGAGCCGAGAGAACGCGCCCCGCCATGCGGTCCGAACCTGCCGTGATCGCTTGCCCCTGCAAAGCTCCCGCCCGGAGGCTGTGCGTGACTATCGGCACCCGACAGGGAGTGGCCTGCGACGCCCGGCCGTCACTGCTGCGAGAGGGTGTACGCCCGCTGCCATGCGATGCCGACTGCTTGGGCGATTCCGCCGATGACCGTCGCGTCCCCGTCCAAAGCCGACGCCGCGAGTTCGGGCAGCGGCAGGGGTACGAGTGCGGCGAGCCGGAGCCTGAGGGGCTTGATGAGGGACGCCGCGTGGCGGCCGAGGGCGCTGCCGCCCAGCACGACCAGCCGCGGGTCGAGCAGGGCGATGACCGGGACCAGGGCCCGCGCCAGAAGACCGACCTGCCGCTCCACGATCGCGGCGGCCGCGGGATTTCCCGCCTGCGCGGCCTGGAAGACCTGCTCGGGCGAGCAGTCCGCACCCAGTCCCGCCTGCCGGGCGGCGGCGGCGATGGCGTCGGCCGCCGCGGCACTCTCGAACACTCCGCGCTCGCGGACCTCGCCGTGCGGGTCAGCGGAGCCGTCGCCGACCAGCAGAAAAGCGATCTCGCCAGCCGCGCCGCGCGCTCCACGGTGGAGTCGGCCGCCGGTGATCGCGCCCAGGCCGATGCCAGTGCCGACGGAGAAGAAGACGAAGTCGTCGACGCCGCAGCCGATCCCTGCGGCCTGCTCGCCGAGCGCCGCCAGGTCGACGTCGTTCTCGAACCGGACCCGGTCGCCGAGCTCCTCGGCGAGTAGTTCGACAACGGCGGGGCGGTCCCAGCCGGGCAGGTTGGCCGCGTGCCGCATCCGGCGGGACGCGGCGTCGTAGATGCCCGGGCTGCCGATGACGATGCTGTAGACGTCGCTCCGGGAGACGCCGTTGTCGTCGAGGAGCTCGGTGACCAGGTGCGCGAGTTGGTGGACGAGTTCGGTCGCGTCCCAGGTCCGGGACGGCTCCTGCCGCCGGTCGATGACGGTCCCGCCCAGGTCGGCGAGGGCGCACTTGGTCCAGCGCGACCCGACGTGGACGCTGATCACCCGCCCCGCGTCCACGTCCGGCTCCCACAGCCGGGCGGCGCGACCGGCCTGGCCGGTGCGCAGTCCGATCTGGCGTACGAGTCCGGCGGCCTCGAGCCGGGCGATGGCAAGGTTGACGGTGGGCCGGGATAGTCCGGTTTCGGACGACAGCTGGGAGGCCGACACCGGTGCCTGCCGCTGCAGGTGCTCCAGGACGACCCACTCGTTCGCCTGCCGCATGCTGCCCGGTCCGCGCATGACGGTGTTGAAGGGAGGCGTGTCCGGGCTGTCCACTGTCGTCGTCGGCATGGGCGTCATCCTGCCAGGTCGGTCGAGAGTGAGCTCTCCCACCAGCATATTGATTTCGTTAGGAAAGACGCCTTACATTTGCCAGGCCCTGAATCAGCCCTCTCTGCAAAGGCGCAGCGTCGTGTCGACTCCCACTCCATCCGGCGGCCTGACCCGCCGGATCGGCCTGCTCCAGGCCACCGCGTTGAACATGAGCCAGATGGTAGGCGTCGGCCCGTTCATCACCATCCCGCTCATGGTGGCCGCCTTCGGCGGCCCACAGGCCATCATCGGCTGGATAGCCGGTGCGCTGCTCGCCCTCTTCGACGGCCTGGTCTGGGCAGAACTCGGCGCCGCCATGCCCGGCGCCGGCGGCACGTACGTCTACCTGCGGGAAGCCTTCCAGTACCGCAGCGGCAAGCTGATGCCGTTCCTCTTCGTCTGGACGGCGATCCTCTTCATCCCGCTGATCATGTCGACCGGCATCGTCGGTCTCGTCCAGTACCTCGGCTACCTGTGGCCGTCGATGGGCCAGACCTCCGGCGACCTGGTCGGACTCGCCCTGATCGCGCTCATCGTGCTGCTGCTCTGGCGGCGCATCGACTCCGTCGCCCGACTCGCCACCATCATGTGGGGCGTCATGCTGCTCGCCGCGGGCCTCGTCGTGATCGCCGCGTACTCGCACTTCCACGCCGACTACGCCTTCACCTACCCGCACGGCGCCTTCAACCTGCTGGGCGGCAAGTTCTGGACCGGCTTCGGCGCCGGCCTCGCGGTGGGCGTCTACGACTACCTCGGCTACAACACCGCCGCGTACCTCGGCAGCGAACTGAAGAACCCGGGACGCACCCTGCCGCGCTCCACCGTCACCGCCGTCTTCGGCGTGATGGCGATCTACCTGGTGCTCCAGGTCGGGGTGCTCGGCGCGGTCGACTGGCACCAGATGCTCGACCCCAACTCTGCCGTCTACCAGTCGATGGCGTCGGTCATCCTGGAGCACGCCTGGGGCCGCGGCCCGGCCGAGGCCATCACCACCCTGATCCTCATCACCGCCTTCGCCTCGGTCCTGGCCGGCCTGCTGGCCGGCTCGCGGGTGCCCTTCGACGCGGCGCGGGACGGCGTCTTCTTCCGCTCCTTCGCCCGACTGCACCCCAAGCACGGCTTCCCCACCATCGGCCTGATCACCATGGGCGTCATCACCGCCGTGGGCTTCATGATCGGCCGCCACACCGACATGGGAACCCTGATCCAGCTGCTCACCGCCGTGATGGTGCTGGTGCAGACGCTGTCCCAGATCGTCGCGCTCACGGTGCTGCGCAAGCGCCAACCGCAGCTGCGCCGGCCGTACCGGATGTGGCTCTACCCGCTGCCCAGCGTGCTGGCCTTCGCCGGCTGGATCTACATCTACGTGTGCGCCGACCAAAACGCCCCCGGCCGTCACCCCATCGAGTGGTCCCTGGTCTGGGTTGCCCTCGGTGGGCTCGCGTTCACGATCTGGGCCCGCAAGGAGCGCATCTGGCCCTTCGGCGACAAGGAGATCCACGAGCAGTACGCAGCGGCCGCTCTCGACGCCGACAAGGAGCGGCTCCCCGCATGACCACCAGCACCACCGGAGCAGCCCCCGCCGCCTTCCGGGCCGGGGGCGGCCCGGCCCCGTACCACGTCCTGGCCATCGACCTCGGCGGCACCAAGACCGCGCTCGCCGCAGCCGCCCCGGACGGCAGCGTGCTGCACCGCGCCGCCATTCCCACGCTCGCCGACCAGGGCGCCGACCAGGTCATGCGGCGGGTCGCCAAAGCCGGACGCGAACTGGTCGCCCGCACCGAGGCCGACGGCCACGGCCCGCTGCGTGCCGTCGCCGCCGCCTCCCCAGGCATCGTGCTGGACGACCGGATCCTGCTGGCGCCCAACAACCCGGGCTGGGACCAGCTCGCCCTGGCCGCCACGCTGGGCGCCGTCTTCGGCATCGACACCGTCGCGGTGGAGACCGACGTCAAAGCCGCGGCCCTGGCCGAGGCCCGCTGGGGCGCCCTGGCCAATTCCGCTTGCGGCATCTTCCTCAACCTGGGCACCGGCCTGTCCGCCGCCACGGTGGTCGGCGGCCGGGTGCTGCGCGGCGCGCACCAGGCCGCCGGCGAGATCGGCTTTCAGGTGCTGAGCACCGCCGACATCCGGGGTGCCGGCGACGGCCGCGCGCCTCTGGAGGAGCACATCTCCGGTCGGGCACTGGCCGACCGGGGCTCCGCGCTCCTCGGCCGCGCCGTGAACACCGCCGAGGTCTTCGCCCTCGCCGAGCACGACCCAGCCGTGGCCGAACTGGTCGACGACGCGCTGGACACCCTCGGCGTGCATCTGGCCAACCTGGCGATCGCCCTCGACCCGGACATCATCGCGGCCGGCGGTGGTCTGACCCGCGCGGCCGACCGCATCCTGCCGAGGCTGCGCCGCATCCTCGACCGCGCCGTGCCCTTCCCGCCGGCTCTGGTGCCCGCGCACTTCACCGAGACGGCGCCGCTCACGGGCGCCGTCATCCTCGCCCTGGACGCCGCAGCCGCCCCGCACCCCGCATCCGACTGGAGCCCCGCCGTATGACCACCCCCGCCGGATCCGAGCAGCACCGCC
Source organism: Streptomyces sp. NPDC002573 (assembly GCF_042889625.1). Classification (NCBI taxonomy): domain Bacteria; kingdom Bacillati; phylum Actinomycetota; class Actinomycetes; order Kitasatosporales; family Streptomycetaceae; genus Streptomyces; species Streptomyces sp. NPDC002573. The sequence goes on along the minus strand of NZ_JBIARC010000155.1, from coordinate 1,505 downwards.
CCGGCCGCATGATGTCCGCCGAGATGGCCGAGCAGCCCGCGGTGCTGCGACGCCTGCTGGAGCAGGGCGCGCCGGAGATCCATCGGGTCGCCGACCTGATCGCGGCGCGCGCCCCGCGCTTCGTCCTGCTCACCGCCCGCGGCACCTCCGACAACGCGGCGCTGTACGCCAAGTACCTGGTCGAGGTGATGCTGGGCAAGCCGGCCGGGCTGACCTCCATGTCCACCACGACGGCGTACGGTGCACGACCGGACCTCACCGACACCCTGGTGACCACCGTCAGCCAGTCCGGCGGCTCGCCCGACCTGGTGGCCTCCACGCGGGCGGCGCGGGAGGCCGGAGCGATCACCCTGGCCGTGACCAACAACCCCGGCTCGCCGCTGGCCGAGGTCGCCGAGTTCCACATCGACGTCATGGCCGGACCGGAGCGGGCGCTGCCCGCCACCAAGACGTACACCGCCGAGCTGCTGGCCCTGTACCTCTTCGTCGAACGGCTGCAGGGCGGTGCGTGCATGGCGGCCAAGGCACTGCCCGAACTCGCCGAGCAGATCCTCGCACGGTGGGACGAGGTCGCCCAGCTGGCCGCCCGCTACCGGTTCGCCGAGCGACTGATCCTCACCTCGCGCGGCTATGGGTACCCGACCGCCAAGGAAGCCGCGCTCAAGCTCATGGAGACCAGCTACATTCCCGCGCTGGCCTTCTCGGGCGCGGACCTGCTGCACGGCCCGCTCGCCATGGTCGACAACGTCTCGCCGATCATCGCGGTGGTCTCCGAGGGCAGGGGCGGCGAAGCGCTGCAGCCGGTCCTCGACCGGCTGCGCCAGCGTGGCGCCGACCTGGTCGTCATCGGTGACCGGGACCAGGTCGAGGTGGCCTCCGCGGGGTTCGTCCTGCCGACGTCCGGCGTGCCGGAGGAGCTTCAGCCGATCCTGCAGATCCTGCCGCTGCAGATGCTCGCGTACGAGGTCACCATGGCCCGGGGCCAAGACCCCGACGCGCCCCGGGCGCTGGCCAAAGTCACCGAGACTCGCTGAGGCGCACCACTTCCTCGACGCACCCCGTGCATCATTCTGTGCGGTCGGACATGATGCGGCCGAACGACGCGGGAATGCCCGGCTCTGAGCGGGCCGTTGTGGTGGAAGGCGAGCACGGCCACAATACCGGTCTGCTCGGTGTCGGAGAAGCCGCACAGGGAGCTCGAGGGTCCTTGTGGGTCGGTCCCGCAGCTGAGCACGAGTCGCCGGCCTGTGCTCGGTGGCGTCGTGCGGGCCCGCGTAGACGGCCGAGGGCCTCGACCCCTGATGGGGGCGGGGCCTTTGTCGTCCCCAAGGGGCTCGCGCAGGAGCGCGATCCAGAGGGCGGGCAACGGGACAGCCTGACGGCTGCGATGCGACTCCTCGGGGCGTCTTCTTGAAGTGCTCTCCCGGCTGAAGCCGGGAGATTCCTGCTTACCTTGCGGTAGCGGGCTTGACGCGCTTCGCGCGCCTGACGACTGCCCTCCCGGC
>NZ_JBIARC010000154.1:0-8584 GCF_042889625.1 Streptomyces sp. NPDC002573 | reverse complement strand
CGTCGCCAGCAGGTCATGCCGGAACCGAAGCCCAGCTCCTGCGGCAGAAACTCCCACGGAATGCCCGTGTACAGCACGAACAGGATGCCCGACAGGACCTTCCGGTCGTCCAGACGCTTGCGCCCCGGGTGATCTGTGCGGCGCGGCACGACCGGCAGCAACGGCTCGATCCGTGCCCACAGCTCATCCGGCACGATCCACGGCGGCTGCTCACCCTTTCTCATGTGCAGGCTAACAAGCCATCAGGCGCCAACATTCCAAGGTGAGTTGCAGCATTCTGTTAGGAGTTCTTAGCGAGAAGCCCCCGGCTTTAGCCGAGGGAGGAGTCACGGACCTGACTACCGACGCCTACGAATACGGCGACTGACGGACCGTGAGTCCGCCCACTGCCGCCGCTGGAACACCGGGTCCAGCGGCGGCCGCCGTGGTTCGGGCCACGCCCTCGGCGGGCGGGATACCACGCATGTGCCGCGGCCACCGGCCCGCAGGGCGGAGCGCTGTCCGCACGGCCCGACATCTCGCCGTACACGGCGAGTTGGGACCACGACCCCGCGAACCCCGTGACGTTCACCAAGCGGCCCGTCGCATGGACGGCGCGGCTGGCGATGCGGTGGCGGGGTTGTTCTGGGCGTTCGTGCCGTCGTGGGCCGGGTGGTGTGGTCGTCGGGCTGGGTGGGCCGGATGGCGAACGTGTCGCGGGCGTAGCCGTCCATCGGGTGCGGCGTGGCCAGGGCCGGAGCGGTCGGCTCGCTGCGGGCCGTCGCCGTCGCCGTCGCCGTCGCCGTCGCCGTCGCCGTCGCCGTCGCCGTCGCCGTCGCCGTCGCCGTCGACGGCGGGGTCGGCGGGTCGCCGGGCGCCTGGGCGGTTGAGGGGCTTGGTCCGCCGCGCGCCGCCAGGGTCGCGGACGCGCCCGCGAGCCTGCCGTGAGTGCCGACTGCACGCAGAGATCGGGTGCGAGCCGGTCCCGTGGCGCAGGCGGAGTCGTGTGGGGCGGTGGTGGCGCCGGAAACATCGTGGAAATGGGGGGTTGACGCGGTGGGATGCCCGTCCTAGCGTTCGTTCCGCCAGTTTCTTAAGTGACTAAAGAAAGAGCGCGAATGAACAGGTTGGCGGGTGATGATCTCTCCAGTACGGCTGTGCTGGCCCTGCTGGGCCGGGCCGGGCCTATGTCGCGGGCCGCGCTGGCCCGTGAGCTGGGGATGAGTCCGGCGACGCTGACCCAGGTGACCCGGCGTCTGCTGGCGCAAGGAGTGATCGAGGAGCTCGACCGTCAAGAGCCCTCCCGCGGGGGCCGGCGCGCTCGGCTGGTCGGCTTGGTCGGCGATGCCGGCCGGGCCCTGGGCGTCAAGGTGGCCGCCGACCACGTCGCGCTGGTCGACATGCGCTTGGACGGGCAGGTCACCGACACGGTGACGATCCCCTTCGACGCCACGGCGCTCGAGGCGGTGCCCGCGATCGTGGAGTTGCTGCGCCCGTTCACCAACCCGCGCGAGGATCTGCCTGCCCTGCTGGGGATCGGGGTGGGGATCCCCGGCAGCGTCGACCGTCCGGACAGCGGCGTCGTGGACGCCGCGATGCTGAACTGGCGGCACGTGCCGCTGGGGACCATGCTCGGCGCGGCTTTGGGGCTTGCCGTTTTGGTGGAGAACGATGTCAACGCGTTGGGCAGCGGGGAGCGCCTGTACGGGCGGGGCCGCAGCCTGAACGACTTTCTGGTGGTCACCATCGGTCGTGGCGTCGGTCTGGCCATCGTCGCGGGCGGCCATGTCTACCGTGGCGCCCACGGGGGCGCCGGGGAGTTCGGCCATGTTCCGGTCGTGGCGGACGGTCCGCAGTGCGTGTGCGGGAATCACGGATGCCTGGAAGCCCTGATCGGTGATGACGCCCTGCTGCGCACCGCGCGCTCGGCCGGCCTGGTCGGCCAGGACGCCACACCGGATGATCTTGCCGGGCTTGCCGAGGGAGCCGGAGACGGGGCCGAGAAGGCCCGCGGCATCCTGCGGGAAGCGGGAGAGATCCTGGGGCGTCAGCTGGCTGGGCTCACCACCGTGCTGGACCCCGAGGAGATCGTGGTCATGGGGGAGGGGACCCGTTCCTGGCGCTGGTGGGAGCCGGGCGTGAGGGCAGCCCTGCAACGCCATGGACGCCGCCGGGATCAGGAGCCGGCGATCACTGTCGAGCCGTATACGGACACGATCTGGGCGCAGGGAGCTGCTGCCCTGGTCCTCGCCGCGTCGTTGGACGGAGGTGTCGGCAGCGTCGACCCCCGTCGCCGTATCCACGGGCTCGGCGACGGCGCGGGCAGCCGGAGTGCGACATGACGATCAACCCCCTGTCGGCGCGTGCCGGCCGCCCACCGGTCGTGGCCGCGATACGACGGCGCAAGTGGCGCAACCGCGCCGCGGTGGCGTTCTTCCTGGCGCCGAGTGCGATTCCGCTCCTGCTGTTCACCGCGGGCCCGATGCTCTCCTCGCTGTGGATCAGCCTGCATTCCTGGGACCTGATCTCCCCGATGCGCTGGGTGGGCCTGGCCAACTACACGCACTTGCTGGGCGATGGCGACACCCGTGCCGCGTTCTGGCACACCGTGTACTTCATCGTCGGCTATCTGCCGCTGGTGTACGTGGGCGGTCTGGCGCTGGCGCTCGCCCTCAACCGGCGCATGCGGGGGCGCAGCATCCTGCGGTCGGTCTACTTCCTGCCGGTGGTCACCAGCTGGGTCATGGTCTCTTTGACGTGGAAGTGGATCCTCAGCCCCGACGGGGGACTGCTCAACCGGGCCCTGGCGGCGGTGGGTCTGCCGAGTCCCGACTGGTGGGCGTCCCCGACGTGGGCGCTGCCGTCGGTGATTCTTGCCTCGGCGTGGAAGGACCTCGGGTTCGTCATGGTCATCATGCTGGCCGGGCTGCAGGCCATCCCGCAGGAGCTGTACGAGGCGGCCACGATCGACGGAGCAGGTGCCTGGCAGCGCTTTCGGCGTATCACGCTGCCGCTGCTGTCGCCGTCCACCTACTTCGTCGTCCTCATCTCGCTGATCAACGGCTTCCAGGTGTTCGACCAGGTCTTCGTGATGACCGGCGGCGGCCCTGCGGGGTCCTCGCGGCCCGTCGTCGAGGAGGTCTACGACCTGTCCTTCAGGTACGGGCAGGTAGGCACAGGCTCGGCCCTGTCCTGGCTGCTGTTCGTGGTGATCATGGTGGTCACCGTCGTCATGACCCGCATCCAGCGCCGGTGGGTGACCCATGCCTGAACTGACCCGGACTTCCGCCCGGCCCCCCGCGGCCACGCTCGGCACCTCCGCCGTCTCTGCGCAGCGCAGCGCGCGCCGCAGCCGGCCCCGAACCGCCCGACGGCGCCTGCGGGCGGCGTCCCTGACCGCCCTGGTCGTCCTGGGAGCGGCCGGGATGCTCTTCCCGTTCCTGTGGATGCTGATCACCTCACTACAGCCCGACGGAAGCGGCATCTCCGCCCCCTCCCTCCTGCCCCGGACCGTCAGCGGTGACGGCTACCGCAGCCTCTTTCACGCGGTGCCCTTCACCCGGGTCGCCGTCAACAGCCTGTGGCTCGCCCTGGCCTCGACCGCCATCCAGCTGATCACCAGCTCCATGGCCGCATACGCCTTCTCCCGGCTGCGCTTTCGCGGCCGGGGCCTGGTGTTCGGCTGCTACCTGGCCACCATGATGGTTCCGCTGCAGGTCCTCATCGTTCCGCTCTTCGCGGAGATGAAGACACTCAACCTGGTCGACACCTACGCGGCCGTCCTCGCCCCGACCCTCGCCTCCGGCTTCGGAGTGTTCCTGCTGAGGCAGGCAATCGACGCCGTGCCCCGGGAACTGGACGAGGCGGCCCGCCTCGACGGCGCCGGCCACCTGCGGATCTTCGTCTCGGTGGTGCTGCCACTGGTGCGCCCCGCGCTGGCGACCTTCTCCGTCTTCGCCTTCATGGCCAGCTGGAACAGCTTCCTGTGGCCGCTGGTCATCATCCGATCGCCGGAGTTCATGACCCTCCCGCTGGCACTGGCCAATCTCCAGGGCCAGTTCAGTACCCAGTGGAACGTGACCATGGCCGGCTCCGTCCTCGGCACGCTCCCGATCATGATCCTTTACCTGTTCGCCCAGAAGTACGTGGTGCAGAGCGTCGCCCAGTCGGGCCTGAAGTAGCCCTGGCCCGACGCTGCCTCGTCGCCCCTTTCACTCCCTCCATGCCCTCGCATCCCCTGCCACCCCAGGAGACCGTCATGCACACTCCCCGGATCGCCCTCGCCGCCGGCATCGCGGCACTGGCCCTGACCACCGCCTGCGCCCAAGGCTCCGCGACCAGATCGGCCTCCTCCGACGGCGAGACCACCGTCCGCTACATGACCTTCTCCGCCGGCGCCGACCACGCCAAGGACCTCGATGCCATCGTCGCGGCGTTCGAGAAGGACAACCCCACCATCAAGGTCCAGGTGCAGTCCGTCCCCTACACGAATTACGCCACCACGCTGCAGACCGCGATCTCCGGCGGCACCGCACCGGACACCTTCGAACTCGACCAGCAGAGCCTGGCCGCCTACGCCTCCTCCGGCGCCCTTTTGGACCTGGCCCAGAGCGCCGCCAAGGACCCGGCCTACCACTCCTCGGCCTACGCCCCGGCCAACCTCAAGGCCGCACAGTACAAGGGCACCCAGTACGCCCTGCCGGAGTCCTTCTCCACCGTGGTCCTCATCTACAACAAGACACTCTTCGCCAAGGCCGGCGTCGCCACCCCCACCGCCGGCTGGACCTGGAAGGACGAGCAGGCCGCCGCACGCAAGCTCACCGACGCGGGCAAGGGCGTGTGGGGCGATTTCCAGCCCATCACCTTCAACGAGTTCTCCAAGGCCCTCGACCAGGCGGGCGGCTCCTTCCTGTCCGCCGACGGCACCAAGGCGACCTTCGACAGCCCCCAAGGCATCGCCGCCGCGAAATGGCTGATCAGCAAGAACAAGACGACCATGCCCGACGCGGCCAAGACCGCGAACACCCCCGACTACGACACCAACCTCTTCAAGGCCGGCAAGCTCGCCATGTGGCACAACGGCAACTGGCAGTTCAGCGCTCTGCAGAACGTGCCCTTCGACTGGGACGTGGCCGTCGAGCCCGGTGACACCCACAAGGCCAGTGCCGTCTTCCAGAACTCCGTCGGCATCTCCAAGAACACCCCTCACGCCGATGCCGCCTTCAAGTGGCTGGCCTACCTGACCGCCTCCGACACCACCGCCAAAACCCGTGTCGACTCCTCCTGGGAACTCCCGCCGCTGGCCGACACCAGCAAGGTCGCCGGCTACCTCAACGCGGGCAAGCCGGCCAACCGCCAGGCCGTCTTCGACTCCCTCAAGCAGCAGGCCACCGCGCCCGTCATCGCCAAGCAGCAGCAGATGCAGGACATCGTCAACAACGCCCTCGCCGATGCCGCCGCCGACCGCACCGATGTCGCCAAGGCGTTGTCCCAGGCCGCCCGGCAGGTCACCGCACTGCTGAAGTAAGGCCTCGGGCGCCCGCGGGAGACCTGACCGCCCCGCGGGCGCCCGAACCCCCGGCCACACCGGGTACCGCTGCTCCTTCCCACCCGTACCACCCACACAGGAGACACGCCTTGTCCACCCCCACGACGCAGTCGCCCGGTCATGCGCGCCTGGCCCGCCGCAGCCTGGAGGTGATCACAGCCCACCAGGCGCCCTCCGGGGCCTACCCGGCCTGCCCGAGCTACCCGGTCTACCGCTACTCGTGGTTCCGCGACGGGTCGTTCATCGCCGAGGCCGCCTCCCGCGCAGGCGCCGCCGACTCCGCCGACGCTTTCCACTACTGGTGCGCCAAGGTGGTCACCGATCGCGCCGACCGCATCGAGCGGATCGTCGCGGCGAAAGCCGCGGGCCGACAGCCCGCCGAGGCCGACCTGCTGCCCACCCGCTACACCCTGGACGGCCAGGACACCGGCGACGTCGGCTGGTGGGACTTCCAGACCGACGGCTACGGCACCTGGCTGTGGGCGCTGAGCGAGCATCTGCGCCGGCACGGCGGCGATGCGGCCCCCTACCGCGAGGCGATCCGCCTCACCGTCGGCTATCTCGCCGCGACCTGGGACCTGCCCTGCTACGACTGGTGGGAGGAGTCCAAGGAACACCGGCACGGGGCAACCCTCGGCGCCCTGCGCGGCGGCCTCGCGGCCATCGAGGCGGCCGGCCTCGACGACTCCGGGGTGTGCGCACCCACGGTCGCGCAGATCGATGCCCTCGTACGCGAACGCGGCCTGCACGAGGGCCACCTGGCGAAGTGGCTGGGCAGCCCGGCGGTGGACGCGAGCCTGCTGGCTTGCCTGACCCCGTTCGCCTCCGTGGACCCGGCCGGGCCCATCGCCCAGGCAACCCTCGCCGCGATCGAGCATGACCTGCTCGAGCCGGAAGGCGGCGTGCACCGCTACCTGGGGGACGTCTTCTACGGCGGCGGGCAGTGGCCCGTTTTGGCCGGCCTCCTCGGCTGGCACTACGCACGCATCGGCCGCACCGACGACGCCCGCCGCGAACTGGACTGGATCGCCTCCCACGCCACCGCCGACGACTTGCTGCCCGAACAGGCCCCCGGCGCAACCCTCCTGGCGCCCGAACACCTGCCCCGGTGGCAGGAGCGCTGGGGAGCGAACGCGACCCCGTTGCTGTGGTCCCACGCGATGTACCTGATCCTCGCCCACGAACTGGAAGTCTCCGCATGATCCGCCACCGCCCCAACGGCTCGGGCCACGCCTACCAGCCCACCGACGACCAGCGCGTGCCCGTGACCCCCCTGGCAGGCGAGCCCTTCGAGATCCGCGCCTCCACCGGAGGCGGCATCCAGGCCGTGGTGTGCGAGTGGGACACCGGTGACGGCGTCACCGAACTGACGGCCACCATCGAAGACGCCATCGGACAAACCGGCGACAGCGGCGGGAACTCCGACAGCCATCTCGCTGCCGCGGCGGCGGGCGGCCGCGACCGGCGCCACCGGTGGGTGGTACGCCCCGCCCCGCTCGCCGAAGGCACAACCGCCCGCTACCGCTTCGCGGCCCGCCACGAAGACGGCCGCATCCGCCGGACCTCCTGGCACACCGTCGCCCCGGCCGCATGGCACAAGGGGGCCGCACAGCTGCAGGTCACCCAGGAAGCCGGCCGCCTGGTCGGGGACTCCGCCTCCAGTCTGGTGGCCGCCGACGGCACGGTGCTGCGCATCCGCTTCGCACTGCGGCTGGCACCCGGCGAGCACGTGGTCGGCTTCGGCGAGCGCTACAACGCCGTCGATCAGCGCGGACGCACCCTGGACGCCCAGGTCTTCGAGCAGTACAAGGGACAGGGCTTCACTCCCCGCACCTACCTGCCGATGCCCTTCGCGATGGTGCTGGGCGGCGACAGCTGGGCCTTCCACCTGCGCACCTCCCGCCGCACCTGGTACGACATCGGCGCGAGCGATCCGGACCTGCTGTGGATCGAGGCCGAGACTCCGCCGGACGGCTCACTGGAGACGGTCTGCCTCAGCGGCGCGCCCCACGAACTGCTGTCCGCCTTCCTCGACGAAGTCGGCCGCCCCGAGGAACTGCCCGACTGGGTCTTCCGCCTGTGGGCCAGCGGCAACGAGTGGAACACGCAGCAGCGCGTGCTGGCCGAGATGGACCGCCACCGCGACGAGGACATCCCCGTCGGCGTGCTGGTCATCGAAGCATGGAGCGACGAGGCGACCTTCACCGCCTTCCGCGACGCCCAGTACACCGTCAACGAGGACGGCGCCCCCCACCGCCTGAGCGACTTCACCTTCCCTCCCAACGGCGCCTGGCCCGACCCCAAGGGCATGGTCGACGAACTCCACCAGCGCGACATCAAGGTGCTGCTCTGGCAGATCCCGCTGATGAAGATGCGCCCCGCACCCCGCGGCCAGGCCGCCGCGGACGCCCGCGCGATGATCGACCACCGATACACCGTCATGGAGGAAGGCGGCAAGCGGCCCTACCGCAACCGCGGCTGGTGGTTCCCCCAAGCCCTTCTGCCGGACCTCACCAACCCCGAGGCACGTCAGTGGTGGCTGTCCAAGCGCCGCTACCTGGTCGACGAAGTCGGCATCGACGGCTTCAAGACGGATGGCGGCGAACACGCCTGGGGCGAGGACCTGCGCTACGCCGACGGCACCACCGGCGCACAGACCAACAACCTCTTCACCGTCGAATACCCCTCCGCCTACCGCGAGTTGCTGCGCCAGAGTGGCAAAGCGCCGATCACCTTCAGCCGCGCCGGGTTCACCGGCTCGCAGAACGCAGGCGCCTTCTGGGCCGGCGACGAGGACTCCACCTGGGACGCCTACCGCCACTCCCTCAACGCCGGCATCACCGCCTCGGCCTGCGGCATCATCTACTGGGGCTGGGACATCGCGGGCTTCTCCGGCGACGTCCCGGACGCCGAACTGTATCTGCGGGCCCTCGCGGCATCCTGCTTCATGCCGATCATGCAATACCACTCGGAGTACAACCACCACCGGCTGCCGCTGCGCGACCGCACCCCGTGGAACATCGCCGACCGCTCCGGCGACCCCCGCGTCCTGGAGAT
>NZ_JBIARC010000153.1:0-8899 GCF_042889625.1 Streptomyces sp. NPDC002573 | reverse complement strand
ACATCACCCCCGCAGCCGCACGACAGGGAAGCGACCGCACCCGTGATCATGCCGCACCCAGCCGACCCGACGTCACGAATTGCGCACCAGAGTCCTGCACGTCACGCGCTGGAAGCGGTACGCACATGATCGTCTGTACGCGAATCTTCCTGATGGCACCGCAGTCGGCTGGGCGGACGCCAGAACGGGGGACATCACGGTCTTGCGCGGTGAGTATCGCGACGACGTGATCGCCGTGCTGACACAACACTTACAGAACCTCACCGAGTCAGTCCAGCCACACAAGGCACCCGAGGCTGAAGTGCGTCCGACGCTGCCGCCTCTGACGCCGGCCGACGATTTGGCCGTCAACCCTCCCGGGGCGTCCCTGCGTGATTTGCTCGATGAATCTGGCCCGGGGCTAATGGCGCGAGCAGTCTCACGGCTTGTGCGGCGACCCACGGAGTGGGACTCTTGGCGAATGGGATTGGCGGGGGAGCGGCGTGTTGGAACCGAGCTGAACCGCTTAGAGCGCCACGGCTGGCGCGTCCTGCACTCCATCCCCTTGGCCGGCAAAGTGGATGTCGACCACTTGCTGATCGGGCCTGGTGGGGTGTTCAGCATCAATACGAAGCACCACCACAAGAAGGCCGTATGGGTCGGCGAGGATTCCGTGAAAGTCGATCACGGAAAACCGGCGCCCTACGCCCGAAAGAGCCGGGCGGAGGCTAGGCGAGTAGCCCGAGTACTTGAGCGCTAATGCGCCTTTCCTGTACCGGTGGAGCCAGTACTCGTCTTCGTCGGCGTCACTGATCTGAAGGTGGTCGCCACGCAACTCAGCGTGCGGGTGTACCAAGAACGCCAAGTCGCGGCACTGGCGCCACTCTCAGGCGTGCTGACGGCGGAGCAGGTCGAGCAGGTCTACAGCGTGGCTCGCCACCGCCAGGCTTGGAGCCCGGCCTAGGGTACTGCCGGCCCCGATCCCCTTCGCGGTCGGGGCCGCTGCGTGGCCGAACCGCCTTTCGTCACCGGGTTCAAGCAGACCTCACTCAGTAGTCCGGCAGCACCCGGAAAGACACTGGACGCAAGATCGTTGGATCGGCCATGATCCCGCCGTGCACATACCGAGACGATACGCCGAGCTCCTCGCCGCAACCTTTCTTACGGCAGTGCTGGCCGGCTGCTCAACGCCACGTTCTCAGCCTTCGTCGGGGGCCACGGGCTCGGCGGCTTCATCTCCGTCGGCCCCCGCAACCCCCTCCTCGACCCGGGGCGTACCTGCGTCTGGGGCGGGAGCACAGCTCATGGCCACCATCCTGCCGGTACCGGCAGGCGCGCATGCCTGGACCGACCGCAACGGCGCGCTGGACTTGGACAGCTTCGCCCACGGACTCTTCGCCACGGACCACGTCTCGCAGGAGAAGGCCGTGCTCGTACGCCGACGCTTCGTCGCGGCCGCGCGGCAGGGCTGGATCAGTACCGATGGAAGCCAGGCCGACATCTTCCTCGTCCGGTTCGCCGCACCCACCGGCGCCGAGAGCATGTACAAGTCCATGGCACACACCTGGCAGACCAGCAGTAAGCCGCACCAGCAGACCTTCGCGGACCCAGCGGACCACGCCACCGGCTCCGTCATCAGCACCCTCGACAACCTCGGCAACGCCGGTGTCAAGCTGATCAGCGCCCGCAACAACCTGTTCGTCTACATCCACTACTTCACCGCTGCGACCCCCGACCGTAGCGGGGCGCAGAATCTCCTCCACCGCCAACTTGCCGCCCTCGGCAAGTAGAGGGCAACCTGTCGCGCCCGCCGACGGCCCGGCGGGCGGCAGGCCGCTTCCGGGCCCGGCATCAGGACAACCCGAGGGTCGCGGGAGGCAGGCGGCTAGGCCGGTGTCCCTCAGTAGATGCCGGCGGTCCTCACAGGCGCCCGTGGGTGGCCCCACGGCGTGACGATTCGTAGTGGGCGGGGTCACCCTGCATTGGCGCGGACCTTCGCCCTTTCCCGGACGTCATCTGCGGCGGTGCTCCAAGATCCCGTCCACGCCTCGTCCGCAGACCCCCGCATACGGCCGCTCAGGGCGGCATACGGCTGTGCAACACGCAGACCCCGGCTTCAGGGTTTCCGCTGGTGACGGGGGCTTTGGGCACCTCATAGGGGGTGCCCCCGGCGGGGCGCTCGGAGCGTGGGGTGGGCAGAACCGCTGGTCGACGGCGGGAAGTTGGTCATTCAAACGGTCGTGTTGCCAATTGCCTCCATTCCGGAGGGGGCTCGGTCGCAGGGGGGAAGCCGAATGTTTCGGTGTGCGGCCGGGTTCAGATGATCTCTCTGACGGCGTCGCAGATCTCATCCACACGCTCGGGCTGGAGATGAGGACGTGCGTAGTTCGTGGCTCGGATCGACTGGAGGAACTCCACGGGGAGGGCGACGTGGTAGCCGTGGAGATAGAAGCGGAGGTCTCCGCGCCACACCCACGCACCATCGGTGAACAGGGAGTCACCACCGAGGATCTGCTCTCCGCTGCCGAGCACGTCGTCGGACTTCCCCATGACGCTCAAGATCTCGTGACCGGCCTTCAGGTAGGCGAGGATCCTCTGCTCGTCGGGTTCTGGCGCCTCCCGTACGAAGTCACGGACGGGCCCGTCCGGGGTGCCGGCGCGCTCGTCCCACAGCTCTGCGTAGAAGCCGAGGATCTTCATGCTGTCCTTCGTCCTGTCTCTAGGAAACCAGCGGGAGGAAGGTCCGCCAGTAGCCTCCGTCGAAGATGATGGGCTCTTGCCCATCGCCTCCACCCCTCATAATGCCGACCTTTTTGGTGGGCGCTATGACGGGGACGCCGAGCTGATTGGCAACTTGTTGCGCTGCTGGTAGCGCATCGGCGCTGGAGTCGACCGTGCCGGAGTGGCAGGAGATAAGTCGTACCGGCCCGCCGTCGTAGTTCGGGTTGTTGCGTATGGCGTCCACGATGTGCGACGGGTGAGACTCTCCCCCGGGGAAGTCGTTCCCTGCGGGGTTGATGCGGCCGGGTTCGAAGTAGCCCTGCGGATTCCCATGGACGACGACGTCGTGGTAGCCGGGTTTCGGAGCAACCTTGTCGAAGTTGCTCATGGTGGCCCGGTCGTAGCCGACGGCCGTGGAGCCGGAGCGGTGGTAGACGGGATCACCGGTTGGCAAGACGCCGTCGCCCGGCGTTTTCGGTGGGGCCGCGTAGGTGGACTGTTCCGAGTTCCTCCAGGCCTGCTCGCGGCGGGTGCCGAGCTTCTCGGTCGTGGATCCGCTCTTGGCGGCGGCGCCGCTGACGGCGCCCAGGGCGACGTCGAGGGGGTTGATGCGGCCGTCGTTGAACAGTGCGTCCTGGCCGGTGGCCACCGCGGCGCCGAAAGCCATCCGACCGGGGGCGGTGTCGAGCCCGGTGGAGATTCTTCCGATGGCGTTGAGTGCGGTGGAGGCGTTCTCAGCGCTGTCGGCGGCCTCAGCGGCAGCGCGTGCGCCCGAGCCCAGTCCTCCGGTCACGCCGCCGGTGAGTCCCCCGATCTCGGCGGAGGAGAGGAGTTCGGTGCCGGAGAAGCCGCCGTCGCCGAAGGCGACACGGACGGGCTGGGCGACCGCCAGGTCGACGGTCACCGATTCGGCGGCGCCGAAGGCCACGCCGGTGAGGGTGGTGGCGGCGATGGAGGCGATGGACTCGGAGACGGCTACGCCGATGGCGTCCGCGGCAGCGACGATCCCGGCCGCGGTGCCCGCGGCGACGGCCTCGGAGGCACCGAAAGTGACGAAGGCCAGGGCAGTGCCGACGACGAGGGAGCCGCCGACGATCGCGGCTTCCTCCTCCAGCTTGTGAACTGCCTTGTCGATCTCGTCGGCGAAGTCGTCGAGCGCCTGGGCCAGCTGACGGCAGGCCTGGGCTGTGTCCGGCAGCCAGCCCTTGCCGCCTGCGTAGTAGCGCGACCAAAAATGCCCGAAGGCGTCGATGGCCGGACCCGAGTTCCCGCCGATCACAGTCTGCGCGGCGCGATTAGTCGAGGCGGTCACCTCATCGATCACCTCGGCCAGGGTCCGCCAGGCGTCGGCGGCATGCCGCAGTCTCCCGCTGTCGCCGTCGGGCCACCACATGCCGGTGGTCTTCCGGACAATCTTGGCTGCCTCGGACTCACTCATCCCCGTCGATCCCCCGTAGGACTCAGCGCAGGTGGTTCAGAATCGCCGCATTGTGCGCGTCGGTCTCAGTGTGGTTCGCCGCATGCGTGGTCAGGCCCTCGTGGATGCTGTTCAACCCGGCGACGAGGATGCCCAGGGCCTTGAGAACCGCGTCGCGCTGCGGAGAATAGGCAGCGCCAAATTGAGCGCCCTGCTTGTCGGAGCCCCAAGGAGTGCCCAGCCCGTCGAGTGAACTCTGCAGTTGGCGAAGGGCGTTGGTCAGGTCGTCACTCCCAGCGGCGAATGTCGGCGCCTGTGCCGTGATCTCGTCCGGGTGGATCGATATGTCGCCGGACGCCCCCATAGGCTGTTCCCTCCCCGTGTTGTCTGCGTGTTCATCTGATCCTAAGAGGGGCGCGAGTTGTCCTCGGTATGCCAGGGCCCGTTTCAGCCAGGTACGGCGGAAGACGGGCGACCCTTCTTCAGCGAGAAGGGCTCAGTCGTCCCGTCCTCGATCTACTACCGCGTGTGGCAAGAGGCTCGGCTCCGGGCGCTCCCGCTGACCGTCGCGGCCTCGCCGCTTGCGAGTAGGCCGTACGACCTTCGGCACTCGGCGCTGTCGACGTGGCTCAACGCCGGAGTTGATCCCACCGAGGTTGCCGAGCGTGCCAGCGACAGCGCTGAGGTCCTGTTGACCCGCTACGCGAAGTGCCTCGACGGACGGCAAGACGTTGCCAACCGGCGTATCGAGGACCTCCTGCGCGAATACGAGTGACAGACCTGATCATTGGCGAGGCCCCTGAGCGTCCTGCCCAGGGCCTCGGCGTCTGGTCTGTGCGTTATGCGGACCGGCTGGCTTGGGTCTGCTCTGAGTCGAGTTGGCGTTCAAGGCTTCTTCGCTCACTGTCGAGGGCAGCGAGACCCCGCACGCGAGACCGCTCGAAGTCAGGCTTTACCTCGACGCCTAGGTCATGTCGCAAGGTGACCCGCAGTAGATACACGCCGTCGGACAGTGGGCCGCTGAACCAAGCATTCGCCCGGCTGTATGCGGCATCTGGGCTTGGGCTGCTCGGCAACTGTTTCACAACGGTGTACCCGACGCCGAGAGCCCTGTTTCAGGGTCGAGGTCACCTTCAGGACGTCCTTCGTCAGCGCCATCTGCGCCTGGGAATATTCATCTGCCCAGGCCTCTTTGGCAGCGTCGAGGACCGCTGACTCGACGTCTTCACCTCGCTCGGCTGCTCGGACTGCATCGCGGGCAGCGACCCGGTATGCACGAGCCGTGGTGTTCAGACGGGCATAGAGATCACGTCTTGCTTCCTGCACTCTGTCGTCGCGTTCCTGCACACGTTGTTGATCAGCGCGCTTTTCGCGCTTCTGGCTGGCGAACTCGTTGAACATCGCCCCACCCAGAGTTCCTCCAGCGGTGATCAGCCCAACGGCCACAGCGGATATATCCATGAGTCCCCCAACTCGTCTGTTCGTCTGTCTGGAGCCGACGACTGATGGCGGCTTCGACAGCTTGCGCCGCCAGCCTGATGTCCCAGCCGCGGCCGGCCTCAGGGCCAGAACGACGATAGCGAGGAGGAGGCCTGCTCGACTCGGATCAGGCTCGTTACCTGCGGCGACGCTCCAAGATCCCGTCCACGCCTCGTCCACAGACCCCGACATACGGCCGCTCCGAGGGGCATACGGCTGCACAAACGCGAAGACCCCGGCCTCAGCGTTTTCGCTGGTGACGGGGTCTTTGGGCACCTCATGCTGGGTGCCCCCGGCAGGATTCGAACCTGCGCACACGGCTCCGGAGCCCAGGTGAGAGTGAGAGGCCTGTAGGTGCCTGACCTGCGGGGGAGGGGCGTGAGGGACCTCAGCAGAGCAAGATCATTACGCCCCTATTACGTGAGCGGCCTGTCGGGCGGTCGCTCCGGCCCGTATGGTCGAAGCATGATCTCGGGCAGCAGCGGGGTACCGGACGGCGGCGGCGCGGAGTTCACGGCGGAGGGCCTGGCGCCCATCCTCCGAGCGGGGTGCGCGACGGCGGGACTTGACTCCCGCGGCGCCGAGTTGCTGCGGCTCGGGTCTAACGCGGTATACCGCCTGGCTTCGTTACCGGCCATTGTCCGCATCGCGCGTGATGCTTCGGTGCTCGCCGAGATGGAACGGGCCGTGAGCGTGGCCCGGTGGCTTGAGACGCAGGACTTCCCGGCTATGCGCGTGCCGGCGTCGGTTGCGCAACCGCTCGTCGTCGGCGGCCTGGTGGTCACCTTCTGGGAGAGCGTCCAGGAGCACGAGGAGTATGCGACGGTCGGCGAGCTGGCCGATCTCCTACGGCGCTTGCACTGGCTTGAGGAGCCTGAATCCCTGGGCTTGCCGTACTTCGACCCGCTGGCCAAGCTGGCGGCGTCCCTCGATGGCTTGGACGGCATCTCGGGGGAGGACCGGACGTTCCTGGAGGAGCGAGCGGCGACCCTCGCCAAGAATTACGACCGGCTGGACTTCGTCCTTCCCTTCGGCATGATCCACGGTGACGCCAGCATCGGGAACATCCTCCGCCATCGGGACGGGCACGCTGTCCTCATCGACCTGGACGGCTTCGCCCTCGCCCCACGCGAGTGGGACCTGATCCAGACGGCGATCTTCTACGACAGGTACGGCTGGCACACAAAGGCGGAGTACGCGGAGTTCGTGCACCGATACGGCTTCGACCTGATGAACTGGCCGGGCTACGAAACGCTCGCTGACCTACGTGAGCTGATGATGGTTGCCTGGCTCGGCCACCAGGTTACGACGAGTGAGCCGTCTGCCGCCGAATTCGCTCGCCGAGTGCGGTCCCTCCGCACAGGGGAGGGCCGAGACGAGTGGGGCCCGTTCTGAACGCGCGGCCACCTGTGCTCAGGTACCGACATGATCGCCCGAGGCAATCCACAGCCTGTGCTCTCTGACCTGCTCGGTGAACGTCTGCACGTCCGCACAGGTGCCGACTGCTACGAGGTTCTGCCGGAACTCGGCGAGGTAACTGACGCATCGCGCCGACTTGAGTTGCTCGCCCAGGTCAAGCGCATCGAGTGCCACGCGACAAGCCTCCTCGACGTCTCCGGCGCGTAGGTGGGCGTCGGCGAGAACCATGGTCGCGAAGAAGTCGCTCCGTACGTGGCTGCCGCTCATGGCGTTCTCGGCATGGGCGACCGCCTGCCGGGCGCTGTTGACATCACGGAAGCAGTGGGCGGCCTCTGCGGCGAGTTCGGCCTCGTCGAAGTAGCTGATCCACTCCGGCTCGTCGTCGTTGTTCCGGCTCTCCAGCGCTTTCGTGGCGGCATGCAAGGCGGCTTCGCAGCCGCGTACGTCGCCGGTCCGGGCAAGAGCGCGGGCCTCCATCGCGTGGAACTGGGCGCGTAGGGTCGGCGTGGCCACGGGAGAGATGCCCATGAGGGCCGCGCGGGCGAGCGTGGCGGCCTGCGTGTAGCGACCGAGAAACGTCGCCTGATGGCTCATGGCGGACAGGATGCTTCCGGCGAGCCGACGGTCATTGGCGTCCTGGGCCAACCGAAGAGCCTGGAGGAAGTACCGCTGTGCCAACCCGTGTCGGCACGCGTCGTAGGACATCCAACCGGCCAGGAGCGTTGCTTCTGCCACGGTGGAGAAGAGAGCCCGGCCGACCTGCTCGGTGTACTGGCCGTGCAGGAGCGGCGTCACTTCGGTGCTGAGGTACTGAATGGCCGCGTGCCGTGCGTGGTCACCACCAAAACGGTCGTCCAACTCGGCGAACATGTCCGCGGTGGTCTTGATGGCGGCCACGTCTCCGAGACCGACGCGCATCCCACCCCGACGCTGCGGCGGAACGGCCGGCTCGGGCGCGACCAGCCACCGCAGTGATGCTTCGTTCCAGGCGGGCTCGGAAGGCTCGGCCTGCAAGAGCGGCTCGTACCGATTCAGATCGGCGCGCCAGAGCTGACCGACGGCTTGGATCGCACCCTCAGGGCTCGACGGATAACTGGCGTCCAAGAGTCCCGTGTCTCGCTCGCCTTGGTGGCTCAGTCCGAGCTCGGCGGCGGTGAGCTGGAACACCTCGCACAGCAGCGGACCATAGAAATCGTCCGGCACGCTGTGTCCGTTCTCCCAACTGGCGATACGGCGTTTCACGCTGGCGTCCGAGGGGAGCTGGTGGCCACGGCGGGCCGCAGCTTGCCGCAACTCCCGCACTAACCGTGGCTGACTCCAGCCCCGGCCCGCACGGGCCCGCCGTAAGCGAACGCTGGTCGGCTGCATCGAAGACGTGACTGTTCCCTCCCCGCCGGTGCACGGGTGCGACTACTGGGGCGCACGACTCTTTGACCTTACGACCGAATGTACGCGCGGCGCATCACTGAGTGCAGCAAGTAGCCGTAGATCGTCGCCGGTTGACCGTGACGGGGGATGACGCGCTCTAGCGTGACGCGTCATCCCCCGTCACCCCTCGTCATCTGCCCTGGCCAGGGCAGTGCCCATGAGTCTGGACGCAAGGCGGCATCGAGGCCGCAACTGAGTCTGACCGAGGTGAGATGACGTGCAGTGGATGACCAGGAGGGGCGTCGAATGGCTCTCCGCGGCGGCCGACGATCCGGCGGCTTGCCGGGCTATCTGGGCCGACGACCCTCGGGCGCCGTACATGCTGCCAACTGGCCGCTTCTTCGACGTCGTATCGGTCGATCGAGCAATTGTCAATTCCTGTGGATCGCTGGGTTAGGGCGAGGGGTTGGCGCCTTGGATGACTTGCCATCCGGAGGCCAAGGTGCCCGAAGTGAG
>NZ_JBIARC010000152.1:0-8989 GCF_042889625.1 Streptomyces sp. NPDC002573 | reverse complement strand
ACGGGGCGGGCAGGTGGCACAACCCTGCCGCACCAGCGGCAGACAGAAACGAGAGACCGTACTCAAACCGAAGCCCTCACGCTCTGGTGATGTGAGGACCTTCCGGGCCGAAATACCCGGAATGCTGAGAGTTGCTGAGGCTCCCAGCAACGGTTTGGTGAGGTAGTCGTCCGCCCGCCGTCCAGGCCGTGCACGCGGTCGGCTACGGCGTCCTTCGCGGTCAGCATCAGCACGGGCAGCCAGTTGCCGCGCCGCCGGAGGGCGGCGCAGACCTCGAAACCGTCCAGGCCGGGCAGCATCACGTCCAGCACCATGGCGTCGAAGACGGCCACATCGGTCAGGGCGACGGCCTGGGGCCCGTCGGCGGCCGCATCGACGGCATAAGCCCTCCTCCGTCAGGGCCCGGTGC
Source organism: Streptomyces sp. NPDC002573 (assembly GCF_042889625.1). Taxonomy (NCBI): domain Bacteria; kingdom Bacillati; phylum Actinomycetota; class Actinomycetes; order Kitasatosporales; family Streptomycetaceae; genus Streptomyces; species Streptomyces sp. NPDC002573. The sequence goes on along the minus strand of NZ_JBIARC010000152.1, from coordinate 8,580 downwards.
AGTAGGTCCCGCATCTTGGGCTCGTCCTCGACCACCAGGATCCGCATGGTGCCCTTCCTTCAGCTTCTGTGCGCCGTTCGGCTCCCACGATCCAGGCCGCTGATGAAGCTGTCATGAAGCCACCCGGATGGGTGTGCTCTTCATGCCAGCTTCATCAGCGGCGGTTTGTCTGACCACACAGGCACCATCGACGAGATCTCGACGAGGAGTGGTCATGTCACCCCATTCGCACAGGAAGCCGGTCGCCGCGACGGCGGTCGCGCTCCTCATGGTGGCGGGCTCCGGCCTGCTGGCCGGCTGCGGCACCGATACGAAGGACGGCGCCGCAGGACAAGGGGCGCAGCCGGTCGGGGCCGAGGCAGCCATGCAGGGTCACGCGCAGCCGCCCGTACAGACGACCGAGGCGGACTGGAAGCCGGTCGCCGACCTCCTCGGCCGCACCGGCACCCTGATGAACGGCGCCGTCTACCGCGTCCCGCTGCCCCGCAAGGACCTCACCGTCACCACTCAGGGTGTGACCATCAAGCCGGGCCTCTCCCTCGGCGGCTACGCGGCCTTCGCCAAGTACCGGCACCAGACCATGCTCATGGGCGACCTGGTCGTCACGGAGGACGAGCTGCCCAAGGTCACCGACGCGCTGCAGGTGGCCGGGATCGAGCAGACCGCGCTGCACAAGCACCTGCTCCAGCAATCCCCGGCGATCTGGTGGACGCACATCCACGCCATGGGCGACCCGGTCGCCCTCGCCAAGGGCCTGAAGTCCGCGCTCGCCGCCACGGCCATCCCGCCCGCCTCGCCGCCCCCGGCCACCCAGCCGCCCATCGGCCTGAACACGGCCGGCATCGACAAGGCCATCGGCCGCAAGGGCACCGCCGACGGCGGGATCTACAAGTTCTCCATCGCCCGCAAGAACCCTGTCACCGACGGCATGCACGTGCTGCCGCCCGCGTTCGGTATCACCACCGGCATCAACTTCCAGCCCCTGGGTGACAACAGGGCCGCCATCAACGGCGACTTCGTCATGACCGCCCCCGAGGTGCAGAAGGCCATCCGCGCGCTGCGCAAGGGAGGCATCGACATCGTCGAACTCCACAACCACTCCCTCAACGACCAGCCGCGCCTGTTCTACATGCACTTCTGGGCCACCGGCGACGGCGTCACCCTGGCCAAGGAGCTGCGACCGGCCCTCGACGCGACCGCGCTGGTGCCCGCAGCGTGATTGGTTGGGGCCAGATCGTCTACGGCGCCGTGCTGTCGGCCGTCTTCGCCGCCGTCCTCGTCGCCGCCGCCGTACTGTCATCGCGACCGGTGCGCTCGCTGCGGCCCTCGGGCCACTCGCCTGGAACGCGATCCTGCGGGCCGTCCACGGGGACCAGTTCTTCACCGACGCGCCCGTGATCGTCTTCCCCGTCAGCTGGCAGGACACCGGCTCCGGAGTCTTCACCCTCGCCGCCGCAGCCCTCGGCTACGGGCTCGGTCCCCTGGCCGCGCAGCCCACGCGCACCAGCGTCCGCTACGCGCTCCTGGCCGCCGTCGCGGCCCCGCTCGTCGACATCTACCTGTACTGAACGCTTCGGTCGCCCCGTCAGACAGGCAATGCCCATCACCCCCGCCTCCGCCAACCCGGGAAAGCCTGCACATGACCCATCGCCTCAGCCCACGCGTCCTGCTGGCCCTTACCGCCGGGGTGCTCCTCGCCATCGCCGCCGCAGTGGCCGGCGTGCTGCTCACCCGCGGCAGCAGCCAGCCGCCCAAGGTGGCGCTCCCGCTGCGGCCGGTGACCCAGGTCGCCCTGCCGGGCGACAGCTCCCGTTTCGACTACGCCGGCCTCGACGCCGGCCGCGGGCTGCTGTTCATCGCCCACCTCGGCGCGAGCCAGGTCATCGAGGTCGACGCACACACGGACCGGGTCGTACGGACCATCGACGGCCTGCGCGGTGTCCACGGCGTCCTCGTCGTCCCCGCCCTGCACCGCGTGTACGCCACCGCCACCGATGCCGACCAGGTCGTGGCCCTGGACGAGACCACAGGCACCGTCCTGCACCGCAGTCCCACCGGCGACTACCCCGACGGACTTGCCTACGACCCGGTGCACGGCACGGTGTGGACCACCAATGAGCGTTGTTCAACCTGAATTCGCTGGTCATGGGGCTGGCGTGGGCGGCGGCTGAGGTACTCGTGCCGGTCGTGGGCGTGATCGGTATCAGGTGATCACCGGGCGCGTTGCCGGTTCGCCGGAATCGCGGTGCCGGGTCCTGGCTCCTTCGTAGGCTTCCAAGGGAGCGCGCGGGAGGAGCTGCTGGTGGCGGATGTACTGGTGTGGGTGATGCAGCGACGGGTGGTGCTGGCCGATCGCGCCGAGCGGCTGCGCAAGGAGCTCGCCGAGATCGATGCGGAGGTGGCCCGGCTGGAGGCCGCCGAGGTGGTGATCGGGCAGTTCATCGAGGCCGACCGGAGCGGGCAGGCCGACGATCCGGTCATGGCCGCGGAGTTGGAGCGGGTGACGGCAGGTCCGGGGGCGGGCGGGATGCTGCTGGTCCCGCACCGCGAGCCGGGCATGGACGAGAGCGTGCTGCCCGCCGACTACCAGGCGATCATGAAGATCGTGGCCACGGCCTCGGATCCGGTCCCGGCCAAGGACATCAGCGTCCAACTCGGCAAGGGCACCGCGCCTGGGCAGGTGGAGCCGGTGCGCGACAAGCTCAGGCGCCTGGCGGACCGGGGCTGGCTGCACCGCACACCGGCTGGTCGCTTCACCGCCCTGCCGCAGCCGCGGCCATGACCGACACCGGCCGGATTTCGGCGTAACGCAAGGTCCCCCGACGGGAGTTGGGGATTCCATGCGAAAGAACACCAGCCCCGCCGAGGGCACTGAGGAGCTTGTCTACCAGTGCCGCCTGCCGCTGTCGAGCGCCACCTTGGACCTGGTTGCCGGCCTGGTCCGCGGCCACCTGAAGAAGATCCGTTCCCGCTGGCGCAAGCTCTCGCCCGGCCGGATCGCCCTGATCGTCCTCGCCGTCCTCCGCCACGACCAGCGGCTCTCCGACATGGCGGGCGGCAACGACGTCTCCGCGTCCACCGTGCGCCGCTGGCTGCTGGAAGTGATCGGGCTGCTGTCGGCCCGTGCTCCGCGCTTGGACCGTGTCGCCCGGAAGGGTGGCGTCGTCGTGCTGCTCGACGGCACCCTGGTGCGCACCCGCCGCCGCACCGGGGACGAGAACCGCCCGAATTATTCGGGGAAGCACAAGGCCCACGGCCTGCTGTTCCTCGCCCTGACCGACGAGCGCGGCAACCTGGTGTGGATCTCGGCGGCGAAGCCGGGACGCTCCAGCGAGATCACCACCGCCCGCCACAACAAGATCACCACCCGCCTGCGGGAAGTCGGCCTGGGCGCTCTGGCCGACCTCGGCTTCGTCGGCCTGGACGACGACCCCGACGACCCGGTGATCGTCACCGGCCGCCGAGCGAGTCGCGGCCATCCCCTCACCGCCGCCCAGAAGGAAGCGAACCGCCTCGTCAGCCGCGAACGAGCAGCGAACGAGCACGGCTTCGCCGACCTCAAGAACTGGCGGATCCTTACCAAGGTCCGGATGAACGCCAGGCACGCGACCACGCTGCTGCGGGCTCTCCTCGTCCTGACGAACGCCGAGGTCCGGCGCTGACGGACGATCACCTGCTACCGATCAAGACCCCAACCGGCGCGAGCACCCCAGCCACGACCCACGCCAGCCCCGTGACCTGCAACTTCAAGATGGAGCGAACTCAATGTTGCGACGACCGGTTGAGTCCGGGCAGTAGACGTCGTTCAGGCTCGCCGAGCATCTGGACGCCGCCGACATAGCCGCGTCCATCGGCTCGGTCGGCGACGCCTACGACAACGCCCTGATGGAATCGGCGATCGGCCTGTATTAATAAGCGCGGACTTGGAGCGCTCAAGCGACCTCACCAGAGGGCATACCTCGACGCGCTTCCTGAACCGGGGACTGTTCACCTCCGGCACCGGACACGTTCAGGACGACGCAGTACAGCCTGGCCCAGACCCCGATGTCGGTGACGCGGCCGTGATTACAGGCGGGCGACGACCAAGGCGATGTCGTCGTGTCCGCCGCTGCTGACTCCGAGGCGGGACAGCAGGACGTCGGCCAGGTGGTCCGGGCTGAGCTGGGGGTTGTCGGCGAGGGCGTCGGTGAGGCGGTTCAGGCCGGTGTCGATGTCTTCGCCTCGGCGTTCGATGAGCCCGTCGGTGTAGAGCACGAGGGTGTCGCCGGGGGTGTAGGGGAGGGTGGCCTGAGGGCGCGGAACGTATTGCTGGCGGACTCCCAGGGGCGGGTCGGTGGCCTGGTCGAGCAGGTCGGAGGTGCCATCGGGGTGGACCAGGACCGGTGGGGGGTGGCCGGCACTGCTGTAGGTGATGTGCCGGCGGTGGGTGTCGATGACCGCTTTGACCGCGGTGGTAGCCAGGGCTCCTTTGACCGATTGGGCATACAGGCCCAGTACCTCCATCGCCTTGGCGGGCTGGTTCAGGGCCCGGACGGCGGCGGAGAGCGCGCTGCGGAGCATGCCCATGGCCGCGGCGGCTTCCAGGCCGTGGCCCACCACGTCGCCCACCGCGACGGAGAAGCCGTCATCGGGCAGGTCCACCACGTCGTACCAGTCGCCGCACACGTTGAGGCCTTTGGCCGCGGGCAGGTAGCGCACCGCGATGTTCGGATGCCCGGCCAGGTCCGGCGCCTGCATCATCGCCTCTTGGAGGGTGACAGCGACCTTCCGTTCCCGGGCGTGAGCCTGCCGCAACTGCTCATTGGCCAGTTGCAGCTCGCGTGCCCGCGCATACAGTTCGGCCTCCATGGCTTCCCGCTCGCCGAGCGTCTGCCCCGTTTGAGCGCGGACGGCACGGGAGAGCACGAACTCGGTGACGTCCTCCACCCGGTGGACGATCCAGGCCAGCAGGCCGTCGGGCCCGAAGACGGGGGTGTTGATCGGGGACCACCACCGTTCCTCGAACAGCCCCGGGTGGTCGGGTACGGGGATGTCGTACTTCTGCACTCCCATCGTGTCCGGCTGCTGCGAGCGCAGGACCCGGTGCAGGGAGGCGTCGAGGTTGCGCACCCCGTTGGCCTCGGGATCGGCCGGGTTGTCGGGGAACGCGTCGAAGAGGTATTGCCCGATCAGGTAGTCCCGCGACAGGCCGGTCGCTCGGCAATAGGCCTCGTTGGCGTCGAGGATGACGAGTTCCGGGCCCAGCACCAGGTACGGGCTGGGGGCGGCAGCGAACAACGCCTGGTAATCGATCGGCGGTGTGGTCACAGACGCTCTCCCGTTCCTCTCCTGCGTCCCCTCTCCGGGTCCACTATGTGTGCTTCTGATCAGCGCACCGGTAGGACAGGGCCTCGGAGTGTCGGAGAATTGCAGGCCAGATCGCTATATGAGCTCCAGGAGCCTGACCGGAGAAGGACCTCACGGTGGGCTGTGGCCGTGACCACCGCTCGAGTCGGATTAAGAAGTTTGCCTGCCCCCCTTTTTTTGGCGTGCTCCGGCTGCCCACCTGTTCGGGTGACGCGCGTGGTTTGGCCGCACATATATCTGCCGGGTCGGGGATCAGTCTCTGCGGGTCTGGACGCACCGGTCCTGGCAGACGGACGAGAGGCGGATGTGCGATGGGGCACGGCGGGAACGTCATTGAGGAACTGATGGCCGATCACCGGGAGGTCGAGGGCCTCTTCGCCAGAATCCGGGCGATGACCGGTGGGGGCCAGGAGCTGCGTGATTTCGTGGACGAGGCCACCATCGAGCTGGTGCGGCACTCGGTCGCTGAGGAGCAGTACCTGTACCCGGCGGTGCGCGAGCACGTGGAGGGCGGCGACCGGATCGCGGACAAGGAGCTTCGGGACCACGGCCGTATCGAGAATCTCCTCAAGCAGTTGGAGAAGACCAACGCCGACGATGCCGAGATGAACCCGCTGCTGCAGCAGCTCATGGCGGAAGTAGCCGCCCACGTCGAGGACGAGGAGGACAACCTCTTCCCCCTGCTGCGCCAGGCCTGCTCCTCCGAGATGCTCGGCGATCTCGGGGAGAAGGTCCGGCGGGCCAAAGCCATGGCGCCCACGCGGCCGCACCCCGCCGCACCCGACACGCCGACCGCGAGCAAGCTCCTCGCGCCGGGCGCCGGCCTGGTCGACCGGGCCCGTGACTTCGTCACCGGCCGCGGCAAGTCCTGACCGACCGTTCCGCAACCGGCAGTGGGCAGAAGCTGCGAACAGCCGGGCCGGGCTCCAAATGTTCGTTCTGGCCTCGGCTGCCATCGGGAGGGGCCCTCCCGGCGAACAGGCCCGCCTCGTCCAAGGCACGTCATCGGTGCGACCAGGTTCAGTTCTGCGCGACGACGTGCACGGTGGTCAGACGCTGGTCGGCGGCGTCGGGCAGGGACATGCCAGCCGCGACGCCGGTGGTCAGGTATTCCAGTACGGGCTCGGTCAGGCGGTGTACGGGGTCGGACTGGTGACCAGGGCCCCGTCGGCGTCGGGGTTGGACAGGACCTCACCGAAGAACACGGCGCCCCCAACAGGGCCTGGGCGTGCGGGTCCGCACCACGGGCCTGCTTGTGCCCCGGTGGCGTGAAGCCCAGCTCGCCAGCGGGGAGGGTGCCCCTGCCGCCGGAGGACCTGCGGGCCGTCCTGGCCCGATCGACCTGGTCTGGGCACGGCTGGACCGTCCGGCCACCCGCCGCCTGGTGGAGGCCGCGACCCGCAGCGAGCTCGCCCGGGTGGTCGGCTTCGCCGGTCGCGCGGATGCGCCGCAGGTCCTCGCCGACCGGCTCGCCCGGCGCCTGGCCGATCAGATGCGGCTGGCCGGCCCGAACCCGGTGGGCTGGCTGATCGCCCGGGCTCTGCCGCAGCGCCAGGAGTGCGGCGACGTGCGGTGCGACGACCGGGTGCTGCTCGACTCCGGCAGGGACTGCCCCCGGTGCGAGGACCGGCAAGCCGACTGGCGTGCGCAGCGCAGCGCGGTCGCAGCCGCCGTCGACGCCGCGATGCCCGGGGCCTCGGAGGCGGAGCGGCGGGCGGCCACCGCGCAGCATCTGCACGAGGACGTGACGGCCAGGACGTGGGCCCGCGACACGAGTGGGAGCAGGTCCGTGCCCGGCAGGCCGCCGCAGCTCAGGCCCGTGCCGAAGCCGCGGCCGGGCGGTCGGAAGACGACGCAGCGGCCGCGCCTGTGGCCCCGGTCGTGCTGCCCGCACCCCGCCCGGCCGCAGTCGCCCCGCCGTTGGAGCAGGTGGGCTGGCCGGTCAGGAGTCGGTCTATGGGCGTCCGGATGCGGGAGCGTTCGTCCTCGTGCTGCTGGTTCATGCGATCGCCTCCTCGGCGGACTGGGCGGCGGAGTCGTGGGCGTTGGCGAGAGCGCGGAAGCGGGCGGCGGTCAGGCGAAGCCGGTCGCCCAGGGGCTGGGGCATCAGGGTTGCCTTCGTATCGAGCCGATCAGCGTGCTGTCGAGCCGCTTGCGCGTGGCTGTCGGTGCGGACGGTGTTGCCGCAGCCGAGCTGGCAGGCGAACTGGTTGGGTGCCGTCGCCCCGGGATCCGGGTCGCACAGGGCCGTGTCGCGCTTGAAGGCGCAGATGAGGAACGCGTCCGGGTTGTCGAAGAGGACGAGTCCGTCGCGTGCGAGGAACTTGGCGGCGGCCTTCGGGGTGGTCAAGGTGCCTTCGAAACGGGGGAGCGAGGTTGCTCCGATGAGAGCCCGTCGAGCGGCGGGACCGGAGATCTTCTCGGCGGCCGCAGTAGCGTCGCGCAGCCGTGCTGCGTTCTGCGCGGCGGCGAGCGCGGTCTCGACGTCGAGCTCCCCGTGGAACCCCCGGCGACCGCGGTTGCCGTAGCCGGTGGAGGTGCGCGCGTCCAGGGCGGTGCGCATGTGTCCGTACTGGATGGCGAGGGCGACCAGACCGCCAGGGCGGCGGGCGATGGGCCAGGCCAAAGTTCTGCGCAGGCGACTCAGTCCAAGGTTGCCGTGCGGGTCCGCCGGCACCATCTGGGCGGGCAGGCCCTGGGCGGTGGCCTCCTGGTTGATCCACGACACGAGATTCTCGACGCGGCGGTCCAGGGTGCCCCGCTTCAGCGCACCGTGGTGCTTGCGCTGGGAAACGACATCGTGGTGGCTGGAGCTGAACAACAGCTCGCCCTTGGGGACGATGCGCTCCAGAACCCGGATGGCGTTCACGACGGGGGTGATCGCGACCCAGGGGACGGCGCGCTCCTCACCAGCGGAGATGTGGTGGCCGTCAGAGTCGCGGACGTTCTTGTAGTGGTGGGCTCGGATCAGATGCCGCGGCATGGAGCCATCGGGGTTCGGGAGCGGCGGCCGGCACCGCCGGACCGCACCAAGGCCCTTGCCGAGAACCAGATCGCCGCCTTGCGGCGCCTGCACGTCGCCCTGCGAGAGAAGACGTTCTGGAAGATGCTCTACGAGTCCGCCGCCCGGGCCGACGAGCCTGCGTTCCGCGTAATTCAGCGGCATAGAGTCACGAATCTGGGGTCTGACCTGCGCGGACATGGGTGAGGGCGCCTGAGAGGCGTTTCTCTAGG
>NZ_JBIARC010000151.1:0-9010 GCF_042889625.1 Streptomyces sp. NPDC002573 | reverse complement strand
TCCAGGACGATACGGCAGTCCTCGACGACTCCGGCAAGCTCGCCCCGAAGGGCGTCGAAGGCCACCTTCTCCTCTCCCAGGGAGGGCTCGGAGCCGGGTACACGCGCGGTCTCGGCGTCCCACAACGCCCGCAACTCCTCCAGGAGGCCCTCGTCGCCGGTGTCGACGAGGTCCGCGACACTCTTACGGAAGTCCTCGAGCGGCCCTTTGAAGCTCTCGTGGACGATCGTGCTCACGCTCGTATGGATCAGCATGGTGGAGTGGGCGATCCCGTGTCCGCGGACCCGACGGGCCGCCGTGGCGAGCCAGAAGTACAGCACGGAGGTCCGCAGGGATCCCTCGATCTCGGGGAGGAAGTCGTCCAACTCGTCGCGGCCGGGGCGGACGAGGTCCACCTCCCACGGAGGGATGACGCGAATCATGTCATAGCCGTCCGGCGCGTCCTGCGGGTCCTCGCCGTCGATCGGCTCCCGACCGAAGAGGACCTCGGTCCCGAAGTGGCCCTCGGGCTTGGGCAGGTTGACGATGAAGTCCCGCGGATACAGGTCGTCCGCCGTGGGATCGATGAGAAGGTTGGCGAACGGGGTCGCGGTGTAGCCGACGTAACCCCCGCGCGGGAACAGGTCGATGATCTCGCGCATCAGGGGATTCGTACGCTTAGAGGCGACGCTCGCCTGGTCGGCCTCATCGTCGATGATGAGAGTGGGGCAGTTTCTGAGATTGTCCGGAGTGGCCTTCTCCAGCCACTCCTTCAACTTCTTCAGCCGCGGCACGTTCTTCTTCACGACGCACAGCACGTGTTGGCCGCTCTTGTGGGTGAAGAAGGCGGCCGGACTGCCGGGGGGCGCCTCGAAGTCGCCGTCCGCACCCGTGAGCGGGTGCCACTGGTCCAGGACGGGGTTCACCAACTGCTTCTCCAGGCGCAGCTGCGTCTGCCGTCGCAAGCCGTTGTGAATGCCCGCGAGGACGATGAAGAACTTGTACCCGGCGTCCGCGGCCTTGGCGATGAGGGCCGTGAAGTTGGTGGTCTTGCCGGACTGAACGTAACCGACGACGAGCCCGCGGGTGGAAAACCGGCGCTCCATGGGGTGGTCGAGCATCGAGACGACCTTGGTGGACGCCTCGTCGAGGGACTGTAGGGCGGCTTCGCTCCACGATCCCCTACTCAAGAGCTCCCGCAGCGCGGGCCAGCAGCGGTCGCCCTGCTGAGGACCGACGTACCATGTCTCCCTGTTATTGCGGACGACGGAGCCGGGCTGACGCATCTCACGAACCCTGATGGTGTCCCGCTGGTGCCGCTCGGCGATGCGCTGGGCGATGGCCGCATCCAGGCTGAAGAGCTTGATCGTGTTCAGAGCCTGCTCGGGCGTCTGAGTCCTGATCATGTTCTTGAAGGCTTCGTACTGCGCGTCGAACTCGTCCATGGATCCCCTCCCCTCCCGTCCCGGCCATGCGGGAGAGGACCCGACCAGGAGAGATGTAACACGAAAGTACAGGGATTATCACAGCCCGCAGCAGACGGGCCACCAAGGGAGCTTCCAGCTCTCATCACCACGCCATCGCCCCGTCCATGCCAAGTCGGTCACTCGGCGTGGCTACGAGCTTCCGCAGCGAGTCATAGCGTCACATAACGGCAGGAATTTGATCTCTGTCTCGACCCGCCGAGGATTCGAGGCCCATCCCCTCGTCCCTCCCCCCACAGATGCAGCGGCGAACACCCATCGCCGCGAGCACCGCACCGGCTCACCCCGGTGTCCACCTCCCTCGCGTTGCACATCGTGGCTTCGGGCGGCGGGGGCCAGGGGCGGCGGACCGCGGCCCGTTCGGGCGGGAGAATGGGCGGCGGGGACGGGGCCGACGGGTGTCGCCCGGCCCGCCGGGAGCGCGGCCGCGGCTTTCGGCCCGTGGCCCCACGGAAGGGCGGTCGGGCGGTCTCGGCCGTCCCACGCAGACGACGGGAAAGGGGTGCCGCCGCAGATGGGGTCCAGCAGCGAGCTTCGGGGGACGCGGGATCGCTCCTGGAAGCCGCGTCCGGGACGCGATCGGGCGCAGATCTCGAGGGAGCAGGATCGAGCGGCGGGTGGGGCGGCTCTGCGGTTGGTGGACACCGGCGAAGGCAGGTCCGCCCGCGCGAGCGTCGTCCTCGACCGCTCAATGCGCACCGGTCGGGTGTCCGCGACGCTTCGGTGGCGAACGGGCGGTCGGACGGCGTCCGTACGCCTGGGGGAGGTGGACCGCGCGACGCGGTCGGAGAACCTACGCGAGGGCTGGCGTCTGGCCCGGGAGGCGGGACTACTGTCCGCGGAGCTCCCGGAGGGGTCCTGGGCCCGATCCGCCGCCACTCGTGCGTCGATGCGGGCCAACAAGGGCAAGGACACCGGGCCGGAGAAGCGGCTGCGCTCCATCCTCCACCAAGCCGGTCTGCGCTATCGGGTGTCCGCGCGACCGGTCCCGTCTCTGCGTCGGACGGCGGACGTGGTGTTCACGGCGGCCAAGGTGGCGGTCTTCGTGGACGGCTGCTTCTGGCACGGGTGCCCAGATCACGGCAGCATGCCGGCGAGCAACCGGGACTTCTGGACGGCGAAGATCGCCGGGAACAGGACGCGAGACGCCGAGACGACGAAACTGCTGGAGGAGGCGGGCTGGACGGTCGTGCGCGTCTGGGAGCACACCGCCCCCGAAGAGGCGGCGAAGACCGTCATGACGGCCGTCACGGCCGCGCGCACGGCCGCCCGCCCGGTCAAAGAAGGCGGCCGTTGAGCAGGTCGTCCACGGCATCAGCCTCGCGGCGCAGGACGATCCTGCCGTCGCCGTCGCTGTAGGCGAGGATTTTCGATCCGACGTGGAGACCGGCCTCCACCAGGAGGCCCATAGGAAGTTCTACGGTGCCATCCTCACGGACGACGGTCTCTGCGGGTTCTTTGAGCATGGCTCTAGCATGTCAGCCCGCGGCTCGGCCGGTAGGGGCGGTCGGCCATGTGATCGATCAGCCGCTCGAGGGCGTCATCGCCGGGGAAGGGCGGTCCCCTCTGCCACCCAGCCGCGAGAGGGACCAGGCCGGCAGACCAGGCCGGGTGGGACCAGGTGTGCCTTCGGCTGGACGGCTTACCCAGAAGCCGGTGTGGCGACTTTTCCCCGGTTACCCCTCTTCGGATACTGCCCCAGTCTTCGTCAGCTGCAGGCGTCGCAGATGCCGGTGGTGGGGGAACCAGGCGCCGCGGTGACCGAGAGACCGTGTGGCCGTCCCGCCCATGAGGTTCCTCGGGCTTGTCGGGCCTCCCGATGGGTCCCGGCTTCTTCACGTTCTGGCCAACACCGGCTTCCGCTCCGTGCGCAGATGCCAGGGTGTCCGCAGCAACTTCCGCACCGCCAATGGGGGCCCGTGCGCCGTATCGTCTCGGCTGTCGTTGTGCTCGCCGTCCTGCCTCTCGCCGCTTGCTCCGCAAGATCGGCTTCCGGGGCAGCTCCGGCCGTTACCGTGACACGCACCGTGCCGGCCTCGGTGTCGCCCACCTCGACGACCCCGACCGCCAGCCCTGCGCCGACGTCCGCAGCGCCGGCCACGACGGCCGTCGTGCCCAAGGCGGCGCCCCCGGCGGCTCCTCGCCCGCATCTGACCAACGCCTCGGCGGTGCTCTCGCAGTACTACCAGGACATCACCGATCACGACTACGCCGCCGCTTGGGCACTCGGCGGCTCGAACATCGCCGGGACGACCTACGACCGGTGGGTGGCCGGGTTCGGCACCACCCAAAGCATCACCCTGGGCACCATCAGCGAATTCGGAGCCTCCCGCGTCCACGCCGTCCTGTACGCCACCCAGACCGACGGCACGCTCAAGACATATGCCGGCAACTACACCGTCGCCGACGGCATCCTCGTCGGCGCCTCGATCCGCCAGACCAGCTGACGGTGAGTGGGTTCCTCAAGCGAAGTACACATATCGGCGCTGGTGGAAGCGGGTTGGTGGTGTGGGTCGCCCTCATGTCCGCGGCTGTGTCCGGGTATGGGGCTGGGGTGTTGCCAGCCGTGTGGCCTGGTCGATGTCGGGTGGTCCGGCACAGGGCTGACCGGTGAGGGCGGCCTTACGGAGGATGCGGCAGCAGTCGTCGACCGCGTTGTGGGCTGATTCTGCTGTGGTCAAGGCGGCCTCTGTCTGAGCAGCGTCCCCAGCAACAGTGTTGGCCCAGGCGCGCCGATCGGGTACCGGCCCGACGTGGTCGACGGCTGCCTTGCCGGCATCGGGGTGGCAGTGAACGACTGACCGAACATCACGAATTCAGGTTCAGGTACGACCGAGTGTCCCCTACGACCGCAACGTCTTGGAGGGCGACTCCTCGAAATGTTGGCGGTAGGCGAGTGAGAAGCGGCCTGGGTGCAAGAAGCCCCAGCGGGATGCGACGGCGGTGACGGTTGTGGCACCCGGGTCGGAGGCCAGGAGTTCCTTGCGTACGCGGTCCAGGCGGACCTTGCGCAGGTATGCGAGCGGTGTCGTGTCGAGGTGCCGGCGGAAGCCTTCCTGGAGGGCCCGTACACCGACGCCGACGCATTCCGCGATTTCGGCGACCGTGAGCGGCTCGGCGGCGTGGGCCTCGATGACCTCCATGGCGCGGCGGACCGCGGGGGGTGCGAGGCGCGGTTGCTCGCCGAGCAGTGCCGGGGTGTAGTTGTTGGGCTGGGCCATCAACAGCTGTGTCATGAGGAGTGATTCAAGCTGTCGTGTCACGATGGGCTGGCTTGTCATGCCGTCAGGCCCTTCCGCTTCCCGGCGCATGAGGTCGACGATGTTGAGCCAGGAGCGGGAGCTGGGTGTGGTGAGGTCCATACCGAGTGAGAAGAGGATCGGGCGGCGCACGGTGCGGCCGAGCAGACTGCCCAGGTGCGATTCCAGGGACGATCGGTCGAGCCACACGATCAGCTGCGGATTGCCGGCGCCCCAGCGCATGTCCAGCTTTCCGGTCGGAGAGGGGACGGAGGCGCGTTGGGGGGAGGAGATGATCTCCTCGCGGCCGCAGGTGATTTCGGCGTGGCCGGCGAGGGGGATCTGGACCAGGAAGAAGCTCTCCAGGTCGCCTGGCGTGATCCGGACTTCCGTTCCGTAATCGAGGTAGTACAGACCTGTTTGCTCAAAGGGTGCGCCGTGGAGCCGGGCGTCGAGCGTTGCCGAGCGCTGCGTGATGCGCAGTTCATGCGGGCAGAAGGCGCGGCCGACCTCGGCCCGGGCCTCCCAGATGTCCGCTGTGTGGAACCGCTGGTGATGTGCGAGGGGGAGCTCTTCAGTGGGCATGCGAACCTCCACCGCCGAGATGCGCGATCGGGACAGCGATCCGCGTGATCCGGATAGCAAAGATGATCTTTCCATACCAAGGTTGATGCCCGGCCGCCTCGAACCCAAGAAGAAATCAAGGAATCAAGGATGAAGGGGAGTGCCGGGCCGGGCTGCGTTCGTCACGGGAGCGAAGCCACGCCCAGCGGACAACTCGTCGCATGCGCGCTGCGCGTGCTGCGCGCGATCGGCGCGGCGAGGGCCTCCGAGGCCTACCGCCGGCACGTCGCGGCACCCTTGCGTCTGCTGGCCCGGCTCCCCGAGTCGGGGCGCGCCTCCTTTCGCCGGCCGGGTGGCCCGGGGCCCATCCCCCGGTCCTACGGGTGACCCGGCTTCCCGCGGCTGCCCGCCGGCCCCCCGTCCGGCGGGCAGCCGTATTCCACACAACCGAACCCCCACACATCCGAACCCCCCACTCGTCGACGCCGCCACGTCGCCACGTCGCCGGAACGCTGTACCAGCGCAACGGCCTTGCTCGACGACCGCTCAAAGCCGTACAACCCGTCCCTCGGAGGTCCCCCCTCATGCGCAAGATCACCATCGTCGGAGCCGGCCAGGCCGGCCTTCAGCTCGGTATCGGTCTGGTCGAGCGCGGTTACGACGTCACCGTCGTGTCCAACCGCACCGGAGAGCAGATCCGCGAGGGCCGGGTCATGTCCAGCCAGGCCATGTTCGGCACCGCGCTGGCTCACGAGCGCAACCTCGGCCTCGACTTCTGGGGCGAGGCCTGCCCGCCGATCGCCGGGCTCGGCGTGAACATCGCCGACGGCCAGGGCGGCCGGGCGCTCTCCTTCGGCGCCCGTCTCGAGGCCACCGCCCGCTCCGTCGACCAGCGCGTCAAAATGCCGCTCTGGATGGGTGAGTTCGCGCGCCGTGGCGGCCGTCTGGACATCCGCGAGGCCGGGATCGAGGACCTGGAGCGCTACGCCGCCGAGTCCGACCTGGTGATCGTCGCGGCCGGCAAGGGCGAGATCGCCCAACTGTTCCAGCGGGATGCCGTGCGTTGCCCGTACGACGCTCCGCAGCGCGCGCTGGCCCTGGCGTACGTCACCGGCATGGCGCCGCTGCCCGACCGCCCCGGCGTCAGCTTCAACGTCATCCCGGGTGTGGGCGAGTACTTCACCATGCCCAGCCTCACCACCAGCGGCCCCTGCGACATCATGTTCTTCGAGGGCATCCCGGGCGGCCCGCTCGACTGCTTCGACGGGCTCACCCCCGACCAGCTGCTGACGAGGTTCCAGCAGCTGCTGCGGACGTACGTACCGTGGGAGGCCGAGCGCTGCACCGATGTCGCGCTCACCGACTGCAACGCCACCCTCGCGGGCCGCTTCGCGCCGACCGTCCGCAAGCCCGTCGCCACGCTGCCCTCCGGCGCGCAGGTGCTCGGCCTCGCCGACGTCGTCGTCCTCAACGACCCGATCACCGGCCAGGGCTCCAACAACGCCTCGAAGTGCGCGGCCTCCTACCTCGCCACCATCCTGGACCACGGCGAGCGCCCGTACGACGCCGCGTTCATGGAGCTGGCCTTCGGCCGCTTCTGGGACAACGCGCAGTCCGCCACGACCTGGACCAACGCGATGCTCGGCGCCCCGCCGCAGCACGTCTTGGAGCTCTTCGGCGCGGCGAGCGCCAACTCCCGTATCGCTGCCCGCTTCGTCAACGGCTTCGACGACCCGCGTGACTTCTTTAACTGGTTCATGGACCCGGTCGCTGCGAAGAACTACCTGACCGAGGTCGGCGCCTGAGCCAAGGGGCGTCAGGAGGAGATTGCACACTCCCCCGGGCGGCACGTCAGTGACACGCAGGCAACGAGAGCGGGATGGCAGGGGCATGAGAAGGATCGCGGTGATCGGCGCCGGGCAGGCGGGGGCTCAACTCGCCCTGGGACTTCAGAGGCACGGCTATGACGTCACCCTGGTCACCGACCGCGGCCCCGACGAGATACGTCGCGGTCCGGTCATGTCCAGCCAGTGCATGTTCGACACCGCGCTGCACAGCGAGCGCGAACTCGGCCTGCACCACTGGGAGGACCGGGCCCCTCACATCTCCGCCATCGCCTTCTCTCTCATCACTCCGCACGGCGCTGCGGACGTCTCCTGGCGCGCGCCGCTGGAAGGCCCCGCCCGCTCCGTCGACCAGCGGGTCAAGTGTGCCGCCTGGATGGAGCAGTTCGCGGCCGGCGACCACGGCGAGATCGTGCTGCACGAGGCGGGCGTCAACGACCTCGAGTGGTACGCCCGTACGCACGATCTCGTCGTGGTCTCCACAGGCAAGGGCGAGCTGAGCCGACTCTTCCCCCGCAACTGCGAACTCTCCCCGTACGACCGGCCGCGCCGTGCGCTGGCTCTGACGTACGTCACGGGAACGGCACCGCGGGAAGGGGAGGCAGCCGTCAACTACCGCATGGTCCCCGGCGTCGGCGAATACTTCTCCTTCCCCGCCCTCACCACCACCGGACCCTGCGACATCATGGTCTTCGAAGGCGTCCCCGGCGGCCCGATGGACTGCTGGGACGACATCCGCACGCCCGAAGGCCACCTCAGCCGCTCACTGGAAATCCTCCACCGGTTCTTCCCTGACGAATACGACCGCTGTCAGCACGCGCAACTGACCGACAGCGGCGGCGTTCTGCGCGGCAGACTCACTCCGACCGTCCGGCATCCCGTCGCCCGCCTGCCCTCCGGTCGGCACGTCCTCGGCATGGCCGACGCCGTCGTCCTCAACGACCCCATCACCGGCCAGGGTTCGAACAACGCGGCCCAGGCCGCGACCCACTACCTCGAAAGCATCCTCCGCCACGGCACCGCCGAGTTCACCCCGCAGTGGATGCAGCGCACCTTCGACAACTTCTGGCGGGGCTGGGCTCAATGGGCCGTCGGGTGGACCAACTCCCTCCTGGCCGACCTGAGTCCCCACCACCGCGACCTCCTGGCGGCGGGGGCCGAAATCCCCTCGGTCGCAGGCGCTCTCGCCGCCGGATTCGACGACCCGCGCACCCTCTACCACTGGTGGTTCGACGAGGCCGAGGCACACCGCTTCCTCGCCGAGAAACGCGCCCAGCACGCCGTCCGCTTCGACGGCCGCGAACTGCGCCGCGCCCTGGGCCAGTACGCCACCGGCGTGACCGTGGTGACGGCCCGGGCCCCCGACGGCAGCAACGTCGGCATGACCGCGAACTCCTTCACCTCCGTCTCCTTGGACCCGCCCCTCATCCTGTGGTGCCCCGGCAAAAACAGCCCGAGCCTGCCAGACTTCACCGCCGCCTCACACTTCGCCGTCCACGTGCTCGCCGCCGACCAGCACCACCTCTCCCGCCAGTTCGCCACCGCGGCCGACGACAAATTCCGCGGTACCCTCACCACCCCCGGCATCGCCGGCACCCCCCTCCTGGACGGCGCGGTCGCCCGCTTCCAATGCCGCACCGTCCAACGCCTCGACGCCGGCGACCACATCATCCTCCTCGGCGAGGTCGAGCAGTACGACGCCGACGGCGGCACCCCTTTGGTGTTCCACTCGGGGTATTACCACGTGGCGACGAAGCATCCGGATCTGTGAACAACAAGATCAAGACAGACCTTCGAAGCGCAGCCTGATCGCCGCGCTGCCCCGACAACGCTGGAGGCGGCTGTCGGGCGGGCCGGGCGCGCACGGCGAACGCGTCTACGACTGGGCGCGCGTCGCGAT
>NZ_JBIARC010000150.1:0-9483 GCF_042889625.1 Streptomyces sp. NPDC002573 | reverse complement strand
CTGAGCGTAGAGAACTCCATGATCACTCAGGCCCGTGCCTGTCTCATGCCCAGAGCGTCCAGCCGCCAGGCAGCCCACCATTCGCCGGTCGGCCTTAACGGCTGATCTTGGGTTGTAGGGGATCAGCGGTTGGTGGGGGTGAGGCGGCCCTCGAAGGCAATCTGGAAGGCGCGTGCCCATGGCGGCACCCGGTGCGAGGCGCAGCCGTCGGTGTAGCGGGCACGGTCATGCAGGGCCAGGGTGGCCGCCGCGTCGTCGTAGTCGCCGGGGCGGGCGGTGACGAGTTGCTGGAAGGAGGCGCCGGTGAAGAGCGCGGCAACGCGTGCGAACGCCAGCGGCCTGGACATGTGTGAGCCCCGTCGGCGGCGCCGCGCGAGGCCGTGGCGCCGCCGTAGGTGAATGAGGCCGCCCTGACCGGTCACCGGCACTACGGCGCTGCCCAGCGTGCAGCGCCGTAGCCATCGCCGCAGTCGTGAACGGCGCGGCCGGGGCGGGTGCTCGGTAGGGAGCGCAGGTGGAGGGATGGGTGGGCGTGGTCGTCAGGTGCCGTAGTGGTGGCCTCCTCGGGACTGCTGCGCTTTCGGAGATGAGGAGGCGGAGGCTTTGGTGGGCGAAGTGGTCCTGGTGGCCGGCGCGCTCGGCCTGTCGCGCCTGTCGGCAGACGAGGTGCTCGGCGATGCGGACGGGGATGTGTTGATCGTGGGGATGTCCGAGGGATGCGCATGGCCGAGCGGTGTCAGCACCCCGTCGGTGACCAAGCCGTTCACGTTTGTCGTGAGGGTGACGGGGTCGGCGGCGCCGAGGAGTTTGTCGCAGCCCAGGTTGGTGAACGTCTGGTTGGCCCGTGCGGCGAGGAAGGCGAAGAGGTTCGGTGCCATGGCCGGGTCCGGCGAGGGCGCCTTCTCGAAGAGCGCCTTGTCCTTGAAGACGCGCTGGACACCGGCCCGGTCGCGGAAGAGGCTGGTGCAGAAGGATGCCCCGTCACCGTCGGCGCCCGCACCGACCGCGCGCATGTTGACTCCCGCGCGGTACGCGTTGGTCTTCGTGACGCTGCTGTGGCCGTCGACGAATGTCATCGGGTCGTTCTGCGGGACCAGCGCGATCGGAGCCTTCTGGTCGGCTGCGGCGGACAGTTCGTCGAGCGCGAGGGCGGACGTGGCGTGGCCGTCGCCGGACTGGTCGGGCGCGGTGAACGGCTTGCAGCCAAGAGCCGGGTCCATGAACTGGCTCAACAGCAGGTTGTCGCTGCCGTTGGCCAGATCCGTGGGGGTGCTGGTGGCCACTGACCCAACCTTGCCGTTGTGTCGGTGGTGGCGGTCGTCGCGGTTGGCCAGTTGGGCGGCCTTTTTGAAGGCCGCCCTGCCCGCGGCGTTGTTCTGCGCGACACGGCCCTGCGCGTCGGCGAGGTAGTGGGTCACCACGTTGTCGCTCGGGTCCTGGTCCACGACGGAGAAGTCCCTCGTGGTCGGGCAGGGCAAGCCGTCTTTGGCTCTCCCGAGCGCCGGAACCTTGAGGCGTCCCTTGGCGATCTGTGCGTTGGCAGCCCGGAAGAAAGCCGGCGCATTGCAGTACGCGAACTGGCCGAAGACGGATCCCCCCAGGCCATTGACGCACATGCCCTGCGCGAGGCTGTCCGAGCGACCGCTCTTCCGCAAGGTGAGATTGGCGTCGTTGAAACCGAACCAGATGCCGACGGTCGAGCCGCTCGGCACCGAGGGTCGGACGGGGCGCGCAGTCGCTTTCTTTCCCTTGTCGATCACCAACGGGTTGTAGACGGTCAGCTTGCCGTCCCGGGTAAGGATCGCAGCTTCCACGAACGCCGACTGGTCGGCGTTGGCCTCGTGGCACGGTCCCTGCGCCGGATCCGTGGCGACCAGCGTGTACGGCGTGGCCAGGCCGGTAGCGGTGAGGGGCTGATCGGGGACCAGCAGCGTGCAGTTCGGATCGGGCTTGGCGGCCACCACCGGCTGCGCCAAGGCTTGCGGGCCCGCCTGCGGGTGGTGTTGATCACGGTTTTGTGCCGCGAACACCGAACCCGCGACGACCGCGAGAATCATCGGCCCGCCGACGAAGGCAAGCGACAACTTCGACCGATTCCAACGCCTGGCGTGTTCTCGCCGCGAAGCGCGCGACGACTGTGTCAAGTCCTTGCGGGGCACTGAGCTGCTCCTCACTGTGCCTCCCTCCGTCAGGAAGAACCGACGGTCGCGCGGGGCACACGATGGTCATGACGGTGCGAACCCTTCGCAGCGGGACGAAGGGGAAGCCCAATCACCCGGCACGACGGATCCACCAGCCGTACGTGCCGGGTCTGCGAACTGTTCGACGGTCGCACCAGCCATTGCCGAGCCTTGAACGAGCGAGAGCTTCCCCGGCGCGAGCGACTACCGCTGCGCATGGTCGCCTTGGGTGAACAGCGATTCGGCTACCCGACCACAACTGAGTGTTCGACAGTTCTCGCGACGACGTGAGCGGGCCCGGGTCGCAGCCCAACCTGAGTCAGTCGACCGCTTCGACGTACGACGCCAGATTCGCTAGCGAGGAGGCGATCCCGGTCTCGTGGACCGCTTGCTCGATGCCAGGTGGCACGTTTGTGGCAGTGACGGTCACTTCGGTTCCGTCACCGGCGGCAGCGAGGTGCCAGGTCATCGTCATGGTGCCCGCGTACGAGGGGTCGTCGGCCTCGAACACCGCCCTCTGCACCACGCGCTCCGGCGGCACCAACTCTGCAAACCCGACGTCGACGACATCCGTCGCATCTGAGGTCTTACCGGGGCTATCGACGGGGTCGAGGTAGGTGAGGACCATCCGGAACCCGCCACCAGGCCGGGGATCCCACCGCTCGACCCGCCCGCGCATGCCTTCCGGCGGCAGCCAGGCCTCGAGGGACTCCCGGTCGAGGAGAGCGCCGTAGACAGTCGCCGGTGGTGCTGCAATAACCCGGCTGGCGCGGTCGGTCCTACTCATGGCCCGAGTCTAGGGGTTCCGCCAGGCACATCCTCCTTGAATGACCAACCGAAGAAACCAGCCAGGCATCAGACGCGACCAACAAGTCGCCTGACACGCCGATCCACAGGTCTTGACTATTCCTCACGTTCATGTAATTCCTCAGTGACAGGGTCAACCTCCCCGCCCATAAGTTCGAGCCCGATGGCCCCACAGCAGACCTGTCGGTCCCCCGTCGTGCTCGGCCCGTACCAGGTGGCGCCGCAAGGCATGAACTACCAGGTCCATGTGACGCTGACCTACGGCGAGCCCGGGCCCGCCTATGTGAAGCGAGGTGACCTCACCGACATGGAGTTCGCGTTCGTGGACACGCTGCGACCTCTGGTCATCACACCGGAGGCCGAGGCCAAGAAGCGTGAGGGAGAGAGCTACAGCCAGGTGGGACGGCGCATTCATGGAGACGACCAGTGACTGAACAGCAAGGCCAGATCAGCACCAACGCGGTCGGCGTCATCGACTTCGACGTGCTGTCGGCAGGGACCGAGACAACCGTCATCCCGGTCGCCGCCTCCGACGGTGTCGTCTCCCGGGGGTTCCTCTACGCCCGGGGCGGTGAGCGCACGGTGGTGGTGGTGGTGTCGCACCCTCGAGGCGACATGAGCCGGCACTATGCCGCTCCGGCGGTCCTGGAGGCCGGGTACGCCTTTTACGTCCCCCAGCCCCGGAGCCTGAACAACGACGTCGACTGCGAGCACGAGAGACTGCTGCTCGATCTCGCCGCCGGGCTGAGCCACCTGAAGAACGAGCGAGGCTACGAAAAGATCGTGCTGCTCGGCAACAGCGGTGACGGATCGCTTCTCGCGTTCTACCAGCAGCAGGCGAGCACGACACCGCCAGGAAGGCTGACAGACACCGCCGCCGGCGAACCGCTCGACCTCAACGCCGTCGAGATGCCCAGCGCGGATGGACTCGTCCTGATCGCAGCGCATCCCGGCCAGGGATCCGATCTCCCACCGGAACAACGGCCCCCGGTACTGGCGGCTATGGCTGCCACGCCCGACGGAGCGATCCTGGCCACACGGACTCTGCACCGCGCCACCAACCCTGACAACAACGACTCCGAGCAAGTCCACGACTGCGGCCGGTACGCCACCGCACAGCGGTACTGGTCCTACGGCATCTACGCCGCCAGCGAGGCCGGGCAGCCGGACCGCGGGGTGGAGATCGTCACCCGCATGTCCCACCAGATGATCTACCTCGGGCACCCCGCAGATGCCCTCGGCCTGCTCGACGTCGCCGCGAAGAAGGCGGCCCTGCCCGCCACGCGGGCGCTGGTCGCCTCACAGACCGGGCGGGTCCACGCAGCCCTCGGCGACGAGCAAAGTGCCGAGCGGCACCTCGGCGCCGCGGACGACCTGGTCGCGGGCGACCTGGGCGACGTGCCGGAATGGGTGGCGTACTTCGACGCCGCCGAGCACGCCGGCGCCCGCGCGGTCTCCGCCCGCGACCTCACCGGCATCGGCCGCCCCCGTCGCGCCAGTGATCACTTCACCGACGCGCTCGCCCTGCGCAGGCCCGGCTTCGACCGGGTGAAGGTCATGGACCGCATCGGCCTGGCCGCCGCGCTGTTCACCGAGGGCGAGCCGGAGCAGGCCGCCGCCCAAGCCCACCAAGCGCTCGATGAGGCCGCACGGGTCGACTCCACCCTGGTCGCCTCCCGCTTCAACACCCTGCTGGACGCCGCCCGCCCGTACCAGACCGCCGCAGTGGACGAGGTCCGCACCCGCGCGGCGGATCTCGCCGCGGCCCGGCCGACTACGGTCGCCGCCTGAGACCATCGGCCCCATGGGCAAGCACTCCCGACCCGGACCGCCGAACCAGCCGTCCCGCGCGATCCCGAGCCTGGACGACCACGACCGGCTCGCCGCGTACACCAAGCGGCGCCGCCCGCCGCTCGACGCCTGGCGCCGGCACCGGCCGCTCCACGGCGGTGGTGGCCACCTCCAGCCCGACGAGCCGAGGGCCTTGGAGGAGTGGAACGGATTTTCGTACCAACCCACGGGCACCGCCGCGAACCTCGCGGAGGCCCAGCGGTGGGTGAACGAGCAGGAGCCCCTGGATCAGGCAGAAGACCGGTAGGCCGACTGCGGGCATAAACGCGATGCCTGCAGTCGGCCTCTCCACCGGAGTGGCTTCGCCCTCGGAGAGCGGGCGAGCCCGGCCATGCGCAAGGCCGTCACCGAGTGTCATCCCTTCCCGAGCCGGTCCACACTGAAAACGCATGGGGAGACCCGCTCGGTGTTCAGCTCTGGTTGCCGAGCTGGGCGGCCCTACTCGTCGGTGGGTGTCAGGGGAAGGCGCGGAGGCCGTGGAACATGATGGCTCCCTCGGCAATCGATCGAAGTGATCCAGGACAGACTCACCAAGCATATGGTTTAATTTTACAACTAGCGTTTTCGGGAGGTGGCGTACGTGCGCAAGACGGACCTCAGCGGGGCCACCTGCCCCATCGCTCGCTCGCTCAGTGACATAGGTGACTGGTGGTCGCTGCTCATCGTCCGGGACGCGCTGGCCGGCATGACCCGCTTCAGTGAGTTCCAGCGCAGTCTCGGCTGCGCCAAGAACATCCTCAGCGCGCGCCTGGCCAAGCTCGTCGAACGTGAGGTGCTGACCCTCGCGCCGGCGTCCGACGGCAGCGCCTACAGCGAGTACCAGCTCACCGAGAAGGGCAAGGCCCTGCGGGTCCCGCTCGTAGCGCTGCGGCAGTGGGGCGAAGAGTTCCTGTTCGAACCCGACGAGGAGCGGCTCGGTCTCGTCGACAAGCGCGACGGCCTGCCGGTGGCCGCCCTCGGACTGCGCGCCCAGGACGGGCGGCCCCTGGGACCCGACGACGTCCAGGTCGGCGCGTCCCCCGCCTGAGGCCGGCACGCTTGCCGACCCCGCCTGGCCCGGAGGGCACCGCGGCACCTCGGCACGGTGGTCCCATGGCGCGCCGGGGCCGCAGGGTCACCAGCGCGGCTCGCCCTCGGCGAGCTGAAGCTCACCCCTTCCGAACGAGAAGCTTTCGTTCGGGACCGGAATCAGCGCGATGAACACGTCGTCGGGTGAGATGCGCAGGGCCTCGACCACCAGTCTGTTGATGGCTGCGGCCACGGCCCGCTTGTTCTCAAGAGGCCGATGGGCACCCAGAAGAAGGGTGATGATCATGGCGTCGTCGCTGCGCTGCATCCCCATGAAGGCCGGATCGAGGTACAGCTCGTTCTCGCCATGCTCGCTGATCATGATGAATCGGTCACCCTCGGGGATTCCGAGTGCCTGTACCAGCGACTGGTTGAGCGCGTCGGCGAGTGCGCGCTTCTGGTCCGGCGAGTAGCGGCCGGCTGGAACGTGAGCGTTGAAAACGGGCATGACGGGCTCCTACGGGAGTGGGATGGAGGGCTCCGTTTCGTGAGGGATCGGCCGGACCGGGGCGCCGGAAGGACGGTGATGCCCCAGCCTTGAGGCGAGTCGTGGCACCCCGGGCCGGTGGACGGCGTGAGGTGTCCGCGGCCACGAGGCGATCCGGTCCGGGGCGAGCGTGCGGTCCGGGAGGGCGCATGGTCGGGTCGACCGGGCCCCTTCGGCCCGGGCTGCTCACAGCTCGCCGAGTACCGCGCCGAAATCGAGTTCGGTGCGGGACCGTTCCTGCATTCCGCGCTGCATGAGGGTGCCGAGCCGGGCGGCGCTCGATGTGTCACGTGCCAGGATCTGGAAGAAGCCCGAGTCCACCTGGACGTCTTCCTTGGCGGGGAGGCCGGCCGCGTTGATCCGGCGCTTGGCGAGCCGCACCGCGGCTTCCGGGAATCCCGCGATCCGCTTGGCGAGCCGCTCGACGTAGGGCATCAACTGCTCATCAGGCAGCGACTTGTTGACCAATCCGATGCGCTCGGCCTCACGGCCGTCGAGGTCTTCGGACCCGAGGATCACCTGCATCGCCTGGCCTCGTCCGGCGAGACGGACGAGCTGCTGGACCGCACCTGCCCCCGGGAAGAGCCCGGTGCCGACTTCGATCTGGCCGATCACGGCGCGTTCCAGGGACGCAAACCGCATGTCGCACGCGTAGAGGAGTTCCGCACCCGCGCCGCGCGCCCGGCCCTCGAGGAGCGCGATGGTGACGGGCCGTGCCTCGCTGAGCCGGCGGTACAGCGCGCCGAGGCTGATGTCGTCTGGGCCGCCGGAGGTCGCCGCCACCGCCGTGTACTCGGCGATCCGCCGGACGTCCACATGCGGGATGAAGAAGTCGGGGTCGGCGCTCCGGAACACCACCACCCGCACGCCGCCGTCGGCCTCCGTGTCGTCGAGGAGTGCGATCAGATCTCTGACGAACCGCTCGTCGATCAGGTTGAGTGGCGGGTTGTCGATCGTGGCCCACAGCACACCGTCGTCCAGGCTCGTCTTGATGGTCTCGTAGTCCCGCATTGTCATCACTTCCTCATGTATTTCCTGTTTGCGATATGCGAACGACGTGCTCTAGGCTGACATCATCGGTTTAAAAGTGCAACCAGAATGTTGAGGGAGAGACTGGCCGCCCTTCTCGAAGGCGACCGGGGCCGCGATCATGCCATTCGCCCAGGTCACGACAGCCGCAGCCATCCGGTTGAGGCCACTTGGGACCATCTCGTACCGCTCGCGTCGAGCCCTTCGTGGCCGGGGCGACCAATCCGGCACCAGCGAACGATCGACCGGTGTTCCCGACGGAGGTGCTGCGTCGACGGCATCGGCGCGTCCGACCGGACCGACGCCCGAAGGACCGGGCCGCCACACGGCATAGCTCAACGGGTCATCCGGACCGACGGGCTGCCTTCATCGCTCCCACAAGAACCCCACCAGGCAAGGAGAACCACCATGGCCGAGCGCAGCGACGAGCTCATTCATCTGCCCGACGGAACCGTGCTGCACGCATGGCTGTTCCTGCCGGACGGACCCGGACCCCACCCCACCATCACGATGTCGCACGGCTTCGGTGGCACGAAGTACCACAACATCGAGCCCATTGCCCGAGAGCTCGCGGAAGCCGGATTCGCGGTCTCGCTCCACGACCACCGCGGCTTCGGCGACAGCACCGGCACACCCCGCCACGACATCGACCCTTATCGGCAGATCGAGGACTGGCGACGCGTCATCTCGCACCTCCAGACGCTCGACAGCGTCGACGCCGACCGCATCGGCCTGTGGGGATCCAGCTATTCCGGCGGACACGCCCTCCTCCTGGGAGCCACCGACCGGAGGATCAAGGCCGTCTACTCTCAGGTCCCCACCATCAGCGGCTCCGAGACCAGCCGCCGGCGCGTACCGCCGCACCTGACGCGGCAACTCGACGAGTCCTTCGCCGCCGACGAACTCGCCCAGGCCCAGGGCGAGCCGCCGGCCACCCAGGCATTCGTCAGCGACAACGTCTCCACGACCGCGTCGTACCGCGCCACCGACGCCATCGACTTCTACCTGGGACACAGCGCTCCCGAGGGGTTGTGGGAGAACAGCGTCACGGTCCAGTCCAACCGCCGCTTCAGGTCGTACGACCCCGGCTACTGGATCGACCAGATCTCCCCAACTCCCCTGATGATGCTGATCGCCACCCACGACACCGTCGCCCCCACCGACCTGGCATTCCGCGCCTATGAACGTGCCCTGGAACCCAAGGAGCTCGTCGTCATACCCGGCGGCCACTTCGATCCCTACCTCGCCGGCTTCGACGCGAGCACCTCTGCCGCCATCCGCTTCTTCCGGACCCACCTCCACGCCCGTTAGGTCTGTTTGCGGCGCCAACGTATCCGGGCGCCCTGCCTTCGAAGCGGGGCCCGCAGGCTCTTTCAGGGCCTCGACGGGCCGGGGTGGGCGTGGCGGTGCCCCGCTTCACTGCCCATTAGGCGTACTCATCCCGCCCCAACCGCGGTCACCTGCGGAAAGTCCACATCAAGGCGATCATCCCGGAGCAGAAGGACCAGACCGCCAACCGCAAGAAGAAGGGCAGCCGGGGCCCATGACCAGCCCCACACCGAGCACCCCGGCCCCCAGCCCCGCCGAACCGCTGCGCCACCAGGTCCTGGCCGCGCTCGCCCAGCGCCGCATCGCCACCACCAGCCAGTTGCGCCGCATGCTGCGGCCGGACGGCACGCGGCAATTGCTGTCCCAAGTCCTGAACAAGCTGCGTTCCGACAGCTTCGTCGACTTCACGGTGCTACCGGATGCAAGCCGGTCACGTACCAACGCCTGGCACCCCACACAGGAAGGCTCGCATCTGCTTTACCGGGCAGGTCCACAGACTGCCCGACGCGCCGGAAGCTTACGGGGCCATGATCACACCACGGTCAGGACCGTGGGGCCGTGTTGGCGGCCGGAGCGTCGGGGGACATGAGGAGGCGTACAACGTTCGTGGTCATGCTGGGAGTTCAGGTCCTCGTCAGCCGGGGCCAGCACTTCGCCGACCCGTGAACGAGCGATGGCCCACTCCTCCCGTTCCCGCTCGGCCACGGTCAGCTCGGCCTGAATACGGTCGGC
>NZ_JBIARC010000149.1:0-9556 GCF_042889625.1 Streptomyces sp. NPDC002573 | reverse complement strand
CCGGCATGACCGCCCAGGTCACCGGCGGCGGCCCGGGTACCACCGGCATCTACTACGACGACGTGTACAACCACGCCTTGCTCCCGGCCGGCACCGCCAACTGCAAGGGCGTCAAGCCCGGCGCCGAGGTGGACATGACCGAAGACATGGACAAGAACAAGGCCTCCCTCGATGCCGGCCAGGGCCTGAAGAACCTGCCCGGCAGCATCCTTCAAATGACTGGCCGGCCGCAGAGCCTGCTCGACCCGAGCAAGCTGCCCGTCGACCCCACGACCTGCAAGCCGGTCTATCCGCACTCGTACCTGCAGGTGAACACCGTCTTCAACGTGGCCCGCCAGGCTGGCCTGCGCACCGCCTGGTCGGACAAGCACATCGCCTACGACATCCTCAACGGCCCTTCGGGTACGGGCATCCAGGACCAGTTCTCCCCGGAGATCAACAGCGACGCCAACGGCTACCCGGCCGGGAACGACTGGACCACCGACAACAAGGCGACCGAGCAGTACGACAGGTACAAGGTCAAGGCCCTCCTCAACGAGATCGACGGCTACGACCACAGCGGCAGTCACAAGGTCGGCACCCCGGCGATCTTCGGCATGAACTTCCAGTCGGTCTCCACCGCGCAGAAGTTGCCCTCCTCCGAGGGCCTCAAGGGCGGCTACGCCTCCAAGGGCCTCCCCGGCCCGCTGCTGCAGAAGAACCTCGACTACGTCAACACCGAGGTCGGCGCGATAGTCAAGGAGATCCAGGCCAAGGGCCTGGCCACCAGCACGGACATCGTTCTGTCGGCCAAGCACGGCCAGTCGCCCACCGACCCCAAGGCTCTGACTCGCGTTGACGACGGTCCGCTGCTCGACGGGCTCAACGCCGCCTGGAAGAAGAAGCACCCAGGCGCCGGCGATCTGGTCGCGCACTCCGTGGACGACGACGGCATGTTGCTGTGGCTGAACGACCGCTCCGCCGCGGCCACCTCGTTCGCCAAGCAGTACCTGCTGTCGCAGAGCGGTACGGGCACCGACGTCAACGGCAAGCCCACCAAGTCCTTCACGAACGGCGGGCTCAGCAGGGTCTACGCGGGCAGGGAGGCGGCCGCGTACTTCGGCGTCAAGCCCGGTGACGCCCGGGTCCCGGACCTGTTCGGCATCGCCAAGTACGGCGTGGTCTACACGGGCGGCACCAAGAAGATCGCCGAACACGGCGGCGCCCACGCTGACGACCTGAACGTCCCGCTCGTCATCACCGGCGCAGGCACCCCCGCCGGCGTGGTCAAGTCTGCTCAGGTCGAGACCACGCAGATCGCTCCGACGATCCTGTCCCTCCTGGGCCTGAACCCCCACAACCTGCAGGCCGTCCAGAAGGACCACACACAGGTCCTGCCGGTCCGTTGACCCTCGGCAACCTGTGACCCCGGCTCGGGTGGGCCGCACGCAGAACGGCGTGCGGTCCACGCGAGCTCATTCGAGGGCGTCAGGTGCTGATGTGCCACGGCCTGCTGGCAAACCCGAGCCCGGTGAGGAGCCCCTCCTTGCGATGAAACCGCAGGTAAGGGGCTTCTTCGGTACTGCTCCCTTCTTCTTGCCCTGGGTCTTGTCGGGGATCTTGGGGAGCTGGGCTTTCCCTGCTCAGGAGCGGTGGGCTCGTGTGCCTGGTACTCGTCGTTGGTCGCCTTTGGTCACTGTCGAGCGGCCTCGGACAGCCCAGCCTCGGCGTACTCAACTACGGCCGACACCTTCAATGCCCTGCCTGAACCTCAGTCGGCGACAGTCAGCCACGACGGCGGGCGCACCGACCGACCACGCACGCGTATGCCTCGCTGCATCCCCACCGCCCTCGGCCACGCTACCGATGCCGTCGACCGGTGCAAGCCGTACGTGACGACGATGCCTGAGCCCTCAGCTTAGGAAGGTCGACTGGTTCCCCGCTGTTCCCCGTACGATCTGGCACGCGTCTGGCACGAATCATTCGTCATCGCACCTCTCCAAGACCAGGCCTACGGAGCCTTCTTCGAGCCCGTTGTTCTCCTCCAGGTGGAGATGAGCACCGTCCGGTGTGCCGTCCTGGGCGAGTGTGAGGAGGTGGTCGGCCAGGGTCTTCAGCCCGGCAGCGTTGGCCTCAATGACGATCTCTTCGCCCAGGCTGCGGACCTCGATGCGCGCACCCTCCTCCCATGTGAAGACTCTGGTGGTTCCATCGGTCATCGCACTCACGTGAGTGTTCATCGAAGGAGCAGCGCTTGGTTCAGGGGCCATACCCCAAGCATCGCGTACTCAGAGCAAGCCGCGGCCGCGGCACTGTACGGCGAGACGCGGGCGACGACTTCTTCGTCCCGAAGCAACTTGGGTGGGAGCTGTGCCTGGGATTGGTGTGCTCCTCACCTGCGTCGACGGTCCGTACGCGTTCGCGCTCGTTCGCCGTTGTCCGTCGGCGTTGTCACGCAGTTAGACACTCACCCCCGACCGTGCCCTACTTCTTGCGACGCTTGCCCACCCTCTTCTTCAGTTGGGCCTGGCCGCGCTTCGTCCAGTCGCCTTGGTGTAGGTAGCAGCGTGAGTGCCCTTCAGCGTCTTGTTCTGGCAACGCCTTCCGGACGCCGTCGGCCAGCCGCGCTTGCTCTGCTTCCACTCGCCCACTGTGGGTAGGGCGCATACCCAGCGGTGTGAAAGCTCCATGCCCGCGCGAGTCGGTACAGCACGTCGCGCGGGCTGGCTTTCAGTGTCCGTTGGTGCTCCAAGGGGCCGTGTACGAGGCCGTTCACGTGCGTTCATGGTCGGCTTCCCATACGCTACGGCCCACGGCACGCCGCCCTCATGGTCAGGGGGGAGCATGGTGGAGCAGCTTCAAAGGCTGATGGGGATTCTTGGAAACGGCTCTGTCCGCAGTTCCGTGAAGGCCATCAGTTTGGCCATGGCAGGACGGTGAGCTCCGGCCACTCGTTCTTCCAGCGGGCCGCCTTGGTCTCATAGACCTCCCTCGGAGCAAGGACCGGGTTGGGTCGAACGATAAGGTTGAACGTGTCGGAGAGCCCGTGAGGCGCATAGACGCGCCACCCTCCATCGGGTTCCAGCCGGACGCCGAGACAACACGTCGTCGCAGCGAAGCAGTCGATCGCGGACTCGGTGGACTCGTGCGGCGGACAGGGCACCCCGAACTTCTGCTCATACCAAAGGTGCACGCGGGCTTCGTTGCGGATCTCCACCTCGGCCGGCAGGTCAGCGAACACCTCCTGACCCGCCTTGATCACGGCATCTTCCGCTTCCCAGGAGAGGTCGCTGCTGTCGAAGTAGAAGACGTCGTAGTCCTTGATGCCGTTGGCCGGGGGCCTGCCGGTGGCCACGTTCCACACCGTCTGGAACAGACAGCCCGCCGTCACGTACCAGCCGGGCAACTCCAGTGTTGCCGCCCTGGTCATTACGCCAGTCAAGATCTCGTTCTGGGAGAGCACGGATCGCAATCCGTCGAGTTGCTCAATGAGAGGAAGTCGGCCAAGCATCCGCCTTGCCTACCACGATCATTCCCCGAGCATCACGGCTGGGTGAGGATGCGCGTCCGGAGAAGTTCGAACGAGGCCCGGCCATACATCGCCCTCTTGAGCGTTTTCACCCGGTTCACATGCCCTTCGACGACGCCGGAGCTCCAGGGCAGGGTCAGCCCGGCGGTGACGGCGTCGAGGTCCTGGCGGAGGAAGCCGGCGAAGCCCTTCATGGGCTTCGGCGCGTCCTGCTCGGCCTGCCGGATCCACTCCAGCAACAAGTATCCGCGCTGGTGGCGGACCAGGTCGGCGAACGCCCGAGCGAGATCGCAGGCCCGGGTGATGTCCGGACAGGAGAGCCGGACTTGAAGAAGTCGCTCGTCCTGGCTGCCGGTCAGTGTCTCCCTCGGCCGCATGATCCACGAGGTGATCTTGCGAGGGCTCGGGATGTCCGCCCGGACCGGTTCGGCGGTGCCCGCGCGGAGGGCGGCGAGGTGTTTGCGGACGACCTGGCGGCTGCCGCGGTAACCGCGAGCCTGGATCTCCAGGAACAGCCGGGTGCCGCTGACCTGGCCTTGCGCTTCGGTGAAGCGGGCGTTGAGGTATGCCTTGAACGGTTCCAGGACGCCACTGGGGCGGCGCTCGCGGGCGGAGGCCAGCAGCTCGTCGAGATCGGTGTCGCGGAAGCGGCGCACGGTCTTGCGGTCGAGGTTCAGACGACGGGCGATGGCGCTGATGGTCCAGCGTTTGTCCAGCAGGCGGTGGATGTCCTCGTAGCGGTGGCGGGTGCGTTCGATGATCTGGGTGCGGGGCAGTTCCGCGGGCGGTAACAGCATCGGTGGCGCCTCCGGCACCTCGGTCACCGTCTCCTCCTCGGCACGTTTGCGCAGGCAGTCGCGGTGCTGGTGGCAGGTCTTCTCCACCGCGACGGACAGGTTCTGCAGCAGGTGCCAGCGATCTGCGACTTCCAGGGCATGAGGGGCGGCTTCCTTGACCGCCTTTGTGTAGGCGGTGGCCCGGTCCCGGCAGATGATCTCGGCTCCGGGATGCTGGGTGAGCCAGGCCGCGAACGTTTCGGAGGTGCGGTCGGGCAGTACGTCCACGACCCGGCCGGCCTCGACGTCGACCAGCACGGTGCCGTAGGTGCAGCCCTTGCGGAAGGCGAACTCATCCACCCCCAGCACCCGCGGCGCACGGTCCGACACCCTCGGCGCCGTCAGCAGCCTGAGCAGCCGAGTCTTGCCCGCGGTCAGCCGCAGTCGGCGGCACAGCCGTGCGGCGGGACGGCCGCCGAGCTCGATCGCGATCGACCGCAGCCAGCCTGTCAGCCCGGTGCTGGAGCGGCGGTGCCGCTCGGACAGGCCCAGCACCTGCTCGACGAACGCCTTACGAGAACAGCTCTTCCGGTCACAGAAGTACCGGCGGACCCGCAGCCGGACTATGACCCGGCGGGAACCCAACGGCCTTTCATGCAGGTTCCGTTGGTACGAGCTGTGTATGCGCCTCGCCTGTTTCCCGCAGTCCGGGCACCGCCCCGGGCGAGCGGTGGACACCGCATCCACCACCAGGACGTCGGAGGAGCCGCTGACGCGCTCCACTCGCACATCGATCCCGGGAAACAGCACAGCCTCGATCGCCTTGCTCGTCACACCAGAAACACTCTGCCGAAACGATCCCTCGTTCCCCTCGCTGACCTGGGGTTTCACGAGACTGCGGACAGAGCCTTGGAAACGACCGGTGTTGCTCCCCGCCTCACTTGATCCAGTTCTCAACGACCGGGGAGGGTTGGCAGGTATCACGCCGGCGACAAGCCGGTACCGCGAGGGTGGTCAGGTGCAGCCCGTGCTCGCGGCCCTACTCAAGGCTGTACGAGGCTCTTCCGGGCGGACTTACGCCTCTTCCGCGGGAATGGCCGGCCGTGTCGCGTAGCGGCTGCGCATCGCGTCGCTGGCTGCGGGGCCCGCGGTGAAGACGTAGGCGGCGCTGTCGTCGAGTCGGCGGCCGGTTTTGGCGTCGACGACGACGGGCTCGACTTCCTCGCCGCTGCGCGCGTCGACGAGGATCATGCTGCGCTCCGTCGGCGTGAGGCGGGCATTGCCCCACGCGGCCAGGGCGACGATCACCGGGCGCAGCGAACGCCCGAGTTCGGTGAGTACGTACTCGTGCCGGACGGGGCTGGTCTGGTAGGGCCGGCGCTCCAGCAGACCGTCCGCGACCAGGGTCTTCAGCCGGGTGGTGAGCATGCTGGAGGAGATGCCCAGGCTCTCCTGGAACTGGTCGAAGCGGGTGTAGCCGTCGAAGGCGTCGTGGAGGATCAGCAGTGTCCACCACTCGCCGACGTGTTCCACCGTCGTGGACAGCGGGCACTCCCGGTCCTCCAGCCTGATCCGGCTTGCCACGGCGACCATCCCCTCAGTTACTGCTAAAGTCGAAGTTAGTAGGTTCTATTTTAGCAGTCGGGACGGGAGCGGCGCCCCGCATACCCGCGCCCGGGAACGGAGCACAACGTGACCACATCCATCAGCGAATCCCTCGAAGGCCGACGCGCTCTGGTCACCGGCGGCACCAAGGGCACCGGAGCCGCGATCGCCCGACGGCTCGCCGAGGCCGGCGCGACCGTGCTGGTCACCGCCCGCAGCCGCCCCGACGACGTCGAGGAGAAGACGTTCA
Source organism: Streptomyces sp. NPDC002573 (assembly GCF_042889625.1). Classification (NCBI taxonomy): domain Bacteria; kingdom Bacillati; phylum Actinomycetota; class Actinomycetes; order Kitasatosporales; family Streptomycetaceae; genus Streptomyces; species Streptomyces sp. NPDC002573. The sequence continues at coordinate 3,417 of NZ_JBIARC010000149.1, read as the reverse complement.
TCACCGCCGACCTGTCCACCGCCCAGGGCGCCGCCCACGTCGCCTCCGAGGTAGACGCCCGCGTGGGAGGCGTCGACATCCTGGTCAGCACCCTCGGCGGCTCCGAGGCACCGGCAGGAGGATTCGCCGCGCTCGGCGAGGACGACTGGGCAAGGGAGCTGAACACGAACCTGCTGGCCGCCGTCCGCCTGGACCGCGCACTCCTCCCGCACATGATCGCCACGGGCAGGGGCGCGGTCGTGCACGTCACCTCGATCCAGCGCCGCATGCCGCTGTGGAACGGGACCCTGGCCTACGCCGCCGCCAAGGCCGCCCTGACCACGTACAGCAAGGGCCTGGCCAACCAGGTCGCCCCGCACGGCGTCCGCGTCAACACCGTCTCGCCCGGCTTCGTCCAGACCTCGGCCGCGGACAACCTCGTCGCCCGGATCGCCGGCGACGCCGGCATCAGCCAGGAAGCGGCGCTGGGCCGGCTCATGGACTCCCTGGGAGGCATCCCGCTCGGCCGTCCCAACCGGCCCGAGGAGGTCGCCGAGCTCGTCGCCTTCCTCGTTTCCGACCGCGCCTCGGCCATCGTCGGCGCCGAACACGTCATCGACGGCGGCACCACCCCCACCGTCTGAACCCGCCACCACCGTCAGGAGCGTCATGCACGACAACCAGCCCCGGACCATCACCCCGGACGACCTGCCCGCGGTGATCACCCGCTACCTCACAGCGCACCGCGCCCACGACACCGCCACCGCGCTCACGACGTTCACCGACGACGCCACAGTGATCGACGACGGCAACACCTACCAGGGCAGCACCGCGATCGAGCGGTGGCTGGACCGATCAGCCACCGAATTCACCTACACCATCCAACTCACGAACGCCCAGCAGACCGACACCGCCCACTACATCGCCATACACCACCTCGAAGGCAACTTCCCCGGCGGCACCATCGATCTCCACTATCGGTTCACGCTCCGCGACGACCTCATCGAACACCTCGCCATCGAACCCTGAACCCGCTCCCCCACCACCTGTTCCCCCCACAAGAGAGATCCCACCCACCCCAGACCGCCCCGTCCCAGCCCCCGTGCCCACCCAGCCACCCGACCAAGAACCAGCCCTCAAGTTCGGCATCCACCCGCAGATCAGCACTTGCACGCCTGAGGAATCAAGGCGAGCAACTCCGGGGCCATCCTCAGCACAGGGTGAGGAGATTCAAAGATCCCCATCAAGGCTCGGTGTCCGCTACGGCGAATGCGTACAGAAGCCCGTGCGTTTCCGTCCAGGAACGTGGCGCCCGCGGTTGGCGTCGCACAGGGCGGCGCATGTGCTCGATATCGGCGTTGAATCTGCGAGTGGGCCGGGCGGTGACCGTCTCATCGAGCGGGGCGACTTGGCCCGTCTTCGTGACCACGCTGGTGATGACGCCGACGGCCTGCGTGACCTGTTCGTGGCTGTCATGATCTGGGGCTCAGGTACCACCAACGGACGTGGGCCGCAGTACACCGAAGCGGCCCTGTCCGACCCGAGTCCTCCGGACCACGCGCGAAGCGGTCCGAGGCGGAGACCTGAGTAGGGCCTACCGGCAGTTTGGCTTGAGTGGCTCCTCTTCCATCTGAACGGTCGTGTGGACGAGACCTGAGCTTGGGAAGCTCGTGTCTCCTGGCCCCGGTCGCCCTGATATCTGACACAGACTGGGGGTACCCGCCTCGCAGCATGGCCCATAGCCGAGTCCGGTACGCGGTGACAGCAACGGAGAACCAGATGAAGGCCCGCCAATCAGCAGCCCCGCCGACGCCAGCGCCGGTTCCAGCGGATGAGCAGCCCGCCGAAGTCCTCTCCGGCCGCTACCGGTTGGGCGCGAGAATCGGATCGGGAGGCATGGCCGACGTGTACGAGGGCGTTGACACGCGCCTTCGGCGGCCCGTGGCCGTCAAGGTATTCCGGCCCGGCACGGACCCGCAGACGGAGGACCGTCTCACCGCGGAGGCCGTCCTTCTGGCCCGCCTGCAGCACCCGGGACTGGTCACCGTCTACGACGCCGGCCGCCACGACGACCGCACCTACCTGGTCATGCAACTGATCAAGGGCCCCACGCTGCGCAGCCTTTTGGCGTGTGGAGCGCTGCCTGAGAGGCGTGTGGTAGACGTGGGCGCCGCCCTCGCGCGGGTGCTGGCCTATGTCCACCGGGCCGACGTCGTGCACCGAGACATCAAACCGTCGAACATCCTCCTCGACTCGGCCGGTGCTCCTCACCTGGCTGATTTCGGCATCGCGCGCCTGGCCAACGCCACCCGCCATACGGCAGCGGACGTGCTGATAGGCACCGCCGCCTATCTGGCACCGGAACAGGTTGAGGGCAGGCGGATCGGGCCGGCCGCCGACGTCTACGCGCTCGGCCTGGTCTTGCTGGAGTGCTTGAAAGGCGAACTGGAGTACCAGGGCACCCCTTTGGAAGCGACAGTCGCCCGCCTACACCGCCCACCCGAAGTCCCCACTTGGCTCCCCTCGGAACTCGCGGCCCTGCTGCGGGCCATGACCGCCCAGGACCCAGAGGCCCGCCCGGACGCCGAGCAGTGCGCGCAAGCCCTCGCCTCCCGGCACGCCGGACCTGATCCATACCCCCTACCGCTCTCGGCGCCCTCCGAGGCGCGCCTTGCGACGCCGCTGGCCGCTCACCCCGGAACGGAAGAGCACATACGCTCTCAGGAGGCGGCAGTCACCCGGCGCAACCTCCCCGGCGGCACTCGCCACAGCCGTCGCCTGGCAGCGGGTACGGCCCTGGCCCTCTCCGTGGCCCTAGGCGCGACTCTTGCCGTCACATCGAGCACTAGCGGAAGCGACGACCGGGCAGCAGCGACGCCCGCCGAAACCCCCTCGCACCCGCCCTCCGATACGGCGACTGCCAAGAGCGGGCCCGGTGCCCTCCCACTCACCCGATCTCACGGGGCTCAGCCCCCCTCTAGGGCATTCGGTGCGTCCCACCCTGCGGCTGCGGCAACCGGATCCCATGCCCAACCCGTCTCTAGGACACTCGGGGCTTCTTATCCGGCGGCTGCCCCGAGCTCGAGCCGCAGCGCCTCTGCACCGCCCGCGAGCTCGAGGCCGCCCGGATCGGCATCACCGCCGCCACGATCCGTGCCGACCGCAGCCGGGGCCGCTGGCCCGAGCCGGACGACACCTGCGGCGGCGCCAACCGCTGGCACGGCGCCCCCATCACCAAGGCCCTCGAAGGGCGGCGCCGCTACCGGCGCACCGCCCAGCCCAAGCCCGACGCATTAGAAGTCGAGGACCAAGCCCGCCCTGCCGTCACATGCTCAACCTTTCAGAGCAATTGTCAATTCCTGTGGATCGCTGGGTTAGGGCGAGGGGTTGGCGCCTTGGATGACTTGCCATCCGGAGGCCAAGGTGCCCGAAGTGAGA
>NZ_JBIARC010000148.1:0-9706 GCF_042889625.1 Streptomyces sp. NPDC002573 | reverse complement strand
GCTGATCCGCATGGACTCATCATCGGGGAAGTCGACCTTCAGCCGGTTCGCGATCTGCTCCGGACTCCACGCCATGACCCATTGGCGGTCGCCGCGGTGCGGCTTGTTCCTGCCCTTCCACCGCGGGCCCTCGGGCCCCAGTACCGTTCCGTCCGAGCGGCTGACCTGGCCGGAAAGCCTTTCCTGCACGTAGTCCCGCAGCCGGTCGTTCGCGGCCAGCTTCGCTGTCTTCGGGCGCCGGGCCACGAGGTCGGCCTTCCACTGTGCGACCGAAGCCCGGTAGTCCAGTCGGCCGCCACGGGTCGCGGCATTGCTCCGCAGTTCCCGGGATACCGTCGATGGATCGCGGCCGAGGCGTCGCCGCAGCGAGGCCGGGGCGCGCTCGGCCAGGACCTCGGCGATCCACAGCGCGCCGTCGGCGCTGATATGGGTCAGCCGCCCGGCGCGTTCGGCGCCGAGGGCGTCGAAGAATGCGTGCAGCACGCTCTTGCCGTGGCCGTCGGCCATCCACACCACCTTCCCGCTGTCGTGACAGACGACCACAGTCATGTACTTCTGCCCTTTGCGGTGGCTGATCTCGTCGATCCCGATGCGTCGCAGCCCGTTCAGCCGGTCGGTGTGCCGGTCGCGGTCGGCGACGAACCGCTCGACGATGTTGCCGACCGTGCGCCAGGAGGTACGCATCAGCAGGGCCGTCGCGGTCTTGGAGCATTCGGCGGCCATCCAGGCGGTCTGCTGGTCGAAGGCATGGGTGTGCCCGGCGCCGTGGCGGGCCCAGGGCACAGCGGCGGCTGTTACCCCGTGCTCGCGGCAGGCCACCCGCGGCGCCTCGGCCTCCAGGAACACCACGGTGAGGGGCCCCCGAGGCCCTCGGACGGCCGCAGGTCGACGATCCGGCGTCCGGCCCGCCGACCCGTGTTTCACCTGCCCGTCGGCGTGGCGGTCGGGGACTGCACCCCTCGTCCTCGGGTGCGGTACGGGGCCAGAAACGCCGTGAGCGCCGCCAGCAACTGTGCCGGAGCCTCCTCGGCGACCCAGTGGCCGGAGCCGGGGATGACCTCGGGCTGGACGTCGTGTGCGACGAGCTTCATCGTGCTGCCCACGTTCTCGCCGAGGCTCTTCGCTCCGCCGATCGCTAGGACGGGCATGCTCAGCAGGTGCTTCCTGCGTTGCTCGTCCTGCGCGATGGTGGTGTCGAGCGCGCGGTACCAGCCGAAGCTGCCGCGGAGCGCGTTGCGTTGGGAGGAGAGCATCCGGACGTAGTAGCTGACGGCGTAGTCGGGAAGCCTGCGTGCGGCCTTCGTGGCGAACTGCCAGCCGAAGTAGATGTTTTCGCGTCCCTTGACGAGTTCTTCGTTCACTTCCGTGAGCCGGTTGAAGGGGATGTGCCACAACCGGTCGTTGACCTGCGCGGTGGCCACCATGGGCGGTGAGGGGGTCACGGCCGGGAGGAAGGCCTCGGCGACGGCCAGGCGCTCGACCCGGTCGGGGTGGTCCGCGGCCAGTGCGTAGCCGATCGGCATGCCGGTGTCGTGGCCGACCACGGCGAACCGCTGGTGGCCGAACGCGTCCATCAGCGCCACCAGGTCGCCTGCGAGGGTACGGGTGTCGTAGCCGTCCTCGGGCTTGTCGGACAGCCCGATACCGCGCTGGTCGACGGCGAGGACCGTGAAGTTCCTGGCCAGGGCCGGCATCACCAGGCGCCAGGCGTACCAGGTCTCGGGCCAGCCGTGCACCAGGAGCAGTGGCGGCCCGTTCCCCCCGACGACCACGTGCTGGCGCAGTCCGCCCGCCTGGACGAACCGGCTGGTGAACGTCCCGGTGAACCCCGACGGGAGATGGGGTGCCTGATGGACGGTGCCGAGGCCTTCCGGTGTCGGGGCGGGCGTGTCTTGGGGGCTCGGGGACCCGCCGCCCGGGGTCGCGGCACCGGGCGGCGTGAGACCTCCCAGGCCGAGGCCCAGCGCACCGGTGCCGGCCGTGCGCAGCACGTCGCGGCGGGGCATCCGGGCGTCGAATCCGCCGGTGGGGTTGTCGTTCGCAGGATCCTGAGGCATCAGACTTCCCTTTCGCACCGGACGGGCGCCGGCTCGGTGAGGCGTCGGGGCCGGTCACCTCGTCCGAGGCCGCGCCCGCCCGGCGCATGGGCCCGAGGACTGCCCGCACGGGATGCGCCCACAGGCCCGGAGGGCGGATGCGCACCCGGGCACGTCCAAGCCCAGGCTGCGGTGCGCCCCGGGCTCCCGCAAACGGAGCCTGGGGCGGGACGGCCCTGTCTTCCGCGGATCTCCTGCAGCCCTTTCGTCACCCTTTCGCGGCGCGGACGACCGCGCCGGCAGGCAGCAACTGGGCGGTCACGCGATGCCGCCGGCCCGTACCCGAGATTCTTCCGGCTCCCCTGTTTGACATCCAGGATGTCGAGAGTAATCCTGAATCTGGATGTTGCTCATCATCTAGTTTTGGGAGGAACCATGTCTGAGACCTACGACCCCCGCCACACCGCGGTTCTGCTGGTCGACCCCTTCAACGACTTCCTCTCCGAGGGCGGCAAGGTCTGGCCGCACCTGGAACCCGTGGCGACCGAGGTCGATCTGCTGGATCACCTGCGCTCCGTGGTCGGCACGGCCCGTGAGAACGACGTGCGCGTGATGTTCGTGCCGCACCGTCGCTGGGAGGAGGGCGACTACGACAACTGGGACTTCCCGAGCCCCTCGCAGCGCAAGATCCAGAAGATGCACCACTTCGCCAGGGGCTCCTGGGGCGGGTCGTTCCACGACGACTTCCAGCCGCAGCCCGGCGAGGTGGTCGTCCACGAGCACTGGGGGTCGAGCGGGTTCGCCAACACCGACCTGGACTTCCAGCTCAAGCAGCACGGCATCACCCACGTGGTGATCGTGGGCCTGCTCGCCAACACCTGCATCGAGGCCACCGCGCGTTTCGCCCAGGAGCTCGGCTACCACGTGACGCTGGTCCGTGACGCCACCGCGGCCCTCCGCCCCGACATGATGCACGCCGCTCACGAACTGAACGGCCCCACCTTCGCCCACGCCATCGTCACGACGGACGAAGTCACCACCGCGTTCAAGGGAGCGCAGTCATGACACTGACCGGAGAACTGCTGATCGGAGCGGCCGATGTGGCCGCCACCGCGGGCACGATGAAGGCACTCGACCCCGCCACCGGCGAGGTCATCGAGCCGGCGTTCGCGTTCGGGGGCGCGGCCGAGGTCGACCGCGCCCTGCGCCTGGCCGACGAGGCGTTCGACAGCTACAGCCACACCGAACTGGCCGAGCGCGCCGCGTTCCTCGATCTCGTCGCGGACAAGCTCGAGGCGGTCAAGGACGAACTGGCCGAACGCACGTCGCTGGAGACGGGACTGCCCGCCGCCCAGCTCGAGGGAGAGATCCTGCGCTCGGCCGCCACCTTCCGCACGTTCGCCGGCGTCGTACGTCAGGGCCGGTTCCTCCAGGCGGCCATCGATCCCGCCCAGCCGCACCGGCAGCCCGCACCGCGCATGGATCACCGGCTGCAGAAGGTGGCCCTGGGACCCGTGGTGATCTTCGGCGCCAGCAACTTCCCGGTCTCCTACTCGGTCGCGGGCGGCGACACCGTCTCGGCCCTGGCCGCCGGCTGCCCCGTCGTACTCAAGGCGCACAACGCCCACCCCGGCGCCTCCGAGATCGAGGGCCGCGCCATCCGGGAGGCCGTCGCCGAAGCGGGACTGCACGAAGGCGTCTTCTCGCTGATCCGGGGCGACGGGATCGGCGAGACGCTGGTGGACCACCCCCAGGTCCGGGCGGTCACCTTCACCGGGTCCGAGGGCGGCGGCATGGCCCTGTACCGACGGGCCCAGCAGCGCCCCGACCCCATCCCGGTGTTCACCGAGATGACCAGCGTCAACCCGGTCTTCGTCCTGCCCGGCGCGCTGGCGGCGCGCGGAGCGGAGATCGGCGCAGGCCTCGCGCAGCGCGCGCAGTACAACGTCGGACAGGCCTGCCTGAAGCCGGCCGTCCTCCTCGCCGTCGACGGGCCCGGCTTCGACGAACTGCGCAACGCGGCACGAGCCGAGGTGGCGAAGACCGCCGCACGGACCATGCTCACGCCCGGCATCCACGACGCCTACACGGGCAACGTGCGGCGGATGCAGGACAGCGGCGCCACCCGGATCGGCGCCGGAGCGGCTCCGACCGCCGCATGGGAGGCCCAGTCCCTGGTGTACGAGGCGACCGGCGAGCAACTGCTGGCCGAACCGGCCATGCGTGAAGAGGTGTTCGGCCCCTTCATCCTGCTGGTACGGCTGACCGGACCGGACCAACTCCGTGAGGCGGCACGCGCCTTCAGGGGCCAGCTGTCGGCCGGCGTCCACGCCGAGGCGAGCGACCGCGCCACCGCCGCAGAACTCCTGCCGATCCTGGAGCGTCGCACCGGCCGCATCGTGATCAACAACTTCTCGATGCCGCAGGAGGTTTCCTACGCGTCCGTCCACACGGGCCCGTTCCCGGCCACGTCGGACTCCCGCTTCACCTCCGTCGGAATGACCGCGATCGAGCGGTTCCTGCGCCCGGTCACGTACCAGAACTTCCCCGACGAACTGCTGCCCGAGTCACTGCGCGAGGCCAATCCACTGCACCTGTGGCGCCTCGTCGACGGCGAACTCACCCGCGACTGAGCCCCGGGTCCTCGTCGCGCAGGGGCCCCACGTCACACCTGGGCCCCTGCTCCCTTCCCCCCTCTTCCCCACTCTCCGCCCCCGTAGGAAGCCGCTGTGAGTGCACAGTCCACCGTCCCGGGCGTGAAGCGCGGCACCATCCCCGTCTTCTCCACCGCCACCGCGATTGCCGTCGCCAACATCTACTTCACCCAGCCGCTTCTCGAGCAGATCGCACGAGACCTGCGCATCTCCTCCTCGGCCGCCGGCATCATCGCGACCGCCGGCCAGATCGGCTACGCGCTGGGCATCGTCGCGATCGTCCCCCTCGCCGACCGCGTCCGGCTGCGCCGCCTGACCACGATCCTGCTCGCCGTGACCGCGCTGGCCCTGCTCGCCGGAGCGCTGGCGCCCTCGATCGCGCTGCTGGGCCTTGCGACCTTCGTCCTGTCGACCACCACGGTGGTCCCGCAGGTCATCATGCCGACCATCGCCTCGATGTCCGCCCAGGGCCGGACCGGCCGGGCCCTGGGCGCCGTCGGCACCGGACTGACGCTGGGGGCACTGCTCTCCCGCACCATCTCCGGGGCTCTGTCGGAGGTGACCGGGACGTGGCGCGTCGACTACCTCGCCGCCGCCCTGGCCACAGGCTGCCTGCTGCTCGTCCTGCCCCGCTACATGCCCGAGCGCAGCCCGGCCGCCGGTGCGACAACGACCGGCTACCTGAAGCTGCTCGCCTCCATCCCGCCGCTCGTCGTCCGCTATCCCACGCTGCGGCTGTCCGCTCTGCTGGGCTCGGCGAGCTTCGCGGCCTTCTCGTCGTTCTGGGCCACGCTCGCCTTCCACCTGTCCGACAAGCCCCTTCAGCTCGGACCGGCCGCGGCAGGACTGTTCGGCCTCGGCAGCGTGCCCGGCGCTCTGGCGGCCCGCTACTCCGGCCGGCTCTGCGACCGTTACGGCCCCGACACCGTCAACGCGATCGCGCTGGCCTGCGCAGGCACCGCCTTCGTGGTCTTTCTGCTCGGCGGCGAGTCCCTGGCGGCCCTCATGATCGGCTGCAATCTGCTGGGCTACGGCACCACGAGCGCCCAGATAGCCAACCAGACCCGTGTGTTCACCGGACCCGCCGCCATCCGCGCCCGCCTGAACACGGTCTACATCTTCTTCCTGTTCGCCGGCGGGGCGATCGGTTCGGCCGTCGGCATCTCCGTGTTCGAGGCCCATGGCTGGACGGCGATGGTCTACATCGGAATGACCTACCTCGCCGTCGGGGCTCTGCTCCTGACGGGCCACGCCCATGCCAAGCGCCGCACGCCGACGGTGCCTTCCGCCGAGCCGGAGGGGAACCCCGCGCGCCCCGCGCTGGCCGCCTGCGAACGCCGGTAGGTGCACGAGCACGCGCAACGGGTGGGGCCCAGCGGACCGGGAACCAGCCGCTCGGCCCCACCGTGCGCAGGTGTCCGTGCCGCTCACATGCTAAAACCACGCGGCGGAGCGGGCCTGTGCGCCGCGGTGCCGGTCGTGGTACGGGGCCAGGAAGGTGGTCAGCGTAGCGAGTATCTCCTCGGGCCCCTCCTCGGCGACCCGGTGGCCGCAGTTCGCGATGACGACGCTCTGCACGTCGTGCGCGGCGCGGCTCAGCGTGACCCCGGCGCCGTCCTTGATGCTCTCCTCTCCGCCGATCGCCAGGACGGGAAGGGTCAGCAGGCCGGCCTTGTGGCGTGCGGCGTTCGCGCGGTCGTGGTGTCCGGGGCGCGGTAGGAGAGGGAGGGTTCGCGGTGCCGGCCGATGACCGGAACGCCGAGGCCAGGATCCGGCGACGGACCACCGGCCGGCCAACTTCGACACGGGGGAACAGGCATGCTCGGCCGACGAAAGAGGCAGGGCGCACCTTTCGGCCGCGGCAGAGCCCAGGGCTCCCGTGAGCGCCGCGGCCGACAGGCGCGGCCGGGCAGCCGCGCCGGGTGAGATCAGGCGGCAGGGACAGGGGCAGGGGCCGGTGCCGCCTGCCGCTTGAGCTGGTCGGCGACGGTGGTGAGGAGTTCGTCCGAGAGGCCGGAGTCGGCAACCGCCCGGGACATGAGGGTGGCGCCGACCAAGGCGCTGAGGGTGAGCATGGCCTCGGACCGGGCCTCCTCGGAGTCCTCACCGAGACCGGCGATCAGGTCCAGATAGGAGCGGACCTGCTTCTCGTAGGCCTCCTTGAACCCCTCGTCCCCGCGTCCGGCCGCAGCGCCGAGCGTGACCAGGGCGCAGCCGGTGGCCGGTGCGTCGCGGTGCCGTTTGCCCAGGTAGGCGTCGATGAGACCGGTGCGCGGTTCCTTCTCGTTCTTGCGGGCAGCCCTCTCCATCTTCGCGGTGCCCTCGGCCAGGGCCTCGGTCACGGCCTGGCTGATCAGGTCCTCGCGCGAGGAGAAGTGCTTGTAGAAGCCGCCGTGCGTCAGACCCGCCTCTTTCATCAGTTCGGCGATGCCGGGGCGGCTGACGCCCTCCGCGCGGATCTTGCGGGCCGCCATCCGCAGCACCCGCTCACGGGACGCCGCCTTCTCCGCCTGTGAGTGTCCCATGCCGGGCCTCCCTCCGAGGAGCGGCCGCCGCCGCCCAGAAGCTAGATGAAATTCATCATACACCCAAGGCGAAAATAGGCTCTGAACTGCTCATTCTTGCTTTTCGAGATGACGGAATACTTCCTGAATCTGGATGTTTTACACCACGTAGATCGGGGGGAGCCCTCGTCGGTGCCCACCGGATCCCTGCTCACGACGCCGCTGCCGGGGTACCGGCGCACCAGCAAACAACAGAAAAGGTCGCAGTACTCGACGACTGCGACACCACCACGGCCGGTGTGCGGCGCACGCGACGGCCGTGCCCCTGGCAGACCTCAGCGCAGGGAAACCGGAGCCCCTGGCAGACCTCAGCACAGCAAAGACGGAGAGGACGATCGACGGACAGCCCTACGAGAGCAATATTCGCGGCGGCCCAGACGGCCTTCCGGACAGCGGGTGCGGCGATAGCCCTGCTCGACGCGGAGGGAACGGTGGCCGGCTGGACGCAGGCCGCCCAGCGGCTCGTCGGCTACTGCGCCGCCGATGCCGTCGGCCGGTGGCCCACAGCGTTCGCAGTTCGTCGCTCAACGAGGGCCACCTCCACTCATGCGGCGAGGAGTGGGCGTTGCCCCTCTCGGTCGAGTGCGGCCCGGGAAGATGGCGCTGGCCTTGGCGCTGCTTTTGCTCAACGTCTCAGCACAGCACCGCCGTTGCTGTTGAGGAACTGGCCCGTGATGTAGCCGGCCTCAGCAGAGGCGAGGAAGCCGACGGCTCCCGCGATGTCCTGCGGCTCCCCCACCCTGCCGACCAGAGTCTGGAACCGAAGCCTGGTGAGCTCCTTCTCGTCGGTCGGCGCGCCGAAGAACTCGGTGCCCGTGACGAAGCCGGGCAGCACGACATCGGCTGTCGCACCCTGCGGTGCCAACTGCCGTGCTGGCGTGTGATTCCACGTCATCGGAGCCGCCTTGGCCGCTCCGTAGACCCCGTTTTCCCGGAGAGCGGAGACCGAACCAATGGTGACGACCCGGCCACCGGGCTGGGCCAGGCGCGGCAGCATCGCCTCGGTGAGCAGAACGACTGGCAGGACATTGCCGTCGAAGACCCGCCGCCACTGCTCGGCGACCCCTTTGAGACCCTCCTCCCGCATGGAGCCACCGCGCCCGCCCGCGTTGTTCACCAGCACATCGACGTGTTCCGGAAGGCCGTCCAGTACCCGCTCGATGTCCTGCGGTACGGACAGACCGACCGGGACGACCTGCACGGGGTGAAGGCCCTGGATCTCACGGGCCGCATCGCACAGGACCCCGGCCCGCCGCCCCGGAACGGTGGCCCTGCCACCCTGCCGGGCGAACCGCTCGGCCACAGCCCGTCCGATACCGCCCCCCACCGCTGACGACTACCGGCTGGTTGCACTACTCCACATCGCTCACAGCCAGAAGTTCCATCACCGCACCGGACGATTCCAGTAGGGGCGCGGCGAAGGAGCGCCGAGGGCCGACTCGGTAGGAGGCGAAGTCCTCGGTGTAGGCGGCGTCCATGATCGCCTCGATGTGCTGAATGGCCGGCGGCCGGCGTGGGCGGGGTTGCCAACGACGTGGTCGACGCCCCGCATCTGCTCGGGGTGGCTTTCCATCCAGCCGACGAGGAGCCGGCCGAAGATCATTGCCCAGCCGCTCTTCCCCTCGCACTTCAGCTTGTGGATCTTGTCGTGCAAGGCTCCAGAGCGCACGGCCACCGCATCCACGCGGGAGAACCCCCGCTGCGCCTTTGGGAGCGCGCACAGCCGGTTGCCGCACTGCCTGCCGGGCGCGACGGCCTGGGAACAGACCGGGCAATGGGGGTCGGCGACGGGCTGGAGGGTGCGTCCGGCGCAGTCGGAGCACAGGCGCGCGGTGCTGGTGAGGACGTCCCCATGAGTCTGCCCGTCGATGTGCCCGGAAATATGGCGTTGGGCCTGTTGTCCCGCTTTCGGGTCGAGTTCCACGAGTGCCTCTACGCCCGCATGGATGCGCTCTTCGAGCTCACCGTGGATCCGCCCAGCGCAAAAAGAGCCGCAGGGTCAGCCTTGTGAAGGAGTTCGTCCGAGGCGTCCATCCGTGGCTCCTCGGCACATACCGAAACAGCCTCCTCGCACTGGATCGACCGCGTCACTCAGCGTATCGAGCGAGCTCCCGACCGTCTCGACCGCGACTTCGTCGCCGCCGCCCCCCAACCGCTGCTGGGTGGCGGACTTCACCCACGTGAAGACCTGGTCGGCGACCGTCTACGTCGCGTTCGTCGTCGACACCTTCTCCCGCCGGATCGTCGGCTGGTCGGCGGCCACCGTCAAGGAGACTGTCTTCGTCCTGGACGCCCTGGAGATGGCGATCTGGCAACGCGACCGCGACCAACAACCCATTCAGCCTGGCGAGTTGATCCATCACTCGGATGCCGGGTCGCAGTACACGTCGTTCACGCTCGCCGAGCATCTGGACGCCGCCGGCATAGCCGCGTCCATCGGCTCGGTCGGCGA
>NZ_JBIARC010000147.1:0-9955 GCF_042889625.1 Streptomyces sp. NPDC002573 | reverse complement strand
GAGACCCGGGCCCTGCTTGCGCAGGTACATCACGACCGGCTCGTCGTGCTCCGAGGAGACGACCAGCTGCTTGATGTTGAGGATCAGGTCGGTGATGTCCTCTTTGACGCCCGGCACGGTGGTGAACTCGTGCAGAACGCCGTCGATGCGGATGCTGGTGACAGCAGCGCCGGGGATCGACGACAAAAGGGTACGGCGCAGGGAGTTGCCGAGAGTATAGCCGAAGCCCGGCTCCAGCGGCTCGATCACGAACCGGGAGCGGAACTCGTCGACGACCTCTTCGGTCAGTGACGGACGCTGAGCAATCAGCACGAGTGTATTGCCTCCAGTGTTTGGCGCCCGCTATGTGACGCCGTAGACACCATGAAGGGTACGGGCGGTTCGGCCTCTTGTGCGTCCGAACCGCCCGACCCTGCCCGTCTGCCGACCAGTCGGCAGACTCAGCTCTTGCAGGAGTGAAGTCTAACGATCAGATACTCATGCCCCTCAGGGGCAGTCGCCAGCACGGTCCGTAGGTGCATACTGGGGGCGATGACAAAGCCTGCTGCACCGAAGCGTCATTTGCCTACCAGCCCCTTCAAGGCCCCGGTCCCACCGACTCCCAAGCACTTCGCCGTGGGCGACCAGGTCACCCACGACGTGTACGGCCTCGGCCGGGTAATCGGCATCGAGGATGGAATCGCGGCGCTCGTGGACTTCGGCTCGGCGCAAATGCGGATCCTGAGCCCGTACGCCAAGATGACCAAGCTGTAGGACCGCTGTGCCCGGTCACGGCACGCCAGGCCCCCTCAGGGACCTGTAACGAAAGAGAGCCTCTCATCGATCCGACGTCGCTGTTCTCCGCCCTGGAAGAGCAGCCCCGCTGCTCCACCGAAGCATCGCCGCCTCCGACGACAAACCCCTTCCATGCCCCGGACTTCGGGGAGGACGAGGCCTTCCCGCTCGACGATGCACAGGTACCAGCCCCGGGTATGCGCGCCGCGTAACCCAAGGCACCCTGAGAGCTGTCCGTAACTGGGGGTCAAGCTGAGTCCGGTCGGTGCCGACGGCGCCGGCCCAACCGAGCGCTTCCCCGAGGTCTCCCGTGAGGATGCGGGGGTGTCGCCGCCACCACCACAGGTCCGGGCCGGGCAGCCTGTGGAACTGGCCGGGAGCTCGGCCGTCGTCATCGACGGTCGCGGCCTTGAATCGGTCGTCAAGGACAACGTGACGACCGGGTCGGACAGGCAGCAGTGGAAGGTGCTGTCGGCCTCGCCCTGAGCTGCAAACTTCTTCTCGGTACGCCGACCTTCACCCTGTACTCCCTTCCTTGGGCTGTACGCCAGAGCCAGGTCGTTACTGGGCGACCGCAAGACGGATCCGGTGGTGTGCGGGCCGCTCGCTCTCGTCGACCACTGCGACCGCGAGGTCGGAGTGGGAGATCCCGTCGCTCCAGCTGCCGTGCTCGCGCACGCGGTAGCGGCCCGAGCGCCCGCCCCCGGCGAAGTTGCCGGAAGGGCTGAGGTAGAGCCAGTCCACGTTCTCTCCCTCCGAGCGCAGGAGTTCCAGACCCAGCGCATGGCTGCGAATGAACGGGCGGGTCTCGTCGGGAAAGAGAGGGGCGTCGGCAAGCAGCGCACCCGAGGCGTCACGCAGGATTGCCATCGTGCTGACGATCACGAGTCGGTGGGCGCTGGATTCGCGGGCGGCGCCGAGCAACGCGCGGGTGGAGGCGGTGCAGAAGGCGTCGGAATCGCTGCCCGGATTGTACCGGGTGGCCGTACTGATGATGGTTTCGTGCCCTTCGGCCAGGGCCAGCACCTGCTGGGCGTGGGTCACGTCGCCCGCTTCCACCCGAGCACCGTCGGCGTTCAGCCCTCGGAGCCGGGCGGGGTCGCGCACCACCGCGGTCACCGCGTGACCGCGCCGCAGAGCTTCCCGGACGACCATGCGTCCGACATTGCCACCAGCACCGAAAATCACTGGCTTGGCCATGAGGCCGAACATAGGCAGCCGGTCAGTATCACGGGGTATACCGTCCTCCAGTAGCCTGACGTGTATGGAACCGCTGGCCCCGGACATGTTCGAGGAACTGTGTCCGTCCGAGTTCGGCCCGATCCGGTTCGCGGACAAGTGGGCGCCCCTCGTCCTGCAATGCCTGGAAGTCGGCCCCCGCCGGTTCTCGGAACTGCGCATCCCTCTGCCGCGGATCACCCCGAGGATGCTCACCCGCACGCTCCGCACCCTTGAGCGTGACGGAATGATCACCCGAACCGTCAGCGGAGAAGGACGAACCCAGGTCCATTACGCCCTCACGCCCCTGGGCCACAGCGCCCTCGATGTCTTCGCTGTCATCTCCGCCTGGACCGAGAAGCACTGGGATGACCTCCTGTGGGCCCGCGAGGCGTACGACACGGCCGGAGCGGTCGGCGGATCATGACCGCTTCGCAGACACGACTGCGCGCAGCGGCTGACGGGGCCGCTCGTGTTCCCACTGATCAGTCGCCTTCCATCACCTTCCCGGTTCGGTGGTGATCCGCAAGAGTCTCGTAGCCCTGCCTCCGCCGGGTCGCCTTGGGTGATGCCCGGGTCGGCGAGCGGGTTGACGCCTCGGGAGGTGCCGGTGTTCGGCGCCGGAGTCAGGTCGTTTCCGGTCAGCAGGTCTGGAGGTCTGAGATCGGCCCCAGAAGCATCGCACCCGCGTGGCGTAGCCTTCGTGGCATGTCCGCCGAGTATGCAGAGCGTGCGTCCCGGCTGCCGGGGGCGGTTGTGTGGACTCGGGGAGCCGCCAGGCGTCCGGGAGCCTGCTGTGGACCGAGGGCAGGCTCCTTGTTGCCGGGCCCGACACCCGCGCGTACCGCCCCGGCCCCGGTGCGCAGGGTCCGTGGGCGGGCGTCCGCTTCTACCCCGGCACCGCCCCCGCCCTGCTCGGTGTGCCGGCGCACGAGCTGCGCGACCGACGCGTGGACCTTGTGGACCTCTGGCCCGGTGCCCACACGCGCCGCCTCGTGGAACGCGTCGACGAGGCACCGGACCCGGCCGCTGCCCTCGAAGACCTGGCGCTGCGTCTCGCGGCCGACGCGGAACCCTTCGACCCCCTCCTGCGAGCGGTCGTGGTGTCGCTGACGGCCGGCCGCTCCGTCACGGCGACCGCCGAATCGGTGGGCCTGGGCGCGCGTCAGCTCCACCGGCGTTCCCTGACCGCGTTCGGCTACGGCCCCAAAACCCTGGCCCGGGTCCTGCGTCTGCAGCGCGCCCTTGCCCTGGCCCGCGCCGACGTCCCCTTTGCGGAGACGGCGGCCCTGGCAGGCTTCGCGGACCAGGCCCATCTCTCCCGCGAGGTGCGGGAGCTGGCAGGAGCGCCGCTCACCGAGCTGATGGGACGGTAGCTCAGGCGCTGTCGTCCGCCAGCGGCGCGAACAGATCGATGCCGTTCCCGTCCGGGTCGTTCACCACGGCATACCGCTGGCCCCAGAAGGCGTCCCACGGTTTCAGCTCGCCGTGATACCCGGCGCCGACCAAGTCCTCGTACGCGGCGTCAACATGTGCGGGGCTCGAGCACCTGAACGCCAGCCCCACCCGGCCGCCGCCTGTCGGCGGACGCCACGACGGGTGGAACGAGCGGACGGTGTCCTCGGTGTCGAGAGCAAGGCGTAGCCCGCCCGGCAGTACGGCCTCGACGTGCGGCTGGTCCTCGGAGCCTTCGGGGAACGCGATCCCAAGGCGTCGGTAGAAGGCGAGCGACGCGGCCAGATCGGAGACGACGATGCCGACGACATCGAATCGGGGTGACAGTTCGGTGTTCATGGCCGGCAGCGTAGGCGCAGGGCGGGCGTCGGGTCTTGAAGGAAACGGACACCCCGCCGGGCACACGGGGGCTACCAGCGGCATGCGGCTTGTGAGGTGACGGGATGCAGGTCACGGGGTCAGGAGCGGTGCGCGCGCCCGGCGGCCGGCTTCATCGACGGCCGTACCTCCTGCACACCACCATGGTGGTGCAACCCGCGCGCTTGGCCTCGTACCGCTCGAGGCTCGGGTCTTTGGACCGGTCCTGCCGGCCGACGACCGCGTAGACCGGCTTGTCCCGCCAGGTCGCTTCGGTGAGGTTGCCGGTGAACGCCGACTGAGGGAAAGGGGTGCCCGGGAAAGCCCGGGCACCCCGCCATGGGTCACGTCACTCGACGATGATCTGGGCGCTGCCCGTGACGCCGCCGGAGGTCACCGAGACGGTGACGGTTCCGGAGCGGTGGGCGGTCAGGGCTCCGGTGGACGGGTCCACCGAAGCGACCTTGGAGTCGCTCGACGTCCAGACGTGGGACGCGGGGTCCGCGATCGGGATGGTGAGCGGTGCGATGTTGTCGCCGGGTATCTGGTCTCCCGTCGCGGTCAGAGTGACGTGGTCGCCCTTGGCGATCGGGTCCTTCGGTCCCTTGACGGTGATCGACGCGAGAGCGGGCTCGACGGAGTACTGCAGGTCGCCGTCGTCACCGATCCGCAGCAGGCCGAAGTGGTAGATACCGCCCTGGTCGGCAGGAGCGTAGGCCGGCATGCCGAGGTCCGCGAAGGTGAACTGCGGGATGCCGCCCTCGGCAGTGGTCACGCTCCGCCCCTCGGGGTTGAGGATCTGCTCGGCGAAGCCGCGGGCGTGACCGTACAGCATGATGACGTGCTGATCGGGGTGCGTATCCTGGTAGCGCTGCACGAGCCGCAGGTACATCTGCGCCTCCCAGCGGTCCGTGAACTGGCTGTTCGCGGCCGGGTGGGGGTCGTAGGCGGGCATGTGCGTGATGACCAGGACGTCCTTGGCGGTGGTGTCCGTCAGCTGCTGGACCAGCCACGGGTACTGGGCGCCGGAGGGGTCCTGGAAGGGGTCCGAGGACTGCAGGCTGCCGTGCGAGTTGTCGGTGACGATCATCCGAGCCGCGCCCTGGGTGTAGGCGTAGTGGGTGTCGCCGAAGGTGTTGCTGTAGTTGCCGTTCTCGGCATCGGCGCCCTGGGTGATCTCGTGGTTGCCGACGATGTCGCGCTCGGGGATGCGGAGGGCGTCCATCTTGGACTTGGCGTACTGCAGGTCCGCCGGTTTGCCGTCGTCGGACATGTCGCCGAGGAACTGGGCGGCGTCAGGGCGCGCCTGCGGGGGCAGGGTGGGCAGGCGCTTGGCGATGGAGTCCATCACATTGCTGCTGACCGAACCCGGGTCGCTGGCGAACATGTGCGCGTCGTCACCGGCGAGGAGGGTGGTGCCCTTCTTGGCGAAGTTGACGGAGTCCTCCAGCAAGGCACTCGTCCTCGTCCGCGACGCCCGCCCGACAGCCTGCTGATCACCCCGGCCGGAACCCTCAGGCCAGCCTGCCCCGAGCACTATCGCTCCCCGACTCGTAACGTTGTTTGGCATGATCTCCAGGTCCATCGCCTCCCAGACGTGCCGTGCCCGCAGCAGACCGTCGGTCTCGGCGAACACCGCCAGAATCTGCCGGTAGGCCGCGTTGTCCGGCACGGCGTGCTGCTTCCAAGAGGTGGTCTGTGGAGACGTGGGCGAGGTTGGACGGGTGGTGGCTGTAGCGGTTGCCCTTCTTCGACGCGGCGATGCCCGTCATCCTCGACGACGTGATCGGCGCCGAGCGGATCGAGGAGGAGGCCTCACGGTGCCGGCCGGCTTCGCCCACGCCGGGGACTACGCCGACGCAGCGGCGATCCGCTGCGGGCAGGGCGGGTGACGTGCCCCCGTCCCCGCGTCCGCCGGGCGTTCGGCTCTCGCTCGGCTAACGATCGGGCCAGAGCCGTACCATCCACCGCTCGATCCCCTGCGGGAACCTGCCGGTGTCGATGGCGTCCAATTCGACGGCCCGGGCCTCGGTGCGGCCCTGGCACCAGACCCCGAGCCGGTACCGGCCCGGCGGGACGGTCAGTTGATGCGGGGCGGGCAGCGCGTTCACGCCGGAGGCGAGGGTGAGCCGGCCGGCCTCCACCGTGAGCCGCTCCTCGGTGTGCACCTCCCAGTCACCCTCGGGCTCCGGCGGCGCGAAGGACCAGTGCTCCAGCTCCACATGCGGTTCGTTGTCCTCCAACTCGCTGCGGAACACGGCGAGTACGACGCCGGCGCCCACGGCGACCAGGCGCTGCCCCGGCGCCGGGGGGCGCGTGAAGGAGGTGACGGGCGCGGCGGCGTCGACCAGGTTGAACAGGTGGTCCTCTGTGAGGACCAGTCCGTCGGCCCCGGCGATCCGGGACGGCTGCGGGGGCGTCGGGGAGGCGGGCATCGCAGGGCCTTTCTGTGAGGGGCAAAGGTACGGCGGTGGCGCCCGGAAGCCTCCGGGCGCCACCATTCCAGCATCGCCCGGCATGTGACCGGTCGGTTTTACCCGGTCCCTGCCCGGCGCCGTGCCGGGGTCAGGGCTGGACGGACACGTAGAAGGGGTCGTGGATGTCGTTGCTGCCCAGGATGCGCTGGTCGGCGTAGAAGTCGCCCAGATCCCGGCCCGCCTGCTGGTTGTCGTCGCTATCGATCGGCTTGACGACGTAGTTGCGGAAGTCGCCGACGTCGACCGCTCCCTCCTGCGTAGAGGCGAAGGGGTACTCGTCGCAGTCGGTGTTCGGCGCCGGGTACTTCCCGGGGAAGTACGTGCGGCACGCGGCTCGCGCCGTGTTGCGGTGGGCGGTGATGTGGTCGCGGTCCCGGTGCAGTGGCCGGCCGCCGGCCGGGGAGCCCGGGATGCTCTTGAACGGCATGCCCAGCAGGGTGGACGGCGGCTGCGTGGACAGCGGGGTGTTCTGGGCTTCCCAGATGTTCTGGGCGGACTCGGGTGTGGTGCCCCGGTGGATCACCAAGGTCTGCGGAGCGACCCAGGGGAAGACGCACCCGATGCTGCCGCCCGCCTGGATGATGTAGCTCGCGGAGTCACAGCGCAGGCCGCTGTCGGGGCCGTCCCGGGTGACCGGGCCGTTCTCGCCGCCGGCGACGGTGATGTGCCAGTTCAGATGGGCGTTGCTGACCTGGTCGGCGCCGACGCCGACCGGCTGCTCGAAGGAGTAGTAGAGGAATTCGTCACCGAGCACCCACTGCTCGACCGGTTCCGTGGTCGGCGAGCCAGAGACCGTGTTGCAGGGGCCGGATCCGGCGGACGCGGTACAGGTGGTGTTGACGGTGAGGGTGATCTCGCTCATGTCACCGTCCTGGACCCAGTTGCCCACGAACTGCACGATGTAGGCGTCACGTGCGCCGTTGCCGGTGTACTGGATGTCGACGAGATCCGCGTCGGCGGTGCCGACCTGGTCGCAGCCGAACAGCCAGTCGCACACCACGTGCCAGGCGTGCAGATGGTAGGCCTGGCAGGAGGCGAAGCGGTCCTTGCCGTAGCCGTTGCCGCTGCGTGAGGAGCTCTGCGCCAGGCACTCGTTCGGGGTGATGGAGGACACCGGAGTGGTCAGCGCCCCGTCCTTGTGCGCTCCGGACAGCGACGGGGGCTTGATGGGTTTGTCGCCGCCGCGAACGGACTTCGCGGTCTCCGGGGTCGCCTTGAGGTACACCTTGCTGGTCTTCTTGTGGTGCCCCGAGGGGCTGGGCGATGGTCCGGCGGCCTGGGCGGTGCCGGTGGCGAGGAAGAGGAGCGCCGCCAGCGCCGCGACCAGCGCCGCGCCCCACCTCCCGGTGCGTCGCGGCCGTTCGCGATTCGTGCCGTGGTTTGCGGTTCTTAACACGCGACTCCCTCTGGTTCGGCCGAATTGTCATCGACCCACAGGTATCACCAGCCAAGCCGCGCACGCCGCGAACATGACATTTTCGTCGCCGCACCCGCACATCGGATCCCGTTCGTCGCAGGGCTTCCGCATACGGATGATCGCGGTCCAGCGCCCTGAACTCTGAGACGAGGCGAGGGAGTTGGAGGCCTCATGCCGTGCCCACCAGCGCATCGTCGCCGCCCGTCATTGTCAGCCCTCAGCTACGACGACATCGCATACGCAACGGTGACGCTGACGGCGCTCGCCAAGGCGACCGGCATTTCCAAGAGCACCCTGTCGCGGCTGATGGCGGGCCAACAACGACGCCCGGGCCTGGAACTCCTGCTGCCGAACACGCGGGCACTCCGGATCTCCTTGGACGACGTGTTCCACCATGTCGCGCCCCAGGAAGGACCCTCCAACCGACTACTCGCACCCCGGCCATGGAACGGGATGGTGCGCCTGCCGCTCGCCCATGGTCGGCCCGATTCAGGCGTTCAAGCTGATCACGCCGCCGGGGCAGTACCGATCCCGACCCTCAGATCCATGAGGGGCACATGTGGATGTATGTTCTCTCGGGCGGCCCGCGCCTCGTTCTGAAAGCCATGGATCCGCAGGTGGAAGTCGGCGAGTCGGCGGAGTTCAGCACGCAGATGGGGCACTGGTTCGGCAACAGCGGTCCGGAGCCCGCCAAGGTCCTCCGCCTGTTCCAACGCCAGGGGAACGGAACCGACGCCGCGGACCACCGGACCTGCCCCACACGTCCCGCACCGCACGACCCGCACCACCCCGGAAGGACGAGCCCCCTTGCTCACGTCGTACGCAGCCCACTTCGACACGGCCGCCGGGTATCTCGACTTCGCGCGGTTCGGCCCGCCGTCCCGGGACGCAGTGGCAGCCACCGCGCGCGCCATGGAGGAGTCCGCCCGCGCCGGACACACCACCGTGGACGATCTGATGCGCGCGGAGGGGGCAGCGCGTGCCACGGCGGCCCGGCTCGCGGGCACCGACGCGGCACACACCGTGCTGCTCCCGAACGCCTCCACCGGCCTGTTCCACGCCGCGCTCGGCATCCAGGACGGCGTGGTCCTCGCGCCGCGCACCGACTTCCCCGCGAACCACTATCCGTGGCGCCGTGCGGCTGACCTGGGCCGGGTCACGCCGCGGTGGCTCGACCCGGAACCCGGCGGCGGTGTCACCCCCGACCTCGTCCGCGCCGCGCTGACCGACGACGTTGTCGCCGTGTCCGTCAGCGCCGTGGACTTCCGTACGGGGTTCCGTGTCGATCTGGCGGCGCTACGGGAGGCGATCGGACCGGACCGACTGTTGATCGTGGACGCCATCCAGGCGTTCGGCGTGGCCACCATGGCCTGGGACGCGGCCGATGTGGTGGTCGCGGGAGGTCAGAAGTGGCTGCGCGCGGGATGGGCCACCGGCTTCGCGACACTCTCCGACCACGCGCTGGAATCTCTCCAGCCGGTCCTCACCGGCTGGACGGGTGTCGAGGACGCCGGCGTCTTCGACGGAACCGAGCACCTGCCCGCCCCGGATGCCCGCCAGTGGTCGATCACCAATCTGAGCCCGGTGACAACCGCCGCGTTCGCGGCCGCGCTGGATCTCGTGGAGCGGCACACGGTCGCGGCGATCGAGGCCGCCATCGCCGCTCGGGTCACCGAACTCACCGAAGTCGTCAAGACGTGCGGCGGCCGCGTGCTCTCCCCCACCGATTCGGCGCGCCGCGCGGGCATCCTCTCCTTCACGATGCCGGACCACGATCCGTCGCTCGTCGCCAAGGCGCTGCACGCCGAAGGAGTCACGCCGACGGTGCGCACCGACTCGCTCAGGCTGTCCCCGCACGCCTCGACCCCGCCGGAGGCGTCGCAACGGGTCGCCGCCGCACTCTCGTCACTCGGGAGCTGATCCCGGCCGTCCAGCAACTTGACGATGGCCTTGTCGTGCAGGAGCGCAGCACCGATGTCCTTCGGTCGGCGCTGCCCTGCGGTCGAAGATGACCGCGACCAGGGTCTGTTCCGTCGACTTCAGACGGCGCCCTAGATGATCTATTCCAAGGGGTCAGTGATCGAACGCGGTCAGCGAGCGGCCCCCAGAAGAACCGGCTGTGGCTGGCGCAGTAGCCGTATTCGGCCCATCCGGCCAGGTCAGAGCGTTTCACTGTCTCGCGGGAGCGGCCGCATTCGACCGGCGTGGAGTCCACGACCCACACGTCGTCGCTCCACACTGAGGTGTTGATGGCCAG
>NZ_JBIARC010000146.1:0-9998 GCF_042889625.1 Streptomyces sp. NPDC002573 | reverse complement strand
GCGAAGTCGCGTATCACCTGCTGCTGCGGCACGCTCGCGCCCTCAGCCAGCCAGGGCGTCATCCCGCGTGCCTCGGTCAGCATCTTGTCGAGCTGCCCCGGACCACACGTCAGCTTCTCGCCACCCGCTGTGCCCTGCACGTGGACCTGCCGGGACTTGGCGACGCACTCATTCCAGATCCAGCGGCAGCGATCCCACTCGGCTTCGAGCCGGCGCCTGGCCGTGTTCGACAGGCGCACACGGAAGGTGTACCGGGCATGCCCGGTGTCCTTCGTGGCCGCTTCTGTCGTCATGCATCCGAACCTACCCGAGCGGACTGACAGTTGAGAGCTCTCGATCACGGTGGGCGGCATCACCGCCGTGCGCGGTGGACGCCGGATCACCCTGACGGCGATCCGGCTATCCCTCCCCTGCTCCGCAAGAGTCCGATTCCTCCCCGGCCTGAAGGCCGCGACATCCTCGGAGGAACCCGGTGATTGGGGGTCGCCAGGCAGGCGGTCAGAAATAGGGGCGGTGTCGCCGAACGTGGAGCTCGGGAGTCGCGGAACGCTGCCCGATATCACCGCCCTGTTCGCCACGACTGGGTGCGGACAGGCGTCGGGCAAGAAGAGGGCTGCGGGGCGCTCAGGCGTCAGCGGTACTGGAGGCGGGCCTGACGCGGGATGCGGCCGAACCTGCCGCTCTGGAAGTCGCGGAAGGCCTGCTCGATCTCGTTCGCGCTGTTCATCACGAACGGGCCGCCCATCACAACGGGCTGACCGATCGGCTCACCGCTGTAGACCATGACCACGCTGAACTCGTCGCCGTCGGCGGTCTCGAGTCGGATGGTCGAGAGGGAAGCCTGAGAAAGGGGATCGGACCAGGCGGTCTCCCCTGCGCGAACGAGGCGTCCGGCGATCGTCACCGTGCCGGACAGGACGTGGAGGAAGGCGCGATCCCGGCCTGGCAGCAGATGATCCAGGCGCCGGCCGGGCTCGAGGGTGATCAGCGCTCCGGATATGGGCCAGTTGTTCAGTGCGGGGCCGTGGACGCCGCCGGCCTCGCCCGAGATCAGGTCGATGCGGGCGCCGTCTGTTTCGATGACCGGTCGTCGGTCTGCCAGCAGGTCCTGGTACCGGGTGTCGACCATCTTCATCTCGCGCGGAAGGTTCACCCACAACTGCAGGGTGTGCGCCCGTTCATTGCGAAAGGCGAGCTCGCGGTGGATGATGCCACGCCCTGCGGTCATCCATTGCACGTCACCGGTGGTCAGTGCGCCGGCGTGACCGATGTTGTCACCGTGCTCCAGTACTCCGTCGAGGACCAGGGTGACCGTCTCGACACCGCGGTGGGGATGCCATTCGAAGCCCGGCGAGGAGAACCAGTCCTCGCTCAGCAGCAGGAACGGATCCGTGAGTTCCGGCCTCACCGGGGCGATGATCACGTTCCTGTCGTCGACCTGCGTGTCCGGTCCGAAATGCATCTTCCCCTCGACGCGGACGACGCTGCGTTGCGCTGCGCCTTGCGGGACTTCCATGGCCTGCATCCCTTCCGTACGACCCATCGAGTTGACGTGTCACCTCAACAGTACGCCGCCGGGTTGATGTGTCAACCCGGCCGTATGATGAGGGCATGGAGCAGCAGGCATTGAGTGAGCGCGAGCTGCGCGCCTGGCGGGCGTTCTTCCAGATGCAGGAGGTCCTGCGGTCACGTATCGAGCAGCAGCTCCAGGCGGGCAGCGGGCTGTCGAACGCCGATTACACAGTGCTCGTCGCCCTGTCCGAAGCCCCGGACGGACGTTTGCGTGCCTACGAGCTCAGCGACGAGCTGGGCTGGGAAAAGAGTCGCCTCCACCACCAGCTCACCCGCATGTGCAAGCGCGGCCTGGTGGAGCGCCGGAGTGGCGCGTCACGCGCCATGTATGCGGTACTCACGCCAGAAGGGCGCACAGCCCTGGAGGGAGCGGCCCCCAGCCACGCCCAGGAAGTGCGGCGCCTGGTCATCGACCGTCTCACAGCCGAGCAGATCGACCACCTCGCCGACATCTCCAATGCCATCCTTGACCATCTGCAAACGGATCACCCGGCTGTCGGCGAGTGACTCAGCAATGGCTTTCGTGCCGATCGGCGGGTTGGCGAGAGCGAGGTCACGAGCCGGCCCGAACGGCCCGACCGCTCTCGGTGCCGACACGACAGCAAAGCCGCTGACGCGGCTGCAGGGAAGGGTGGCGTCCCGCTTGGTGCAACACCGTTGTTATGCCGCCTGGCATTCTGTCAAGTCCATGAGTGTTTTTAGCGTTGCAGCTCGAGGGTGAGGACGGCCTTGGCTGCTGACGTCAGCCAGTTCGGGCTGCAACGGGCACGGCGGAAGATCCGCCAGCGCTTGACCGTCGCCACGCCGCGTTCGACCGGATAGCGAAGTCGGGCATGGGCGCGGTTCAGTGACCTCTGCCCGACGCTGAGTTCTTTGCGAGGCGGGCGTCTGGTTGGCACGACGGCCGTGCCGCCGGCGCCGGTGTACGCCATGTCGGCCAGTGGGGGGATACGGAGCCGGACACAAGTCTTCACGATGCGGTGGGTGCGGGCCGCGGTCAGGTCGTGGGTGCGGCCGGGCAGGGCAAGGGAGATCCACACGAGCTTGCCTTCTGGACCGGTGATGACCTGCAGATTTACGCCGTGGCGGCGGTGCTTGCCGGAGTAGTCCGCGCGCCCGTCACCAACGCGGTCGCACTCGGCGAGGGTGCCGTCGACCAGGACGTACTCCGGGTCGGCCTCGCGCAGGGCCCGGGTCAGGCCGGGCGCCTTCCGGGCGAGCAGGTCGGTGACCTGGTGGACGTAGACGTGGGCGGTGCCGACGCTGATCCGGAAACCGGCGGCGATCTGGGCGAGGGTGTCGTGCTTGCGCAGGTACACCAGCGCGACCAGGGCTCGCTGGGAGGGCCGGAGCTTGCACCTTCGGTCGCCCTCGCGAGTGACGATGAGCATGGTGACCCACTCCACGAGCGCGTGTGGCAGGTCCAGTGCGGCAGGACAGGTGACCAACGAGGCTTCCTGGCTGGTTGCTTGAGACGTGAGACATCTCGCTCAAGCGCCCGGGAGCCTCGTTCGTTCTGCCTTCACCGCGACCGCCCGGCCGTCACCCGATCGGTGGCCGCTCTGAAGGCTCCATGAACGAGAGGACGGGGTCCCTGGTAGGTCCCTGTGGTGTCGAGCCCAGAGATCGTCGTACGGAGGTCCCGTTGCCGCGGCAGTGTGCCACCCCGCCACCCGTGGCGTCAGCTCACGATGTGACGGTGTTGCACGACAAGGGGCACGCCCCAGGGAAGCTTCTGCCGCGCAGCCGACACAAACGCGTGCCGGACACGAGCGCCCCGGCCGGTACCGAGCGCCGCGGCACGCCACCGCTTTTAGAGACTGTCCGCCCCGGCAACCGGCGGCAGCTCGGCCGCCCGCTGAAGCCGGTGCGATGCAGTACGCCCGCAAGGTGATCGGTGAGCAGTTGCCGGGGCTTCGGTGGGGTGTTTCCCATATGCCGCCGGGCCATTCACGTGGAGGTGTGGCGGGTGATCAGGTCCAGAAGACGAAGGACGGCCGCATCCGCATCCGGGCGACGGACGGCAACCAGCGTGGTTTCCAGGAGTGGCGATCGCCCTTGCAGGGAAACGAAGGAGACTCCCGGAATCGAGAAATAACGCAAGGGCTCAGGCAGGAGGCTGACGCACAGCCCGGAGGCTACATAGCTGAGGAGGCCGATGAGATCATCAGCCACCGCGCGACGGCGTGGAGTAAATC
This sequence comes from Streptomyces sp. NPDC002573, assembly GCF_042889625.1. Classification (NCBI taxonomy): domain Bacteria; kingdom Bacillati; phylum Actinomycetota; class Actinomycetes; order Kitasatosporales; family Streptomycetaceae; genus Streptomyces; species Streptomyces sp. NPDC002573. The sequence goes on along the minus strand of NZ_JBIARC010000146.1, from coordinate 6,228 downwards.
CCGCCTCACTGCAGGCAAGGAAAACCTGTTGAGTCAAGGTCGGTAGCGTCATGGAATCCGGGAGCGCGAAATCCTCGCTACGCATTTCGCTCAACGCTACTTCGCCGGCTTTCGCCAGAGGGTGATCATCCGGAAGAGCCATCGCAATACGCTCGACAGCGAAGTCATGATATTGGAGCTCGTCCGACAGGGAGGAAGGGTCGCGCAGAAATCCGAGGTCCAGCGTACCGGATCGGACCATTTCGGCGAGGGCGGCCGGCGAATCCTGATGCAGATGGATGCGCAGCCCTGGCATTTCCTCGGCCGCCGCCCGGAGCAGTCCGGGCAGGTAATGGTGACTGAGGATGCTGACATAGCCCACTCGGACATCCCCCTCCAAGCCGCCGGCGACTCGTCGCACCCGTTCGATGGCCATGGACTGGGCGCTGAGGACACGTTGCGCATCCACGGCGAACGCCTCCCCTGCAGCAGTCAGAGAGACTCCTCCTGGGCCTCGATCAAATAGCCGCACGCCCAACCCCCGCTCCAGGCGCTGAATCGATTGACTGAGCGGCGGCTGACTCATGCGAAGCCGCTCTGCGGCACGACCGAAATGTCTTTCATCCGCCACCGTCAGAAATTGCTCCAGTATCCGCTTCGTGAGTTTAATATCCTCCATCATATGGATCATTATACTTCGATATATTGGACAGACATACCTGTGGAGGCGTCCACTAGGCCGAGGGGCTGCAGAGTCCAGCCCCATCGCCAGCAATTTCATGTGGGAGAGGCGCGGCAACGACGCAATGCCGTACCGGCCCAGGCCCTCTCCTTGGAGGTCACGATGCGCAAGCAAGACGCCGCCCAGCTCTTCACCACTCCGCTGGACTCCCCGGCCTACGCGCCCACCCGGTACCGCTTCAACAACCGCGAGTACCTCAACATCTACTACCGCACCGACCCCGAGGCGCTGCGCCGCCTCGTCCCCGAGCCGCTGACCGTCACCGACCCGGTGGTCCGCTTCGAGCTCATGCGGATGCCCGACACCACCGGGCTGGGTGACTACACCGAAGCCGGCCAGCTGATCGCTGTGGAGCACGAGGGTGAGAAGGGCGAGTTCAGCCTCGCGATGTACGTGGACAGTGTCCCGGCGATCTCCAGTGGCCGCGAATACAGTGCGTACCCGAAGAAGGCCGGCTCCCCCACCCTCTACGTGGACTCCGACACTCTTGTCGGCACGCTCGACTACGGCACGCTGCGCGTGGCCACCGCGACCATGGGCTACAAGCACCACACCATGGACATGGACGAAGCTCGCGCGGAGGTCTGCTCCCCCACCTTCATGGTCAAGACCGTCCCGAACTACGACGGCACCCCTCGCATCTGTGAGCTGGTCCGCACGCAGGTCACCGACGTCACCGTCAAGAGCGCCTACACCGCCCCGGCCCGCCTCCAGCTGTTCGCCCATGTGATGGCGCCGCTTGCAGACCTGCCGGTCCTGGAGGTCCTGGGCGCCAGCCACATCGTCACCGACCTGAGCCTCGACCCGGTCGAGCCGGTCTACGACTACCTCGCCGCCTGAGTCGGCGAAGCAACTCGGGCCTTCCCCACTCGACCTCGGTGGAAGGCACCTGCGCACCCTCTCCGAGAAGGATCAAAAATCATGACTCCCCTTTCCGAGCCTGTGTCAGCTCGCTACAAGCGTGCCGCGATCATCGGCGGTGGCGTGATCGGCATCTCCTGGGCCGGTCTCTTCCTCGCCCGCGGCATCGACGTGGTCATCAACGACCCGCGCGACGACATCGCTGACCTCGTCCGGGCGGGTCTGGAAGAGATCACCCCCACCCTGGCCCAGCTCGGGCTGGACACCAAGGACCTCGCAGCCGGGCTCTCCTTCGAGGCCGACCTGGCCACCGCTGTCCAGGGTGTGGACGTCGTCCAGGAGAACGGCCCCGAGCGTCTGGAAGTCAAGCAGCGGATCTGGCAGACCATCGAGCAGAACGCGCCCACCCACGCGCTGCTGGCCACCTCGACCTCCAGCATCCCGGCGACCGCCATCGCCGAGGTCATGCGGCAGCCCGAACGCCTCATCGTGGGCCACCCCTTCAACCCGCCGCACCTGGTGCCGCTGGTGGAGATCGTGCCCGGCGAGAAGACCTCCGAGGAAACGGTCCGCCAGGCCACGGCCTTCTACGCCGCGCTCGGCAAGAAGCCGCAGGTCCTGCGCAAGGAGGTGCCCGGCTTCGTCGCCAACCGCCTGCAGTCCGCAATCTTCCGCGAGTGCGTGTACCTGGTGGCCCAGGGCGTGGTGACCGAGCAGGAGCTCGACGACATCGTCACTGCCTCCATCGGTATGCGCTGGGCGGTTGCCGGCCCGTTCCGCACCTTCCACCTCGGCGGCGGCCCGGGCGGCCTGCCGCACTTCATCGAGCACCTCGGCCGCGCCATGAAGGCCAACATGTGGCCGGCCCTGGGCAACCCCACCTTCGACGAGGCCACCGTGGCCACGCTCATCGAGCAGGCCAACGAGGCCTTCGGGGGCAGCACCGTCGAGGAGCTGGCCGCCGAGCGCGACCGCGCGCAGATCGCCCTCATGCGCGCTTTGGGCCAGACCCCAGACGCCGGCACCGCCGACCACGCCTGACCGCCCTCCCCCACCACCACCGAAATCACGTGAGAAACACAGCAATCATGTCCCTGCCTGGCAAGTCCCTCACCGAAAAGATCAACAAGGCGATCGCCAACCCGGCCACCGACGACACGTTCGACATCCACGCTGAGACCAACGAGGTCCTCGCGGGCATCGGCCTGCAGCCGGGCGACACCGGCGGCCACATCACCTACGAGGGCGCCGACCCGGTCGTCCCGAGCACCCTGCGCCTCGGCGCGGCCTCCGGTATCTCCCTGGTCGCCAAGTCCGCCGCCATCGCCGCCCTGTGGAGGGACCGCACTGGTCGCGGTCAGGACATCCACATGGACATCCGCAAGGGCCCGCACCGCCTGTGCCCCTTCTACGAGGGCAAGTGGGAGCTGCTCAACGGCTACCCCAGCGGCACCCCGTCGATCATCAACATGGCCTACGCCAACAACTTCTACCGCAGCGCGGACGGCCGTTGGATGATGCCGTTCAACATCTACCCCAACATCAAGGTCGCCGCCCAGCGGCTGCTCGGCGCCGGTGACGTGCCCGAGCACGTCGCGGCCGCGATCTCGAAGTGGAACGCCCGGGAGCTGGAGCAGGCCGGCGCCGAGGCCGGGTGCGTGATGCCGATGGTGCGCACGCCCCAGGAGATCCTGCAGGAGGAGCAGTACAAGCAGGTCCTGTCCAAGCTGCCGCTGGTGGAGATCACCCGCATCGGTGACAGCGACCCCGAGCCGCTGCCCGCGAACCCCCTCGCCCCTTTCGACGGCGTCCGCGCGCTGGGCATGGGCCACATCATCGCCGGTGCCGGCGCCGGCCGCGCCATGGCACTGCACGGCGCGGACGTGCTGAACCTGTGGCGTCCCTACGAGCTCGAGCACGACGTCACCTACAACACGACCAGCGTCGGCGTGCGCTCCGCCACGGTGAACCCGTACACCGAGGAGGGCCTGGCCCGCATCCACCAGCTCCAGTCCGAGGCCGACGTGTTCTACGCCAACCGCCGCCCCGGCTTCCTGGAGCGCATCGGTCTGTCCGAGGAAGAGGCCATCGAGCGCCGCCCCGGCGCGATCTACGCCACGGTGTCGCTGAACGGCAAGACCGGTCCGTGGAAGGACTACCTCGGCTTCGACCAGACCGCCGGCGCGCTCACTGGCCTGCTGCACCTGGAGGGCGACGGCGACGAGCCGGCCCTGCCGCCCATCACCGTCGTCAACGACTACCTCCTCTCGTGGTTCATGACCGCTGGTATCGCCGAGGCCCTGCGCCGCCGCGCCAAGGACGGCGGCAGCTACCGCGTCCACGTCGTGCTGTCCCGCGTCGCCCTGTGGATCCTGTCCATGGGCATCTTCGACCAGGACTACGCCAGGCAGATCGCCGGCACCGGTGAACTGCATGCTTACCCCGACCCGGAGCTCTTCGCCGCCGAGACCCCCCTCGGCCACTACCAGGGCATCACCGACCAGGTGAGGATGTCGGACACCCCCGGCGCCTACCGGCAGATCCTCGTCCCACGCGGCTCCCAGCGCCCGGAATGGCTGCCCCGGGCCTGATTCGCCCACCGGCTGCTTCCCCCGCCCGCGCGCACCCTGGAGCGTCCTACCCGGCAGGCCAGACGGGGGGACGCAGTGCTCGGTCCTCTGGTTACCGATGAACGCGGCAGGACCATCCATCGCTTGAGGACATCACGCTCCATCTCCAGCTCGCGTATCCGCTTGTTCTTCTCCGCCATCTCCCGCCGCAGCCACTCCAGCTCGGCGTGCTCGGCCTCGCACATTCGTGCACCCGGCGGCGCGGGCTCGGCCGACCGGTCGGACGACGCCGACCCGTTGCGCCGCCACCACGACACCCAGCCGTGCAACGCGCCGGAGTGCACACCGAGCTCCTCGTCGACCTCCGGGATCGCCCTGCCCGCCTCGACCACGATGCGTACAGCACCCTCACGAAACTCAGGCATATACGCCCGTTGCTTGGACCCCAAGAACCCCAACCTTCCCTGCAATCACGGGCAAAGAGCCAAGGTGATCCCGGCCTGGCCCGCGCATCGGGGCCCTGCTCTGGACCTGGCCGCGCTCGCCTTCGGACGGATCGACGCTTCTTCGCCGGCGGCCTCTCCGACCGCTACGGCTGCAAGTCCTGGCTGGTCGCCGGCTTGCTCGTGGCACTGCCGGTGTTGGTGCTGCTGATCTTGGTCCACGAGCTCGTCCACCACATCGGCGCGTTCGCTGCGGCGCTGCTGGCATGGGCGAGCACGTCGCGTGAGCAGCCCGTGGGCGAAGATGTGTACACTTGTGTAAGGTAGTGTTCATGACGGAGACGACCTACTCAATCGTGGAAGCCCGCGCCCGGCTGGGCGCCATCGCGCGCGAGGTCAGCGCCACCCGTGAACCGGTCGCCATCACCGACCACGGCCAGACCATCGCCATACTGGTCAGCCCCGCCGACGCCCTCGAACTACAGGAGATGCGGGCCCTGGCCGCCTACCGCGCGCGCCAGGCCCAGGGCGAGAACGCTGGAGTTCCGCACGCCGAGGCGTACCGCCGCGTATTCGGCGGAGATGAGGCGTGAGCTACGACGTCATCTGGGAGCCCGAGGCCCTCGCTCAGGCGGAGCGGTTCGCCAAGGACGACCCTCAGGGCGTGCGGCACGTGTTCACCGCCGTCGACCGGCCCGCCGACGACCCGCGCCCCGAGGGCGCGTTCGGCAGCGCCGACGTGCTGCGCATCCACGTCGGCCGCTACCGCGTGATGTACGAGATCAGCGACCAGCAGGTCCGCGCCAGCGTGATTCATCTCGGACGCCTGCGCTGAGTGCGACGGATGGGGGGCGGCCTTTACGCGAGGCCGCCCCCCATCCGTGCTCCCGGACATGTCGCGGGCCGACCCGGCGGCGGACTACTCCGTGGAGGAGTGCCGCGCTCTGCTGCTGGTTGAGGATGGCTGGCCTGCGGCAGCGGTGGCAGCCGAAGCCAGGCCGAGTTCGGCCATCAGACAAGGGCAACTTCCCCGGCAGGGCAGTGGACGGCGGCACGGTCGGCCTCCCCGGCGTCGGCGAGCACCCCGTAAACGGAGGCCACCGACGGGTTCCACCTCATCCACAAACGACTGAGGAAACGCCTGGGTCAGCACCCCGACCGCGACCCGGTCCGACAACCGCTCACCAGATGACTTCAGCTGACCCGCTCTTGCCGCCCCAACAACGACCGGATTACCCCTGAGTTATCGGTACTGAGGTAGCCGTAGCTTCGTCCGACGGCGGTGCATCACCGCGTGCGCCGCGCGGACGTTGGTCGGCGACCGGCAACACAATGAGCGGTACGTCCATCCGGGCACGGAGATCATCGACGCTGATGTCGAAGGTCTCCCGCACGAACACACCTTGCGGTCCGACGTCGAAGACGGCGAGGTCAGTGTAGACCCGGCTGACGCAGCCGACGCCGGTCAGCGGGAAGGCGCACTCCGGGACCAGCTTACGGCCTCGGGAGAAATTGAGATCGGGGCATGCTCGCCTGGCGGTTCGGCTGGTGGGTGATCAGCAGGCGGCCTGTCGGAGGAGCACGATCTCGGTGCTGTGCCGGCGGCGGGTCGTCCTGCGGGCCGCGCGGTCGG
>NZ_JBIARC010000145.1:0-10160 GCF_042889625.1 Streptomyces sp. NPDC002573 | reverse complement strand
CCCCTGGGCAACAGCGGCTCCAAGCGGGCCCACTGTGCATCCGTCAGATCTCCACGTGCCACGAAGCAAGATCATCCCACCTCAAGATCCACTTTCGATACACGCCCTAGACGCACTGTGCAAGGTGCTGCCCTAAAAGTCATCACGTAATGAGGTGATGTCCCGGTTCAGGAGCGTTCCTGCGGAGATTCGAGGCGCTGGGGCTGTCGAGCCTCAAGTGCCAGGCCGTCCCTGCCGGAGACCAGACCTCTTCGCGTCGAACAGCCAGGCAGGGCCATTCCGCAGAATTGGTCTGGGAAACTGTCATAGAAATGGACCATACTCCGGTGCCACTGGGTACGTAGCGTTGCAGGCGTGAGCACGAACGAGCACGCGGAAGCCCGCAGCGCCTCCCCGAGCACAGGGAGCACCTTGAGCGGATCGTGGGCGAGGACCAGGAGGAGCGGGAGCTCCGGCTCGGGGCGTGGATCGGGATCAGCGGAGCAGGGCCGCGACGTTGTCGCCGGAGCGTGTGGAGCAGCTGTCCGCGATCGGGATGCGGTGGGCGTAGCGGCGTACGGACGCACAGCGGGGCCGGGCAGGAACTCTCGGCCCAGTCCCGCCCTGTTGCGGGGCTGCCCGACGTCACGCACGTCAGCGCGCCCCGCCCTCCCCGCGCCAGGTGGTGTCGATGTGGCGTGCGGGGCTGGCCTGGTCGTCACTGTGGGCGGATTACCAGCGGATCCTGGGGCTCTCGCGGACCGGAACCGCCTCGGTCAAGGTCCGCTGGCCTGCCAGGAGATGGCCAGCTGCTTTATTAGCGGTTTCACGGCCGCTGTCATGCGCTCTTCCTCGGTGATGGGATCCCGGGTCGGTGGGCGCGCGACCGGCTGACTCATAACCGCGTGTGGGCGCTAGTGGGAGATTGGTATGACGCGGTCTCAGAAGCCGTACGAGCGCTGGACGTCTGTCGTCGAGCACGTTGCCACGGATGAGGCCGCCACCTTGCTGAACAAGCCCGGCAAGCCGCACAACCGCGGAGAGCTGCACGCTCTACGACGGCCTCGCGCGCCCGCCTCATGCGTCGGATGCTCGACTGTCGCCTGGGCCCGCCGTCGCGGCTACGACCCTTCTCACGTTCGTTGGTCAGTCTCAGACCGTCAGCGGCTAGCGCAGTACGTCGACTTCGGGAGACCTCACGAAGGTCTGCACGTAATCGATGGCCGCATAACCCGGGGCGATTCACCCCTCGCGCAAACGGCGACTCTGGGATCCCTGGGTGGATCGAGGCCAAACCGGCACGACGGAACACAGGGGGACGATCGTGCATTGTGTCGGTTCGGGCAGAGGGCTCTTTGCCGAATGGAACCGCCTCTGCCAGGTCGACGGCGACGTAGTCGGCCAACAGGGGCACGGCGAGGCTGGCCAGTTCCTGTGCGGTCCGCATGATGTCCAGGGTGCTGCCGATGCGCGTGCTGGCCTGGCTGAGGATGGCAAGCCGCTCGCGCGCCCGCTGGTTGCTGGTGACATCCACGCTTATGCTGCACACCCCCAGTGCCTGGCCGTCCACGTCCTGGAGGCAGAAGAACGAGGCCGAGAATGCGTGCTCCCGGCGCGGATCTTCCGGCGGCCACACCCGGTACTCGTGGACCGCGGAAGTGCCGCTCGCCAGCACCTGCCGCATCACCGCTTCAAGGGCCTCGGCCTCGAAGCCGGGCAATGAATCCTTCAGGCGGCGTCCGAACCTCCGGTCACGGGAAATGCCGTCATAGCGCTCCATCGCGTCGTTCACCCAGGTGCAGCGCAGCTCCGGGTCACGAATGGCGATGCCGACCGGCGCGCGGGTAAGCAGCGACTCCCGTACCGATCCGTTCACCGTCCCCGAGGAGAACGCGCCTATGTCGGTCAGGGATACCAGCCACCGATGGGTTACGTCCGGTCCCCGCAGCAGCACGAGGCGCAGGCTCAGGTTGAGCGTACGGCCGTCGCAGTGGCGAACCGCCGCGGTGCCGGACCAGCCTCCTTGGGCACGGCACTGCTCGGCGAACGCTGATACCCCCAGCGCCTCCTCGGAGAACGGCAGCACGAGTGTGACGGACCGGCCCACCACATCCCCAGCGCAGTACCCAACAACGTGCTGAGCGGCTCGCGTCCACGCGACCACCGTCCCTTGCTCGTCGATCATCGCTATCGCTGCGTCGGATATCTCGCGGAGCCTCAGCGGCTCCAAGAGCCTGGACTGGTCAGTGCTCATCATTGCGGCCTGGTCTGAGGTGCCTCGAGGTTTCCGGACAGGGACCCAATAGGATCCCCGTGTAAGGAAACGAGAGGCAAGACATGGCACCACCCAGCAAGTACTCGCCGGAGTTCAAAGAGGAAGCGGTCCAGATCGCGCTTCGGTCCAGCAAGACCATCTCGGAGACGGCCCGGGAACTGGGCCTCAATCCGGAAACCCTCCGCGGCTGGGTGAAGAAGCACGAGAAGCAGAATGAGCCGCCGGCCGATGCGCCGCTGACGCTCGATGATGGGCCCGGCTGAAGGAGGCGGAACGCCGGGTTCGTGAACTCGAGATGGAGAACGCCTTCCTGAAAAAAGCCGCAGCGTACTTCGCAAGGGATCCCCGGAAGCCAGCAAGTACGAGTTCAGGGGCCTCGGACTTAGGCAATCGGTCGGGCGCACCGGGATCTGATTCGACAATGCCATGGCCGAGTCCTTCTTCGGTGCCCTTAAGAACGAACGTGTCTCTCGGGTGAGTTACCTCACGCGTGAAGTTGCCCGGCAGGACATTCGGCGGTACATCGAATTCTGGTACAATCGCAAACGTCTGCATTCGGCGGTGGGTTACCGCCCGCCGCAGGAAGTCCACGCCGAACATCAGCGACTTCGGCTCGTTGCGTGAAATGACAGTCAGATCCCTGTCCGAGAAACGCAGGGCGCCTCACTTCCCAGGCCGACGGGCCGGACAGCCCATGACCCCGGACACCCTCGAAATCCGCCTCCGCCACCTGGGCTTCCCCACCCAGCGCGGACGCGCCGCGGCGATCCGCCACCTCGTCCTCCAGGCCCCTGCACCTGTGGTCGCCCGCATGCTCGGTTACCACGACGACACCACGGCTCAGCTCGCAGCCGAGGCAGGAGGAACCTGGCGACACTACGCACCCGGCGACCACACCCGCTGATCAACAGCCCACCAGAGCCGGTTGACCTTACCGCTGGCGGCAGGGTTGAACGATGGCCGTATGAACAGCAGCACCGCACCTCAGATCAGCAGGATCGTCGCCGTCACCGGGGCCGGCACCGGGATCGGCCGGGCCACAGCCCGCGCCTTCGCCGCCGAGGGCGCCCACGTCCTCGCCGTCGGCCGACGGGCCGAACCACTCGACGAGACCGCCGCCGGGCACGACCGAATCACCCCGCTGGCTGCCGACGTCACCGCCGACGGCGGGCCCGACCTGATCGTCCGGACCGCGCTGGACAGGCACGGCCGGTTGGACGTGCTGGTCAACAATGCCGGCATCGTGCACAGCGGTGCCCTCGGCACGCTCACGCCAGAGATGATCAAGCCGCAGATTGCCACCAACCTGGTCGCACCCATCCTGCTGGCCCAGGCCGCGCTGCCGTCCCTGGAGGCGTCCGGTGGAGTGATCGTCAACGTGAGTACGTCCGTGGGGCAGCGGGGCTGGCCGGGCAGCTCTGTCTACGCGGCGACCAAGACCGCGCTGGAGCTGCTGACCCGCAGTTGGGCAGTCGAGCTGGCGCCCCGCGGAGTCCGGGTGGCGGCGGTCGCGCCCGGCGCGATCGACACGCCGATCGGCGAGCACCAGGGGCTGACATCGGAACGAATGGCCGCAGTACGGGAGTGGCAGCTGGCACACACCCCGCTGGGCCGGATCGGCCGACCGGAGGAGGTGGCCTGGGCAATCACCCAACTTGCGGCGCCAGCCGCGTCGTTCGTCACCGGTGTCGTGCTCCCCGTCGACGGCGGGGCGGTCGTGGCGTGATAGGAGTTGCACCCGGGAGGGTGGAGCGGGTGCAGATCGGTGAGCTGGCCAAGGCGACCGGGGCGACGGCCCGTGCGCTGCGGCACTACGAGCAGGCGGGGTTGATCTCCTCGGAGCGGGCCCCCAATGGTTACCGTGTTTACGACGAGCGGGCAGTGGTACGGGTCCGCAACATCCGCTACCTCTTGGTCGCCGGGCTCACCCTGGACGACGTGCGGGTCTTCCTGCCGTGCCTGGACGGAGACGTGACTACCGCGCCGCCGTCCGGCAAGGGCATCCGGGTCGCAGCGGAGCGGCTGGCGGTCCTCACCGAACGCATCGCCGCCCAGACCGCGGTCCGGGACCGCCTCCAGGCCGCACTCCGCCAGGCAACCAGTGACCGGCACCGGCCAGTGGCCTGACCGCCAAGCCCCCGGCGGCCACACACGGTGACCACAGACCCTCACTCATTGAGGAATACGCGGTTGCCGATTACGCGAGGTCGCCAGTTTCACACCCCCTGCTGCCCGAGACGGGGCGGAAGGACACCTCCACGACATCCTCCCAGTCCGGATCCAGCGGCGGGGCCTGGCCGAGCACTTCGACGGTGAAGCCGACACTGCCCGTGTACAGCCCGGTCAACAAAAACCGCTGGCCACAGACCTGAATCGGGGACCCTTGGAGTGCGGGCCCAAACTCCGGGGCTGGTCCGTACGATCGGATGCCGTGATCACCACCAGGGCCGACGGCCTCACCCTCGACACCGACCCCGCCCGCATCGATCTCGACCGCGTGCATCGCTGGCTTTCCACCGACGCCTTCTGGGCCCTGGGTCGGATCCGAGAGACCGTGGCGCGCTCGATTGAGCACTCGCTCGTCTTCGGTGTCTACACCCCGGACACCGCCCAGCAACTTGCCTTCGCCAGAGTCGTCACGGACTACGCCACCTTCGGCTGGCTCTGCGATGTCTACGTCGCACGCGAGGCACGTGGCCGGGGCATAGGAACCTGGCTGGCGGAGTCGGTCGTCGCAGCGCTGGCGCCCTACCGACTGAAGCGGCTGATGCTTTCCACGCTGGACGCGCACGAGGTCTACGCACGTGCCGGCTTCTCAGCAGTGCCCGAACCAGAGAAGCTCATGGTGATCACCGCACTGGACGCTGTGCGCGCCGCGTTCGGCGACGGCGCTGGATAGGCCGGTGGAGCAGTGATTGTCCAACCTGCGCCGTCCGGGCGCTCTGGACGCGATCACCCGGAGTGTAAGGCCGCGCTGGAGACGATCGATGAGCTCTGAAACACGGGGTGACCGGCGGACTGGCAGCGGCACTACGCCGCACAGCGCCACGCCCTAACGCGCAGCCACTCCCCGACCTCGTGGCGGTATCGGTGCCGGTTTCTGCTCGCCATCCATGAGCACCCGGTAGGCCCCGGGGCCAGGCAGCGATTGCCCCATCACCTGGCTCACCAGGTGATGGGGCAATCGCTGCCTGGCGCAGCACTAGCCTGCGGAGCAGAGGCCGTCGTTCGGGCAGAACACAACCCCCGTGTAGTTGTAACCGTCCCGTACCGTCACGGGATTCGGGTCGGGGGGGATGTTGACGTAAGAACCCGGATCAGCTGTGGCGGTGAAGTGGACCGTCGTCCCGACCGGGAAGCTCGCGGTGCAGGTACCGGTCGGCGACGGCGACGGGTCGCCGGCATACGGGTCCCACGCCACCGTGTGGCAGTTGATCCCGGCGGGGCTGCTGGTGATGGTTCCGCCGCCCCAGCCGTCGCTGACATACGCGTTTAGTTGAGCAGTGGACCCAGCCTGAGCTGGGGCGATGAAGCCGATCGCGGCGGCCGTGGCCAGCGAGGTGACGACTCCCATCGCACGCCAGGCGCGGTTTCTGTTCTTACTCACGGGACGCTCCTCTGATCGACCCGAGGGGCATGACTGCCGCCCTTTTGACCTTGCAGACTGAGCTGAGACGGAAAGCTCGCGAGTCATCCAGAGCCGTACGGCAATCCATTCCATCGCAGCGCAGCCCGCCACTCCACGCAAGTCGGGGCAGTAAAGGCCTGTGAGCGCCCGTTCCTAGCGGCCGCCCCTGGTGTCGACGCCGACTGGAGCCGGGCAACGTCGTGCGCCAGGGCGAGCACCCGGGGTGTTGGGTGCGATCGGTCCGCCGAGGTTATCTAGGGTTAAGTGCTTGCCTTCGCAGGTCAGCGCGCTGCGGAGGGTGCAGGCAAGCAAGTCATGTGTCCTGGAATCGGGCGGTGTCCCAAGCGACGGGCTGTCAGGAGCGTGTGTCGGCCGGCTGGGCGGGCGCGATGTAGAAGGGCACCTGCCGGTAGAGGGCGAGCGAGGGGTCGTCGGTCGCGGGCCGCAGTGGCGCGTGTGGGCACAGCAGCCAGATGCCCCGCTTGCGTTCCTCACGGGCGAGCCACTGCGCCTGCCAGAGCAGCCCACTGCCCGCTCCCGCCAGAGCAAGGCCCGCCGGGACGCCCGTGGTCGACGCGATGAGCAGGCCGAGCCCGAGACCGATTACCACCGGCACGGTCAGCGGCTGGGAGACCGCCTTGAAGGTGTTCTCACGCGCGATCACCGGGGAAACCTGGGGCGCCGGGGTGGCCGCCTCCAGCCGGTTCCGGTACCAGGCACGGCGCGCTACGGCGACCCAGGCGAACGGCGCGCCAAAGAGCAGTACAGCGAGCACCGGTCCCCCAAGTCCCGCTGTGCCGCCCATCAGGGTGGTCAGGGAGGTCACCAGCCCCACCAGCAGCGCGATGGTTCCCAGAGCGCGCGTAGTGGCCACCGCTCCTATCAGAGACGGCCGAGTGTCCATGAAATCCCGATCCCCCGATTGGTGTTCGACGGACCACCCTATCGGCCCTTACGCGGTCCCTCTTCACCGAGTGCTGGCCGGTGCGGGCATCGCGCCGCAGGCAGACGTATGGAGGCACCGTCGCCTCCTCGCTGCGGCGCATCTCCTGCCCGATTTGCGACCTCGGTTCGGCCGAACCGAGGTCGCCGAACTGTATTCGGTTCCGTACAAGGCCCGGAGAGGCCGCCGGCTTCATGGACGTCCCGAACATGCCTGAACATCCCTCGGATACTTGTAAGGCACGGACTCCCGCGGCTGCTTGCCTGACATGCCTGACGCTCAATCTGCACCCGAGATAAGCTCGGCTGGGACAAGCTCACCACCGTGCCGACCGCGGCCTTCACGGGATGTCACCGGTCCAGTCGAAGCGGCGCGGGTCGCCGGGGCGCGGGTCGTACATTGCCCGGCCGCCGGCGCCGAACTGCCCAAGCTCGGTCTGGAGGGCGACACCGGTGTCGATCTCGTCCTGCGCCCAGCCGGTAATGTCGAGCAGCAAGCCGTCCAGCGGCCCGCCCACCAGTTCGACGTAGCGCTGACCCGGTACCGGGCCGGGGTCCTCGTGGTCGGCGCCATAGACCCGGCCACGCAGCAGCTGCTCATCGCCATTCATGCCGATCAGCCTCGCAGCCGCCACCGACAACGCGGTCCTGCTCATCGCCCACCGGCATGCGCCCGTGGAGGGCGGGCACAGCGGCAGCGGGGCCGGGCGGGTTACCCCTTACCCGGCCCCGCTGCTGAGCGCTGCCGTACAGCCGCCCTATCCGGCTGGGGTGACGCGTCGGGGGGGCGCGGATGCCGTCGAAGAGCGCTTCCATATCGGTCAACCGTGGTTGGGTGCGGCTCGTTTCGAGGGACGACGTTGATCAAGCCGTGAGGGCGAACTGCTGCGGGGCGGAGCCGGGGTAGATGCGCTCGTGCTCATGGCGGGTGTGGAAGCGCCAGTAGGGTTCGAGGTCGCCGTTGGAGACGACAGCACGCAGCCGGAGGACGGCTTCTGCTCCGGGTAGGCCCCAGCGGGCGCCGGTGATGTCGAGTCGGTCTGCGATCAGGTGGCGGCAGGCGCCCTCGACCGCGCCGGTTGCTGTCGGCCAGCCGTTGGCCAGGGCAACGTCGTAGCGGAGTTGGTCCAGGTGTCCGGTCAGGTAGCGGTCGCAGGCGTCAACCGCCTCGCGCCGGGAGGCCGACAGGTGTTCCCGCTCCGCCTGGGCGGTCATCTCGGCGGCGACCCGGGCGGCGTGGCCTGCCAGGACCGCGGTCAGATGGTCGGCCGCCCAGGCTTCGGCCTCGGTGGTGCCGGGTTTGTGGAAGGCGTGGGCGGCGGCCCAGGCATACTCGGCGACGTGCACGAAGTTCAGCAGGATGTGGACCGTGATGCCGCGTCGGGAGGCCTCCGCTGTGATCAGGTCGAGCTGGTGGCGGGCGCCGTCCACCAGGACGGCCCACGGTCGCAGGTGCTGCGAGTCGCGGGCCTCGGCCTGGTCGAAGGCGTCGGTGATGACCTGCTCGGGCGAGCGGACCAGAGAGGCGGTGCACCACTTGTTCTCGGCCTTCGGCCCCGGGCGGCGGGGCGTTCGCCGCTGCGGCCGCCGGGCGGCTGGATCACGTCGTGCGGGCGTCTCGGCGCCGGCCGGGTGTCGAAGACGCAGGCCACGGTTGCCATCCGCTTGCGATTCGCCTTCTCGCCGGGGGCGAGTCGGCCGCGGTGGCCGATCGCGGCCTTCTCGGCGGCTCGTCTGGTGGCTTCGCGCAGGGCCTCGGGGCGCATGACCACGCCCTTGCCATCCACTTGGACCACCAGCGGCATCTCGCGGCTGCACGGGACCGGGATCCTGGCCTGGTAGAAGCCGTTGACGTCGACCGCGGCGGCGACCACGAGCTCTTCCAGCCTGCGTTTGCCGAGCACGTTCCCGCAGCGGCGCTCAACGGCTTGGTGGGCCTGGTCGAACGAGCCACGGACGGCTTCGGTGACCGCGAGCCGCCGTAAGCCGTTCGCGTGCCGGCCCGCTGGCAGCGAGAGTACGGCGTCGGCGGGGTGGACGTTGCAGGCGCCGGGGCCTCGGTGGGCGACCCGGGTGACCCGGACCAACCCGAACACGGTGGCCAGCCACCGCTGGTGGCCTGGTTCCTTCAGCTTCGACCGCGTGCCCTCGATCTTCCCAGCCTCGGCGGGCAGCCCGATCCTCGGCACGATCTGCTTGGCGCGGACCGGCCCCGGCGCGTCCGCCACCACCTCCACGATGTCCCGATACACCCGCGGCAGGACCTCCGCCCCCATCCCAGGCTGCCAGTTCGGCACCGTCAGCACCCCGACGACCTGCCGCGCGGCCCCCGCATACGCCGACGCGACCGGCTCACCCTCGACCGACCGATTATCGACCGCGACCCCCGGTTTCTCCGAGGTCATCTCCGCCAGCACTTCGGCGACCGTCTCCCGGGCGATCCACAGCCGCTCCAGCCCCTCCCAGGCCGCCTTCAGCCGCCCGGACACCTCCGCGAGTTCGGCTTCGAGCTCCTCCACCCGCGTCTGGCAGCCGCCTCGCGGGCTTCCAACTCCTCGAACAGCGAGCCCATCCATCGCTCCTCTCCCGCTACCACGGTAGAGACGAGCAGACCAGAGCGGGAGTGGCTTTCTCAGAGTGCGACAGCTACGGGCGGATAACGATGGTGCTGAGCGTGCCGTCACCCCACACCGTGGTTTGTGAAGAGGGTCGCGAAGCCGCTCCGCAACAAGTCCACCTCACTCCCCACCAGGTCCCAATCATCGAGTAGTTGGACCCGGAACCACACCTCGCAGGGCTCATCGTCTGGATCTTCCCCGAGGCGTGCGCGGCCGACTGCGAGGAGAAACTCGCGCTTGCCGTTGAGGAGCCCGTGCTCCGTGGCCATGCGGCGCCAGCCCGCGTTGACCTTGTCGACGAAGTCCGGAGCATCCAGGTCGGCGACCTCGTCCGGGTCTGAGTCGAAGCGCCCGTGCTCGGGCCGGGCGCTCGCAGGCGACACGTACTCCGGCAGAGGGGGCAGCCGAACATCCTGCTGGACCCGTTCGACGAGTCGAAGCCCGGTGGGTGCGAGCAGGTCACCTATTTCGGCGTCAGCCGGCGGTTCGCCCAGTGGAGTCGCGACCGTGCCTGCCACCGGTTCAAGACCACGATCCGCTGAGAGCGGTAAACTCACACATTCATTCCGTCAATGGATCCGGCCAGGGCGAATTCGCTCACGTTGGCGAGTTGCCAGCGCTGGTGGCCCACTTCGCCGTACGCGGCCAGCAGCACCGCCGGGTCCGGGCCCTCCAGCACGGTCGGCCTGGCCAGACCGTCCAGCACGATGAAGCGGAG
>NZ_JBIARC010000144.1:0-10239 GCF_042889625.1 Streptomyces sp. NPDC002573 | reverse complement strand
AGCCTGCTGATACCTCTTCATCAACGAGCAGGAACGAGGGCAGTCACTGCTCGTTCATTACGTAGATGAGATGTGGCTGAGCCCCGTGGATAACTGAAGCCCGGGGCATCCTCGGCAGATAGAGGTGAACAAGCCGGTGGCCGGGCGGGAACCTCTCCGCGCGGTCACCGGGCCATGCCGGCCGAGGAACCGACCCGCACCGTGGGAAGTCCAACCCCTGTGAAGAGCCCCCTCGGCGCCGCCCTCGCTGTCCTGGCTCTGGCCACCTTCTCGGCGGCTGGATGCGGGGACGCTCACGGAACCGGATCGCCGACCGCGTCCGACTCCGGGATCACGGGGCGCACCATGGTCGACGGCGGCTGCCCGGTGGTCCGTGAGGGGAGCCCCGGTCCCGACCGTCCTCTGAGCGCCCGGCTGACCGTCACCAGCGGCGATCCAGAACGGAAGATCGCTCAAACCACCAGCGATGCCGACGGCCACTTCAGTGTCTCGCTGCCGCCGGGCACCTACACCATCCGCCCGGCCAACCTCACCGGCGCCGTCGCCCCGATCGCCCAACCTGTGTCCGTCACCGTCACGAGTGGGCGGTTCACCGCGATCGACGTCCCCTTCGACTCGGGCATCCGCTGAGCCCCTTGCCATCTCCCGGGGCGCGATGGGAACCGAACTGCTGCCGAGGACGTCGCAGGGACGTCGGTGACACAAGGGAGTGGCCATGATGACGCACGACAGCAGGGGTGGCCGAGGATCCTGGCCCTCGCTCGCGGCCGCCCTTGTCGCCCTGTCCTGTCTTCTGACCGCCTGCGGGGGCAGCAGCGGTGGCTCGGAGGCGGACTCTGCATCGCCGCCTCCTTCCGCGAGTCCACCCACCGCTTCCCCGTCGGAAGGCGGTCCGAGCACTCCGCGAACCCCCAGCTCGCCCCCCGCTACAAGGTCGGCAACGTCACCGTCGGCGCCATCGACACCAACCCCGTCCCCTCACAGGACGGCCTCTGCCTCCCCGGGATGCGTCGCGGGCTCCGCCACCGTCGTCCACGACTCCGGCGACGCCTCCGTCCATAGCCTCTGCGTGCGATCCGGTACGACGGTGACCGTCGTCCTGAAGCCACGCACCCATGGCCCCTGGCCACAGCCGCGCAGCAGCAACCCGATGCTGGCACTGGTGACCTCCTCCGCCACCGACAGCAAGGGCGTCACCCAGGTCACGGCGCGTGCTGCGCGCATTGGCGTGGTGAGCGTGACCTGGGGGCCCGAGAACGCGCCACTCTTCACTCTTCGGCTGAGTGTGGCCGCGTACCCGGTGCAGTGAACCCGAACGCCGGACGGCCGGTGTGCCCCCGGAAGCAGGGTTCACACCGGCCGTCGTCGTATGACCGGCCTACGGTCGCTGATCAGTCCTTACGGCCTTTGAGGCGCCGTACGTCGAGAGACCAGATGCCGCGGCCGTGCGTGGCGGCGTACAGCTTGCCGTCCGGGCCGAGGCGCAGCTGCATCACGGCCGTGGTGGGCAGGTTGTGGCCCAGGACCAGCC
The DNA here is from genome assembly GCF_042889625.1 of Streptomyces sp. NPDC002573. Classification (NCBI taxonomy): domain Bacteria; kingdom Bacillati; phylum Actinomycetota; class Actinomycetes; order Kitasatosporales; family Streptomycetaceae; genus Streptomyces; species Streptomyces sp. NPDC002573. The sequence continues at coordinate 8,708 of NZ_JBIARC010000144.1, read as the reverse complement.
ACTTGGCGGCGCCGGCGGGCCGGTAGAAGGTGGCCAGGTCGGTGCCGAGGGCGAGGCCGCCGTTCGGCAGCAGCTTGACCGTGTCGGCGGGGACGTCGGGCAGGTTGGCGGAGATGTCTGTCCAGCTCGCGCCGCCGTCCTTGGACTCGAAGACGTGGCCTACGCCGGCGCCCGGGCCCTCGGTGAACCGGCGGGAGAAGCCGTTGATCGCCACGTAGACGTGCTGGGCGTCGGCCGGGTCGATCTCGAAGCCGGAGATGTAGCGGTTCGGGATGGTGCCGTCGACCGGCAGGTTCAGCTGATGCCAGCCGGTGCCGTCGGCGTTGCCGACCGCGATACCCCGGGCGAAGCCCTGGTTGTTGCAGGGGCCGCACCAGCCGACGTAGACCGTGCCGCCGGAAGACGCCACGGCCGTGGCCACATGCCCCTCGCCGAGGTCGTAGGCGTTCGTCCACTCCTTGCCGGAGCGGATCGCGTAGCCCTTGGTGTTCACCCACACGTGCCGGCCACCGGCGATCCAGGTGTTGGTGTCCTTGGCGTCGGCGCTGATCGGTGCGATGAAGCGGGCGCCGTTGCCGCCCTGGTCCTTGTCCGGCGGGGCGACCTCGTACTCGGTGGCCTTCGACGGGTCAGTCGCCCAGGCACCGTTGTTCACGCCGCAGTTCTGAGTGACCCACATGTCCAGGTAGACATACTCCTCGGCGATGTTGCAGCCGTTGGTTGGGTCGGTGATGGTGTCGCCGCCGTCGCCGCCGAAGTTGGAGCCCATGATCTTGTCGTGGCCACGCAGGATCGACTGGCCATTGTCCTGGAGCCCGCCGGTCACCGAGACGCCGCCGTAGGTCGGGTCTTTGCCGACGCCCACGGAGTAGTACTGCAGGGCGTCGAGGGTGCCGTCGTTGAGAGGCTGCCAGTCCTTGGCGTGGCCACCGGAGTCGACCGCGCCGTTCAGCGGGCGGCGGTAGATGCCGCCGTCGTTGCCGACGTACGCCCAGCTCTTGCCCTTGTAGCTGCCGATCGCGACCGCATGCTGGTCGGAGTGGGTGGTCGGCGAGCAGTCACCGGTCTGCTTCGAGGGGTCGATGCTCCAGCAGGGGAAGGGGAAGTTCCAGTACGGACCCGGTGTGATCCAGCTCTGACCGCCGTTCTTGGTCTCGAAGACCTCTTCCAGGCCGAGGTAGACGTGGTCGGCGTTGGCCGGGTCGACCTGGAGGAACTGGTTGTACCAGGCTTGGATGCCGGGCATGTAGCCCGCACCTTGGAGGGCGGATCCGGACGCCTTCAGCTTGGTGTAGTCCGCGATCTGCGTCCACGGGCCGAACGGCGAGCCGTTCTTGGAGACGTAGACACCCTTGAGCCCGCTGTCCGGGTTGGCGGCCATCTGGGCCGGCGACTGGTCGATGGCGTACAGCCGCGAGCCGTCGGCCGCCGCGGCGAACGTCATGTTCCCGACGTCGTCACTGCTGGTGGGCAGGTCACCGAGCCCGCCGGCCGGCTTCCAGCTGCCGTCGGCCTGCTGGGCGTACAGCCCGTTGTAGGTGTCACCGCCTCGCCATCCGACCGCGAGCAGGACCTTGGAGGGGTCCTTCGGGTCGACGGCGATGTCGTTGGCGATGTTCTTGTACGGCGCGCTCGGGTCGTCCGCCTTCGAACCACCCGGCAGGTAGTCGGGGTTGGGGGCGAACTCTTGCTTCCACGGCCCGGACAGGGTGGTCGTGGAGTGCGACCAGACGCCGGTGCTGGTCGCCGCCCAGACCTTGGTGCCGGCGAAGCGGAGGGCGTGGATGACGGTGGACTCCAGTTCAGCGCCACCCACGCGGTCGCCGGGCTGGAACTGCCCGTGGCGCGGGTCCTTCAGGATGTACACGCCCGTACCCACGAAGGAGGTCGCCCCGGTGTTGGACTCGCCCGTGGCGTACCAGAGCCGGTTCTGGCCGTCGAGGCTCAGGGTGCCGGTCGACAGGGAGGGCAGTTTGTCGGCGATCGGCTTCCAGTGGCCGCCGCCGGTCGTTGAGCGGAAGACGCCGCCGTTGGCGCCGCCCGCGTACACATAGCCCTGGTCGTCGGCGGCGATGCCGGTGATCCGTCCGGTGACGTCGCCCGCACCGCCACTGGAATTGGAGTTCACATCGCGGTAGCGGGAGTCGTCGGAGTTGTACGCCTTCTTGGTTACGTGGTCCCAGCTGCCGGCCGTGTGCCGCATTGACTGCAACTGCTGCCATGCGGCCCCGTAGGCGCCCGGCGCGACCACACCGGGTGCGGTGCGCGCCTCGGTGAACTGGGCCGTGGCCTCCGCGGAGTTCTCCGCCTCGTCGGCCCCGTCGTCATCGCCCTCCGCTGCGAACGCGGACATGCCATGACCCGCGTGCACCGCCTTGATGTGCTGCCGGCCCATGGCGGCCTGGTGGCGCGCCTGCCAGGGCCGGGGTCTTGTGTCGTTCGACGCCGCGAACGACTGGGTGCTCACCAGTCCGAACGCGGCCGCTACGCCGGCGCAGGCCATGAGCCGTCGCTGATGCCGTTGGGGCAACATGCCCTCTCCTCCCTGCGACGGGCATATGGGGGTGTCCCGACGCAGAGAGGATCTTGGCGTGACCACAACAGTCACACAAAGCACTCACGGGAAAAATGGTGGGGAGTTTACGATTGCCACCCGCCTGAACGCGAACTCCCCTCTATTCAGCCCTATTCGACGCTTCGGTCGATGATGTCCTCCATAGGTGCTGCACGGTTGGAAGCACGCCTGCGAGCACGAGCGCGGCGATACCGGAGACCAGCAGCGGAAGATGGCCGTCAGGGCCCCAGGCGAGCCCGGCCCAGAGGCCGGCGAGCAGGATCGCAGCGCCGGTAGCACCCTGGTACAGGCCCTGAGCGGTTCCCTGCTGGTGGTCCGGAACAAGGGTGGAGACCCACGCTTTGCCGACACCGTCGGTGCAAGCGGCGAATCCGCCGTACAGCGGCAGGACGACGAAGACCAACCAGGGCGCACGGATGAGGCCGAGGCCGAGGTAGCCGACGGCGAAGAAGACCAGGCCCGCCGCGAACACGAGCGGACGTGGCAGCCGGTCGGACAAGGCCCCGGCGGGGTAGGACAGGGCGGCGTAAGCAAGGTTGTAGACCGCGTACGCGCCGACGACCCCGGCCGTGGACAGGCCCAGCGCGTGGGCGCGCAGGAGGAGCAGGGCGTCGGGGAAGTTCATCAGGTTGAAGGCGAACAGCACCGCCAGGACACGCCAGTACGGACTGGGCAGGGACCGCCACCGAGCGTGTACGGCCTTGGCCGAAGCGCGGCCTGTCCGGCCCGGGTCGCGGACGACGGCGACCAGGGCGACCGAGGCGACAGCCGGGATCACCGCGACCCAGAACAACGGCCGCAGACGGTGCTCGAGGCCCTCGTACAGCGCGAGACCCACCAGCGGGCCGACCACGGCGCCTGCGGTGTCGGCCGCCCGATGCAGCCCGAACACCTTGCCGCGCTGCCCGTTCGGGACGCCGTCGACGAGGAGGGCGTCACGCGGCGCGCCCCGCACGCCCTTGCCGAGCCGGTCGACCACCCGAGCCAGCAGTACCAGTGGCCACATGGTGGCGACGGCGATGAGCAGCTTGCCGACTGCGGCCAGCCCGTATCCGGCGCCGATGAGCGGTCGGCGGGCGATTCGGTCGGCCAGTCTTCCGGCGGCGACCTTGGTGACCGACGCGCCGCCTTCGGCGAGACCCTCGATCGCGCCGACCACGGCGGGTGGGGCGCCGAGAACGGTGGTGATGAAGATCGGCAGGATCGGATAGAGGAGCTCACTGGCGGCGTCCTGAAGGAAGGACACCCCGCACAGCACTTTCACGTTGTGGGTCAGCCACGCCGGGCGCCCTGCCGATGAAGGAGTCGCCTCTGTAGGCCCGGTCACGGGTGCAAGACCTCCAGGAACCGGCCAAGCGCCGAGGTGGCGTCGGCGAGGGCGAGTGCCGTCACGGTGACGAGGGACGTGGCAAGCATGGCGGCGCTGCGGCGGCTTTCGGGACGAGCGCCCTGCAGGGCGCGGACCCGGGCGGTGACCTGGCGGCGCAGGTAGCCCAGCACTGTGGCGGGGCCTCGGCCGGTGCCGGCGAGGGCGGCTCGGGTGAGAGAGCGGGCCGCGAGAGTTCGGCTGGCCACCGCGTGGGCGGCGTCCTCGTCAGCCCAGCGTTCCAGTGTGAAGCCGAGTTCGTCGCGCAGACGCCTCAGGACCGGGTTGAGCGCGCAGGCCATCTCACCCAGGGCGTTGTAGTGGTGGTGACGGTGAGCCAGGTGGGCATGCTCGTGCGCCAGCAGAACCGCCCGTTCGTCGGCGGGCAGCGCGCGCAGCATGCCGGAGGTGACCACGATCCGCCCGGGTCGACCGGGCAGCGCGTAGGCGTCCGGCTGGTCGTCGGCCAGCACGATCAGATTGTCGGCCGCCGGCAGACCCCGCAGGCCAGCCAGTGCCCGCATCTCACGGCGCCGCCGCCGCACAGTGCGCGTGAGCCGGAGGAGGCCACACGAGAGCAGAGCGGCGGCCAGTACCCCGAGCGTGCGCGGCACCGGATCGGTGGCGGCGAGCGCGGCTGGGTCGGGACGGGTGTAGGCGACGACCTCACCGATGCGGCCCAGGCCACCGGCCGCCAGGACCAGCAGGCCCCAGACCGTGGACACCGCCGCCACCGCCGTGACGGCCGCCAGCATGCGGGCCGCGGCAGCCGGTGCGAGCTGCCGGGCCAGCCGAGGGCCGGCGGCAGCCAGCACGGCGGGCGCCAGGAGCAGGAGGTAGACGGTCAGGTACACGGACGTCGTCGCCTTTCCCGACCCGTTCAGTCCGTGGAGTCGAGCAGGGCGCGCAGGGCGGCCTGCTCGTCGACGTCCAGGGTGTCCACAAAATGCTGGAGCACCTCGGCGCGGTGGCCGGTGCGGCGCAGGGCTGCGTTCATCTCCTGGGCGGCCAGCTCCGCAGCTGCTCGGCTCGGCGTGTAGGCGTGCGCACGGCCGACGGACTCGCGGTCCACCAGACCCTTGGTGTGAAGCCGGCCGAGTACGGTCAGCACGGTCTTGTAAGCCAGACCGTCGCTGAGCTGCTGGTGGACCTCGGCGGCGGTCAGCGCCCCGGCCGGACGCCGGGTGCCCGCCTCGGCCCCATCGCGTGGGCTCGGCATGGTCAGATCCCTTTCCTTCCCGTCCACCGCCGCCCGTCGCTACGGGGGCTGCGGCCTCCCTTGTCGCACATCCGTGGCGCAGGGGCCGGCACGTCAGGCGGGCGCGCCCTCAAGGTGCAACGAGGTGCCGGACGAGCTTGGTACCCAGGCCGACGGGAGCGCAGCAGCCAGTGCATGCTGCGCACGCCAGCCTGTGCAGTGGCCGGGAACGACTAGGCTCGGCGCGAATTGCGCCAGGGCAGTGATCGTCGGCGGGATGATCGGTTCGAATGCCGGCCCGCTCAGATGCAGTCCGCCGATGAGGGCATGGAGCCGGTCGACCTGGGTGAGCCGTAGGGCGTGTCGAACGATGTTGACCGCGCCGGCGTGGCCACAGCCGGTCAGCACCACCAGTCCGTGCCCCCGGAGGTTCACGACGAGGGCCTGATCATCGATGATTTTCGCGTCGTGTGCCCATCGCTCGCCCGTCCACGCCTCATGACTGGGCGGCATGCCCCGTTCGAACTCAGTCGTCCTGTCCACCTCACCAGTGATCAGTACGCTCTCATCGAGGAGCAGCGAGGGTACGCGCCGTTCCACCACGTCGAATCCCTCCTGGCGCAGAGCCTTCTTGCTGACGGTGGGAAACGGCTGGATCCCTGAACCCGGGAGCACCACGCGACGGCGAGTCCACACCTCGGGATGTACGAGCATCGGCATTGTTGAGGCGCGCCGGCGTCCCGCGAGCCCGGCCAGGCCTCCGGCGTGGTCGAAGTGGCCGTGACTGAGCACGACTGCTTGGAGATCGTCGAAGCGCACTCCGAGCCGGTCGGCGTTGACGACCATTCCTGTCGGCGAGAGCCCGGTGTCGAACAACAGCGAGCTGGTGTGTCCGAGCCGCTTGATCGTGACCAGTGCGGAGAAGCCGTGCTCGGCGACGAGGCCGACGAAGCTCTCGCCCTCCTCGAAGTGCGGCGCCGGCTCGGCACCGACGCTGAAGGGGGCACGGCGCGTGCGCTCATCGCCGCCCAGCAGAGCGTCGTAGACGTTGTCGACGAGAATCGTGATCTCGACCTCGTCGACCGGTTCAAGATGAATGGGGTCCACCGCGGGCCCGAAGGCGGGACGAGGCGTAGCACTGGCCGCTTCGGCGGCGGTACCTGGAGCAAGACACATGCGATTAGCTTTCCGCCGATTGTTCGGCTTCTTCATTGCCGACGAGCCGCCCACGACTATTGGCGCGGACATTACAGCTCTGGTCCGATCAGCCGGGTGTGCCGTGACGGCCGCGAGGGGGCATCGGCATCGTCACAACCACCACAGTGGCTCAGAGCGGAGGCGCACGCAGCCGGGACACAGGCCGGACGGACTGCGCACCAGGGCGGCCGACCGGGCCCCTGTCGGTGCTTTCGATGCCGCCCGGCCCACGGTGATGCTGCGCTGCTCATCGATGCGTACGGGAATCAGGGGCAGCTGCTCACACCGACAGGCGGCGCATCGCCTCTTGTTCGCGGCGCGAGGCAGAGGCGATTGCTCGCCCACGTCGGCAGCCGGGACCTACTACCCAAGGCCGTCTTGCAGCGTTCGACGAAGACTTCGACGGGACCCTGTGCTGCCGTGTTCGTCCTGCACAGTCGCATCGGATCTGCCCTCACGGGCGGAACCCGGCCGCCTCTATCGGGCGATGCCTTGGTGAGCCTCGCCGAGGTGGGCGAGGCCGGTGCCTATTCCTCCCCGGCCCTCGCGGTCGGGGCGACGACCTCGATCAGTCCGGTGCCGTTGCCCAGGATGTGCAGGCCCTCATGCGCGCCACGGGCGGCGAACGCGGTGTTCCGGCTGACCAGATCCTCTGTATTGATCATTTTGTTTCCTCAACGGCGCTATGGGGATCAAACACATAGGAGCATAGGCTCGTATATTATGAGGTGCAAGCCCCACGAAGGGGGAACCGGTCGGCCATCCCGCGGACAGTGGTGAGTAGGAAGATCCAGCCGACTCCGGCTGCGTCGGGGAATGGAAGAAGACCAGGCAAGGGCGGCTGAGGACCCGCTGGCACCTGGCGCTGCGCGAGATGGCGCGCACCAGCTCTCCGAAATCGCCGGATCCACCGCAGCATCGCGGGACATACTCACAGACGGCTCCCACCAGCCGTCCGCTGCTGCTGGGAGAAGCGGGAAGACCCGCGCAGCGCGGGTGGTCCGTCTGCGTGGGGTGGAGGACGGTAAAAACCGCACTGCCGAAGGGGCACCGCGCGCAACACCACCAGACGGCTGGACGAGCTGGAACATCACCGCGGCGCGCACCCTGACCACCGGGCACCCAGCATGCCTTGGCATCGGCTTCGCCCGTGAGCAGAGCCTGACCGGCGCCCTCTGGCTCGGTGGGGGGTGGCTGTGCGGGTCTCAGCCGGTGGCGTTTGCGGCTCACTTCGGGAGGCATGTATCGGTCTCGGGGCCGGCAAGTGTTGTTGAGAGGTGAAGTCACGCACCTGTGCGTGAGAACAGTTCTCGCGCTGCATTCTTTGGCGCAGAGGTGCCCACGTGTGTGCCTGGCCCTGAAGGTCCGGGCAGAGCGCCGTCGGACCGACCGGCCTATGCGTCCTCGGCGAACATGCGGTTCAGGAAGCGGTCAGGGTGGTTGACGAACGCGCGGGTCAAGGCGACAGGCTCGGCCTGTTCGTATTCCACCTGCTCGATGGTGCCGCCGGTCTCGATCTGCAGGATCCGTGCGCCGGGCATGGCCAGCAGGATCGGTGAATGCGTGGCCACCACGAACTGACACCCTTGCTGGAGAAGTTCCCGGATCCTCACCATCATCGCCAGGCATCCCTGAACCGACAGGGCTGCCTCTGGTTCGTCCAGTACGTACAGGCCGTTCGGGCCGAAACGGTGGTGCGCCAGGTCGAGGAACGACTGGCCGTGGGAGCGTTCGTGCAGGGACCGACCGCCGTAGGCGCCCAGAAGTTCCCCCGACCCTTCGTCGAGCCGCTCGATCTCGGTGGCCACGTTGTAGAAGCTCTCCGCACGCAGGAAGAATCCCGTGCGGGGTCTGCGGTTCCAGCACAACGTCAGGTGATCACCCAGATCGGACTCGGAAGCCCGGCTGGCGAACCGGAAGGACCGCGAACCGCCCTCGGCGTTGAAGCCGGCGGCCGTGGCCAGCGCCTCGATCAAGGTGGACTTGCCCGAGCCATTGTCGCCGACCACAAACGTCAGTGCAGGGTCGAGATCGAGCCTGTCCAGGCCGGCGAGGTGGGTGACCACCGGCAGACTGAAGGGATAGCGGTCCGTGTCCACGCACGAATCGAGCTGGACATGCCGGACAAAGCCCTGGCCGCGGCGGGTCATCGGCTGCCCCTCCTGGTCCGGTCCGGTGCAGCAGCGCCTGTCGAAGTCATGCCCTGACCATAGATCCAGGCACTGACATCGACAGGTGCAGGCAGGTTCCGGTGGAGGTGACTTTGCACGGACCGAAGACTCTGCTGCGCAATTCGCTGCGGGAAGTGGCGTGTTGACGAGATGATCGTTTCCGTGGTCGCTTTCCTGTCGTGCGACTGCAGGGGAGATGAT
>NZ_JBIARC010000143.1:0-10272 GCF_042889625.1 Streptomyces sp. NPDC002573 | reverse complement strand
GCGTCAACGTCCTCTGGGCTCTTCTGCGCGATGACCGGTGCTACGAGCTGACGCCACCGACCCCGCTCGCGGCTTGACAAACGGCATTAGGAATCCCTATTGCGCCGTGCAGACGGCTCCGCTGTCGTCGCCGACGACCGGGTCGCGCCGCACGATGCCGAAGCGTTCGAGGCGAAGCGCCGGGGCCGGGCTGGCTGATCATCCCGCTGACACAGCCTTGAACCCCGTGGCAGGGTGCGGTGATCGGCTCAGCAGACGGCAGGGGGCTCCCGTGGAAGCACGGATGTGGAACGGACTGGTCGGCGTCGCGAAGGAGACGTACACCGCCTCGCTGGGCGAGGGGACCGTGCCGCGCCCGCTCATGATGCCGCTGGTGCGCGGCGAGCTAGTCGGGCTGATCTGGGTCCGCCCGCTCAAGGTCGGCCAGGACGCGCTCGCCGGGATCGCCGAACTCGCGAACATCGCCGCGGCGGCCGGCGCGGACGAGGTCGTCCTCGCCTGGGAGACCCACGACGTCGCCACCGCCTGCGAGCTGCCGATCGTCGGCCCGGCGCCGTGCCTGAACATGGTGCTCGCCACCCGCGACGGGCACGTCCTGCACCAGTTCCCCTACAGCGAGCAGCTGCTGTCCCGCAGTCCCGAGGGCTGGGCGTCGGTCGCCCCGGACTGGAGGCCGGCCCCCGCGCCGCAGCCCGGCGGCGAGCTGGTGCCGCCGATCCAGGCCGCGGTGAACTTCTCCTTCACCCCGGTCGAGCTGGACCACCCCGATCCGTTCGGCGTCACCGTCGTGCTGATGGAAGAGGACGGCTACCGCATCAGCCTGACCGAAGCGTTCGCCCGCTGAGCCCGTGGCACGGGACTTCGACGACGACGCGCCCCGCCGCATGCGGGACGCGAACGAACTGGTACTCGCCCGCCAGCGGGACGCCGACGAACGGATCTATGTGGTGACCACCAACCTCGTCATCGACGCCCAGGAGAAGCTCGCCCGGCGCCGGCGGCTGGACCGCATCTGGCGCGCCGGGGCGGCCGTCAGCTGGCTCTCCTTACTCACCGCCGTCATCGGCACGGGCATCGCCGCGTTGACCACGGGTGACCCGGCGCGGTTCGTCCTGGGCGATCTGATCTGTGGCAGCCTGCTCCTGATGTCCTTGCTGGCGCTGGTCGGCGTGCACTTCGCCGGCCGGGACCTGCCCACCCTCCAGCGCCTGGAGGCGCAGTTCGCCTCCGCGCAGGAGTCGCTGTGGAAGCAGAAGGTCAGGAGCAACCCGGACCTGGACGACCGGCGCAAGCTCTACCGCGAGGAAGTCACCACCGCGATCGAGCAGTACCAGGCCGACAGCCGCAAGTACCGGCGGATCCACAACAGCCTGCAGACCCTCATCATGATCGGCTCAGCCTCCACGACCACGATCGCGGCCCTGGACACCGGCAAGGAGCTGACCTGGCAGAGCGTCACCCTGACCGGGATCAGCTTCGCCATCACGGTGGCCGCGATGTTCACCGGCTACTACAAGTTCCGCGAGCGCAGCTACTTCCTCCAGCAGACCGCCGACGCCATCGAGGAGGAGGCCAACGCCGTCCGGCTCGGCATCGGTCCGTACAGCGAGTACGGGCCCGGCCGGGAGGACGAGGCGCTGAAGCTGTTCACCCAGCGCGTCGAACAGCACCGCAACGAGCAGCGACGCCGCCAGCAGCAACTGGACCAGCCCCCCGACCAGGCACCTCCCACCTCTGCGTCCCCGCCGGCCTGAGCTGCGACCGCTTCAGCGGCCATCTGGCCAGCACACATGCAGCTGTGGCCCCGAGCACATCAAATGTTCGTTACCAGCGCCCAAGCGGAGTGGTTGAGCCGCTGTCAGGGAGCGATCTCGGGATCGATGAGAAGGCATTGGGTGGCCCCTGCACTGAGCGCAGGGGCCACCCGGGCCCTGCGGTTCTGTCAGCGCAAGGCATTACGACGGTAAACGCCGACGGGCGTCCCTGCCTGCTTGATGCGTCGCCCGGGTGAGGGGCATCAGCCCGGCCGCCAAGAGCGGCAACCGATGAACGCCTACCCCCGGAATCTCGCCCTCCAAGCCGTCCCACCAGCCGTCTCACCGTATGAAGGCGCCCCGCACACCGTGTGCGGGGCGCTTCTGATCTGAGCGTCGCCGGAGTCAGCCGATGTTTTCCGGGTCGATGCCCTGCGCGCGTGCGAGGGCGAACAGGACACGTTCGACCGTGTCCAGACGCCCGGTGATCGACCGCTCCCCTCGCGTGCCAACGGCGTCGGCAAGGGAGTCAGCGAGGGCAACGGCGGTGTCCTCTTCCGGGCCGCAGGCCCCATCTTGGACGACCAGCGCCGGCACCAGGACTGATTGGCGTGATGGCTGCTCTAACACGCCGGGCCTGCCGTCTGGAATGGGTCTCACGCGCCGCCTTCTCCACCGCTGACTCAGTGGCTTGCCAGTTCGCTGGGCAGGCGTGTGGTTTTGATGAAAGTACTCAGCTCATTCCCCCATGGGACGGCGCGGGCGAATCCTTCGGCGAGATGAGTGCTGGGCCGTACAGGTTGGGGAAGGTGGCGGTCGCAGGTGAAGCCCAGCATGCGGGCCTGCGCCCGCCACAGGCGGGCGTCCGGGCTAACCCCGACAGCGGCGTGGTGGGCGGCGAGCAGGTGGGCGGCGAGGGGGTCCTCTCCGCCGGCGGCGAACCGCCACCAGTACAGGGCGCTTTCGCGCCGGTCGAGCGTGTAGAGCAGGCAGGCGAAGGTACGTGCCCCCCTGGGGTCGTAGTCGGCGGCGAAGTCGGCCAGGGAGTCGATGTCGTTGGAGCGCAGCACCAGCTCGCACAGCCGCCGCACATGATCGACCAAAGCCGTGGGGCTGGAGGCCGGGTCCGGGCAGAGGATCGGCGTGGGACGCCGGCGCAGGCCGCGGCGCGTGCGCGGCCGGGTCCCTGCCGGGCGGCTGGGTACCGGTGCCGCCGTGGGCGACGGCACCTGGGCGCGCTGAGGGGCGGCAGCCAGGACGGCGCGGGTGACTCGGGGCGGCCGCGCGGACTCCTGGGCGATGCGGACAGCCAGGCGTCGCATGAAGTCGTCGGTGTCGTGGTGGTCGTAGGTGCGGTGTAGGGCCTGTGCTTCGGCGCGCAGGAGATCTTCCAGCATCAGGACTTCCCTTTCCCCGAATCCGGGAGACCGATGAGGCGGTAGAGGTTCTTCAGACCGAGGTGGACGTTGGCTTTCGCGGCGCCTGCTGTGATGTCCAGGCGCGCGGAGATCTCAGCGAAGTCGAGCTCCGCGAGGTAGCGCAGGCGCACACAGTTCGCCTGGAGAGGAGCGCGCTGTTCGAGTTCGGCCAGGGCGCGGTCCAGGCTGTCGTGCCCGCGCAGCAGCAGCAGGTCGTCCGCGGTGGGCACGTCGGCGTAGGAGAGTTCGCCGTAGCTGACCTCCCAGTCGGTGGTGCGGGCACGGCGCCGGTAGAAGTCGGCGATCGCGTTCTCGAGTATGCGGTGGGCGAGGGCGATCGGGTTGGGATGTGCCAGGATCCGCTCCCATTTGCGGTACATCACCACCGCGGCGTCCATGAGCACCTCATCCGCATCGTGCGGGTTGCGCGTGCGAGCGCCGGCGACCCTGATGAACTCGCTCTTGTGGCCGGTGAAGAACGCTTCGAAGTCGGTCGGGAGTTCGGCGGGCTCGATCACGCCGAAGTCCTGCTCGTCAGGACTGGTCACTGCTCCTCCACAGCGGGCGGCGGAACGGCGGTCCCCGTAGCGGGGTGCAGTCCGGCGGGCAGGACGGGGGGTGGTGCGAAAACGCGTGCGCGGGAGCGGTGCTCGTCGCGAGCCAGCGAGGCGATGCGGACGACGCGTCGGACGACGGCGTCGAAGGCAACTGCGGTCATCCGGCAGGCGCCGGCCACCGCCAGCGCGTGCCAGGCCCAGTGAAGCCCCACGGACCCTCCTTCTGCTCAACTTGGCCCCCGCACCGCGTCGTTGCTGAGCGGGGGGAGACCTCGCGGTCTCATCCCCTTCACCGCTGGGGAGGCCTCCGGGAGTTAACTCTGCGGCACACGTTTTTGACGGAGTGCAACGATCCGCTTGTGACTCACCGTGTGACCTGCACCCACGCATCGTGCTGTGATCGATATCACGTTTACCGTTCATGTGTTCGCCAGGGCTCGCCACCCCGAGCCACCCTCGCGCTACACGTGTTCGAACACACGGAGGGGGCGGCTGAGCGGTCCGGGCGCAGGTCCAGCTACCCGGTCTCCGGGTGGAACGCGACGGCAGCAGCGATGTCGGGCCAGCGGTCCAGAACGCTGCCGCTGGCCGCCGGGAGCTCCCAGGCCCGGTCGGCCATCGGCCCGGCCAGCACGGCGGCGAACTCGGAGGGCTCCCGCCCGTCCCGCTTCACGGTGGTCGGGCGGCGCTGGCAAGGGCCACGCCGCCGCCGTTGTTCTTCGCGGCCAACCGGGCCTGCTGCAGCGCGACCCGGGCGCCGGACAGCTCCGGGGCGCCGCCCTCTGTCGGGTCTGGTCGGTGGTGGTCCGTTCGGTCACGTCGGCCTGGCTCGGGGTCCTTGTGCTGGATGCCCTGGCACCGCCGTCCGGGGCACCGACGAAATGCGCTGATCAGGGACGGGGCCGAGCTCCCGAAGATCGTTTCCCGTCCACTCCGAGAGTTTTCCCCACCGCCCAGGTGAGACCGTCCAGCGGGCCCGCACTCGGCAATGTCCACCGTTACCGGCATGGACGAGGGCGCGCCGAAGCTGGCGGCACGGCGGTGATCAGGCGATGCCGATCCGCCGCAGCCTGGCGTGTCACATCAGAAGGGTGCCGGCGCCCCGCCCCCGGGCAGTGAACCCGGACAGCGTCGGCAACTGCCCCGCTTGACTTGTAAAATACAAGTTAGGATTGAGATTGCTACCACGGAGGCCTGACTACTCCGGCCCATCGGAGCTCGGGTGCCCTAATGAAATGCAAGCTGGGCTGTCCAGGAACCTGCGGTTCGCCGCGACGTAGAAGGAGGCAACGTGCCCGAAGCCACGCGTGACGAGCCGTCCTGCTCCATCGAACGCAGCCTGCAGGTGCTAGGCGAACGCTGGACCCTGCTGATCATCCGCGAGGTCTACATAGGAAAGCACCACTTCACGGAAATCCAGGCATCACTGGGCATCGCGCCGAACCTGCTCAGCACGCGGCTGAAGACACTGATCGACGCGGGAGTCCTCCGCAAGCGGACGTACCAGGTGCCGGGAAGCCGACATCGCGACAGCTACCACCTGACCCCTGCCGGCGAGGAACTGCAGGTGATCCTCGGCGCGTTTCAGCAATGGGGTGACCGCCACCGACCGCGCCCCTCAGGCCCCTCTGTGCAGCGGCGCCAACGCTCCACCGGGCGGCCGGTCCACGTCGGTTTCATCTCCGACGACGACGCGCACGAGGTCGCTGCTTCGGACATCGACTTGCTCTAGGGGCCGACAGCCGTCTGTGGCAGGCGAAACCACGTTCCAGACCTCCACCTACTCCCACGCCCTCACCACCACGGGCCAGCTCGTCACCGCGCTCAAGAAATCACGGCTGTGACTGACCGTGCTAGATGGCCACTTTTCGAGCTGGTTGGCCAATCTACGCACGTTAGTCGGCCAGGCTCTTCACAGCTGGACATCCGTCACGTTCCACGGCTGCCATCGCCCACCTTCGTGCCGGTAACCGTGAGGAACGCCTCTAGAGCGTCCAAGGAGGGCGGCCTTCAGACGGAGTTTGCGCCGACTCCGGATGCGTCGTCGCTCTTCCCCCTCGGGATCGTCGACGCTGACCAGGGACGGCGAAGGCGTAAAGGCCACCGCTCGCACCGAACACTGAGCCAAGCCGCACTACTGCGCGCGCTACCCGTACCCATAAGGGAGCCGACCTCCGAAGCGAGCAGCGGGGCATCCGCCCTGGCCCCTTCGCCGGGACGGATGCGGTGCGGGCTCGACCCGACGGCGACCAGTAGCGCGCAGAGCACGGTGGCGCCGACACCGATCAGAAAAAACACTCCCCGCCGCAGACTTCGCACTGCGCCGTGGATGGGGTCCCCCGGCTTGTTACGTGGCAATCCGAGGCCAACTACTGCAACCGGGCGATCAGCCCGGGTGTCGCACTCGATGAGCGTGAGCAGTCGCAGCAGCGGGCAGCTGAACTGCACATCCTCGCCTTTGCGCCTGCGCTTGACGTGCTGGGCGGGTGTGATGCTGCCGGTCCTGCCCACTGTCAGGTCGGCAGGACCGGTCGCATCAGCGGATCGGCTGGCCGGTGAGGCATGAAGATCGGTTACTGGCTACTCCGCAGCGCGCGCGACGTCGGTGCGGTGGTGGGGCTTTGTCGGCCGCGCGGCTTCCGAGGTGGCCAATTGCACTGTCGCCACGGCCTCCTGGGCGTCTTCCGCGATGTCGTGACGCAGGTCCTGGATCTCTTTCAGGCCGTAGTCGTCGCCGTGGGCGGCCAGCTGCTTGCGCACGAAGGTTTTGGGGTTGAGGTCCTGGAAGTCGAATTCCTCGAATCCGGGGCCCAGTTCGTTTCGGATGTCCCGCTTGCCGCTGTCCGAGAACTCCCGCACCTTGCGGAGGAATCCCATGACTTCGTTGATCATCTTGGGGAGCTTGTCCGGACCAAAAATGAAAACCGCGACGACTGCGAGCGTGACAATTTCGAGCGGACTTACATCGAATATCACTCTACGGCTCCTCGAGCATTCGGACGGCGAGGCATTGTCGGAGTCTGTCTGCCCGGGCCCTTCCCGGGGTGGGGGCTGCACGTCGGATTCAATGGGTGGTGTCCACCTGTTCCGGGGGCTGCAGGGTGGTGGCGCTGACATCGGAGGGGGTCAGGTCGATCGGGGAGGCCTCGTCGTCGCCGAGTCGGTGGTCGGGGTCGGCGGCCCGGCGGTGTGCCTTGGCCCGGTCGTGGAGGGTGGTGATGGCCAGGGCGGCGAAGAAGAGCAGGGTGATGGGTACGGCAAGGGCGATCATGGTGATCGGGTCGCCGGTGGGGGTGGCGACCGCAGCGAAGACGAAGACGGCGAAGACGATGGTCTGCCACCGGCGGTGCAGGGCGGCGGCGCTGAGGACGCCGAGGAAGTTCAGCAGGACCAGCAGCAGGGGCAGTTCGAAGGAGAGGCCGAAGACGAGAACCGTGCGCAGGAAGAAGTCCAGGAACTCGTCTCCGGGCAGGGATAGGGAGAAGGCCGCGGGGTTGAAGCTCGTCAGGACCTCGAGGCCCTTGGGGAAGAACACGTAGGCGAGGTAGGCGCCGAGGCAGAACAGGGGGAGGGCAGCGACGGCGAAGCCGAGCCCGTACCTCTTCTCCCGCTTGTACAGCCCGGGGGCGATGAAGGCCCAGAGCTGGTAGCTCCACACCGGCGCGGCCATGACGAACCCGGCTGTGACGGAGACCTTGAAGCTGAGGGACAGCGGGGACAGGATCCCGGTGTTGACCAGCAGGCCGTTGGGGCACTGCGGGGTCGGCCGGCCCACGCCGTGAACGTGTTTGAGGGCGCAGGCCGGGCCGGTCAGCTGCTGGAGCAGCCAGTCGCGCAGCAGCCACCCGACAATGGTGGCGGCCGCCAGGGCAAGTATCGAGACGCCAAGGCGGTTGCGCAGCTCGCGCAGGTGCCCCGTGAGCGGCATGACCTCCTTCGACGCCTGTCCTGCCCTGGCGGGAGGGGAGGATGTGCCCTGCTGGATGTCGTTCACCGTGTGTCCTTACTCTCTGGGCGGTGCGCTCAGACCACGCGGGGGGCCGGCTCCGTCGGGGCGGCCGTCGGAGCGGCAGGTTCGGCCGAAGCGGCCTGGATCACGCGCGACTCGGCGGGAGACGGCTGGGCGGTGTCCGTCTTCATCGCGGAGACCTCGGACTTGAAGATGCGGAGGGACTTCCCCAGCCCCCGCGCGGTTTCGGGCAGCCGCTTCGCCCCGAAGAGCAGCAGCACGACAGCGGCAATGATCAGGATTTCCAAGAAACGGTTCTCGAGCATCTGATTCTCACTCCAATTCCGGTGCCAAGAGCACGGGTTTAACATCCCGGCCGACTGTGCGGCCGGGACGTGAACTCGATTGCGGTGCGGGTCGGACCTGTGGCGGCCCGCAGACCCCACTGAATTCCGGGGACTAAGGGGGGTGACATCCCGGGACGTGGCTGCGCGGCTCGAAGCCGAGCCACGCCACCGCCTCGCCGGCGGTGGGCGCCACGCTCCCCCCACCGCGCCGCCGCGTCAGGACCGTGCCTGTGATTCCTTGAACGCGGCGACGAGTTCGTCGGTGGCCGTGTTGGGGGGGTGGTGGGGCCGAGTGGGTGGGGGTTGAGTGGCTCGGCCCCACCGAGCGGGGTTATCCGGCGTGTGTGGTGCGCGTTCCGTCGCGGTACGGGGCCAGGAAGGTGGTCAGCGCTGTGAGCATTGCGTCGGGCGCTTCTTCGGCGACCCAGTGGCCGGTATCGGGGATGACCAGGGTCTGCACGTCCTGTGCGGCGGCCTTCATCGTGGCCCCGGCCCCGTCACCGACGCTTGCCGCTCCGCCGATCGCCAGGACGGGCATGGTCAGCAGGCCGGCCTTCTGGCGTTGGACGTTCTGCGCGAGCGTGGTGTCGAACGCCCGGTAGAAGCCGAAGCTGCCGCGCAGCGCGTCGCGGTCGGAGGCAAGGGTGCTGATGTAGTAGTTGACGGCGTAGTCGGGCAGCTTCTTCACGGCGTTGATGTCGAACTCGAAGCCGAAGAAGATGCCTTCCCGTCCCCTGACGAGCAGCTCGTTGATCGTGGCGAGGCGGTTGAAGCCGATGTGCCAGATCCGGTCGTTGAGCCACTCGGGGCCGAAGGCCGGCGGCGAGGTGCTGATGCCCGGCAGGGGGGCCTCGGCGACGATGAGGCGCTCGACCCGCTCGGAGTGGTCGGCGGCCAGGGCGTAGGCGATCGGCATTCCGGTGTCGTGGCCGGCCACGGCGAACCGCTCGTAGCCGAGTGCGTCCATCAGGGCGGCCAGGTCGCTGGCGATGGAGGCGGTGTCATAGCCGTCCTGGGGCTTGTCGGTCAGGCCGATGCCGCGCTGGTCGACGGCGATGACGGTGAAGTCCTGGGCCAGCGTGGGCATCAGCAGGCGCCAGGCGTACCAGGTCTCGGGCCAGCCGTGCACCAGCAGCAGGGCCGGGCCGTTGCCGCCGATGACCACGTGCTGGCGGATTCCGTTGGCCTGGATGAACCGGCTGGTGAAGGTGTCGGTGAACCCGGCCGGGAGGTTCGGTGCCTGCGAGACGCTGCCGAAGCCGGTCGCGCTGCTGCCGGGCAGCCGTCCGCGGGCGGTTCCCGCTTCGGCTGCCGCAGCCGACTGGGTGGGGAGCACGCTGAGGGATGCGGCGCCCGCTGCGGCCGCCGCTGCGACCGAGGTGGCAAGGAATTTCCGCCGGGAGTGCGGCGGGAGTATTTCGGACACGGTAAACCTCCTGGGTTGGTTGGGATGACCTGCTTTCAGGAAGCGATCGTGTGAACGCCGTCCCTGGGGCCGGAAGGAAGCATGCACTGCCAAGCTAGATTTTTGCAAGTCAGCCTTCCTCCGCTGGCACGGCGGCATACGCGGCAGGCAACCCGGCACCCCCCGATCAGGCCGGCAGGGGGTTTCGTTCTGCCGCTTCGACACCGCTCAGCCGCGTCCGCACGGCGTGACCGGCAAGACCAGTGCCCAGCCGCAAGGGATGCCAGATCGCCGCTGCGGGCGGGCGGTTGGGTCAGTCGATCGATGGCGGCGGGGAGGTGCGTCGCGCGCACGTGCGGTGCGTCCACCGCGTCGAAGGCGAGCTTCATCAGGGCACCCATCGAACCTTCGCCCGCCCGGATTGACTTTCAAAGTTGTAGTCAGCTACTTTGCGGCGCATGACAAACGCACAGCAGTTCCATGTGACCGAAGTTTCGCCGTCCTACTGGAAGGTGACCTTCTCCAACGGCCCGATCAACCTCATGGACGTGGACACCATCGAGCAGCTCGCCGCTCTGGTGGACCGCATCGAGCAGGCGCCTGACCTGACCGTGGTCGTCTTCGACAGCGACAACCCCGACTTCTTCATGGCGCACTTCGACTTCCTGGCGGATGGAGCGCGTATCGCCGCCATGAAGCCCGGCCCCACAGGGCTCCACCCCTACTCCGACAACTTCATCCGCCTCGGCAAGGTCCCGGCCGTCACGATCTCCGCGATCAAGGGGCGCGTCCGCGGAGCGGGAAGTGAGTTCGTGCTGGCAACGGACATCCGCTTCGCCGGA
>NZ_JBIARC010000142.1:0-10442 GCF_042889625.1 Streptomyces sp. NPDC002573 | reverse complement strand
GACAGGCTCGAACTGCGGGCAGTCGCCTCGCTGCCCGGCGGTGATCACGATGGACATGGGCTTTTGCCCCTGCTCGACGGCCAGGTGGAGCTTTGTGGTCAGGCCCCCGCGCGAGCGTCCAAGGCCGTGGTCGTCCGGCTCGACGGCGATGCCGCCGGGCGGCTCGACCTGCAGATCCCCCTTTTCCGCGCCCCCGCGGCGTGCTGGTGGGCCCGGCACACGGTGGAGTCGATGTTGAGGTCCCAGGTGATGAACTCCTTGGCGTCGGCCTGGGCCTGCAGTTCGGCGAAGATCCGTAGCCAAGTGCCGTCCCGCTGCCAGCGTCGGAAGAGGTCGTACCCCCGGGCCCAGGGCCCGTACCGCTCCGGCACGTCCCGCCACGGGACACCGGTGCGGGTGCGGAACCGTATGCCGTCGATCAGCTGCCGCCTGGTCCATATCGGCGGACGTCCCGGCTTCTTACCCCTGGGCAACAGCGGCTCCAAGCGGGCCCACTGTGCATGGCTGGGGTTCGACGCCACCGCGACCTGGCGGCCGTGGAGCACCGACCTTGATCATTTCACCACCCAGGCAGGCCACTTCATGGCCGAGGAGGCTCCGGAGGACATCGCCACGCTGATCCTGGACCTGGTGAAGCGTTGATCGTCCCGGACGGGCCGGTATCCGGTAGCACTCACCGGAGGCACTGACGCACTCCGTGCGATGGGGCGGCAGCGTTGCGTGCCGCCATCGCCGCCGCCCGGTGTCCCGCGGCACCGTCATCGAACGGTCTCTCTTCGCAGGTCGGAGCACGAGACATCCCAGGATCCCCTCACTGGGCTCCGAACGCTGGATTCGGCAAGTGCTCCCGTCGCAGCCTCAATTGCAGGCAGACAGCGGCGTGGTCCATCCGATGCCGCTCTCACCACATCATGACCGAGAAGGGGAGGCATTCCCATGACAAGTGCGCGCAAGGTCATTGCTGCAGCCGCCGCCGTACTGGCGATCAGCGGAGGAACCACCGCAGCGGCCGGTGCCGCCTCCGCCCACGTGGCGCCGACTCAGGGCTCCGTCCACGACAGTCAGGCGGCCGGTTGGCACCATCTGTGGGGCCCGACGAAGATCACCGCTTCCTACCTCAACCACCACGGCAAGAAGTGGGTGTCGAGGTCGTTCGACGCCCACTCGGCGCGGGTCATCGGCGCCTTCCGCTGCTGGAACGGCGGCGACCACAGCAAGGCAAGGCTGCGGATCTACAACGTCGAGACGCACAAGTGGATCGGCGACAGCGGCGCTCAGCCCTGTGACTGGACGATGAACTACGTCCAGAACGTGGGCGGCTACCGGGACGGTCAGCCGCTGCGGTTCGTCGTCACGTCGGTCGGCAAGGCGCACACCACCGAGGTCGGGGCGTTCAGCGCGCCCTGACCTGCCGTGCCGTGCTCGCCCGAAGAATCATGCAGCCCATGTGACAGAAAGGACAGACCATGAACGCACGCAAGCGTGCCGCCATCGCCGCCGCCGGAGCGGCAATGGCACTCGGAGCCGGCATCAGCTGCCCGGGCGTCTCGCCCCTCGCCCAAGCCCAGACCGCACAGCCGACCGTACCGGCTTCGGCCTCCGGTCCGTTCCGCATCCACTCCTACGCCGGAGGCGGCAACAAGCAGACGCCGATCATGTGGGCGAACCACTCTGCTCAGATCTGCTACAACGCATGGGGGTCGCACCTGAAGGACGGCTACAACCTGTACCTGCACGCCAGTTCGGGTATCAAGTGGACAAGCCCGAGGTACTACGGCCCGAAGCACAAGACGTGCAGCCCCTGGAAGTCCTTCCGAGGCAACTTCACCGGGATGGTGCTCGCCCGTCCGAACGGAGGAGCCAACGTCTACGCCGACGTATGGCTCTACTACAACTGATCACCCCCTGCCTGCGGTCCACCTCTGGGTCCGCACGAACGAGGGTTCAGTGACGCCACACGGCGCGCAGGGTCGGGTGGCCCGGGTGAAGTACACCCCCGGGCCACCCGACTCGTCCGGCGCCCGGACGACGAGCTGACACCTGTGCGGTTCACGGGGGTAGGGTGATGTGGGCTCGTGACGCCGCAGAAGGCAGGATGCGACATGGTCGCGCGGGTCTGCCTGATCTTCGCACCTGATCTTCACACCTCAAGAACCCGCGCGGTCGTCGTCATGGCACGGCCGGCCGGGGATGCCGGTCAGACCCGGTCCAGGGGCCGGTGCGGACCGCTGGGAAGCTCCACTTCCAACGTGTCGCCAGGGCGCACCATGCCACCTTCCCTCACGACGCTCATGATTCCGGCTTTGCGCACGACGTTCCCCGCCTCGTCGCGACCGACGACCTGCTTCAGCAGCCCGTCCTGGAAGTTGTCGATCTGCAGGCAGGGATTGCGGAGGCCAGTGACTTCCAGGACCGCGGAGTCGCCGATGCGCAGCAACGTGCCGACCGGCAGACTGAGCAGATCGATGCCGCGGGTGGTGATGTTCTCGCCGAGTTCGCCGGGCGCCACCTTGAACCCTTCTTCGCCGACCTCGGCGAAGAGCTCTTCGTGAATGAGGTGGACCTGACGCAGATTCGGCTGGGTGGGATCCTGCGCGATGCGCGAGCGGTGCTTGACCGTCACACCGGCGTGCACGTCTCCCTCCACACCGAGCCCGGCGAGCAGCCTGATGCTGTCCCGGTTCGGCTTGGTGAACGAGTACTCCCCGTTGCTGCTGACCGCCGTCACTCGCCCGTTCATGTCTCGGAACCCCCTGTTCAGTAACAATGGTCAGCCAGAAGCCTAACCCCGGTTGCGCGAGACGGGTGGGCGTCGCGCGCCCGGGGGCTCCACGTACCGACGTCGTAGGTGAGGCGCTTCGCCGGGCGGGACCCAGGCTTCATGCGTCCCGCCGGTACGCTCCGGCGCGTGCCGCCGCGGCCGCCTCGGCGGCCTGGTCCGCTGCGGCTTCGCCGAGGGGGTCGCTGGTGGTCAGCAGGTGGTAGCAGAGGGGGGCGGAGACGGCGCGGATCACCTGGTGTGTGTCGGTGCTTTCGGGCAACTCGCCCCGGTAGACGGCCTGTTGCACACAGGGTGCCCATTCCTGGATTCGGATGTCGTAGAAGCGGTGCAGGGCCTCGGCTGCCTTCGCGTCACAAGTGGCTGCCGCGATCACCGCCTTGAACAGCGCTCCTTGCCGAGGATCGGCCGGAGTCCGCTGCACGAGCCGGGCATTGGCCTTGAGGTCGCCGAGCAGCGAGCCGTCTCGGTAGGGGGCAGTGACTGCTCGGCCATGGCCGCCAGCAGATCGGCCACGAGGCCGGTCACCGATCCCCAGCGACGGTAGACGGTCGTCTTGCCCACCTCGGCGCGGAGTGCAATGTCGGCACTCGGACTCGATCAGGGACTCGGGGGCACTCGTCTGGAGTCCCCTGGGCTGGGGGCGGCTCACCGGCAAGATCCGCCGCGGCCGGCCGCTGCCCGCCACGAGCCGACTGCATCAAACAGCGGACTACGGTCCTCCGGTCGAGGACGAGCACCTCTACCGCGTCGTCGACGCCCTCGACGAGATCGCGCGGGAAACCGGCAAGTCCATACCGCAGATCGCCATCAACTGGCTGCTGCAGCGACCGTCTCCTCCGGCATCATCGGCGCCCGCAACGAGGAACAGCTCCGCCAGAACCTCGGTGCCGTCGGCTGGACACTCACGCCCGACCAGATGGCGAAACTGGATGCGGCGAGCAGTAGGACCGCCCCCTACCCCTACTTCCCGTACCAGCGCCAGGAAGGCTTCGCCCAACTCAACCCATCCGTGGTCGACATCACTCTGCCGCCCGCAGCATAGGAATGTCGGCGGCATCGGGATCTACCTCGGCGTGGAAGCCCGCCGACAGCACCCGAAACGATCCGTTGCACGGGAACCCGGGTGCCCGCGTTCGCAGCCAGACCCACTGGTGTCGGAGCGCCGTATCGGAAAAGCTGCGGCACATGGACTGGATGCCCCTGCTCTCCACATTGGCCGGTGCCGCCATCGGTATCGCGGCCACTCTCATCGCCGATCGCAACCGGTGGCAACGGGAAGAGGCCAGGCACGCGCTGAAAATACGGCGCGAGGTGTACACCGCGTTCGTTTCCGCCCTCAAAGCCGCAGGTGAAGAGATACGCGCCGTCGCCTTGGGCGATCACATGTCCGCGTCGGCGCGTGACGCGGCCGTGCGGGAGGCCGTCCGCGGCGCCGGCATCTACACGGCAAGTGAACGCCTTTGGCTCGTGGGGCCCCCGCAGGTCGTGGCGGCGGGAAACGAGGCCTTCCACGGTCTGCGCGCACTGCGCGACGCCTACGCCCGGGGGGTGGCTGTCGGCTCCGCCGAGGAAGCGCCCCTGATAGCGCGGCGGCGCGCGGCCATGGCTCAGATGCGTCAGGTCATGCGTGAGGACCTGGGGATCGGACCGCTGGGTATCGAGTGACCGTCACCGCTCCCCTGCGAACTGCCGCTTCGCGTTGCAGTCTTGGTCACCGGCGTGCGGTCCCGGAAGCACTCTTCATCAGCGAAATCAGCGCCTGGCTCTCGTGCAGGCTCGCTCCCGAGTTCCGGGCCGCAGGGCGGCGCCTGCTGGCGCAACCGTCACCCGCGGGGAGCGCGCGCACGGCGTGCTCATGTGAGCCCTGTACGCGCCCCCGGCCCGGCGAGAAAACTTCCTTGCCACGGGCATGTGGCCAGAACGTCATCCTCCGCCTTTGCCCGGCTTCTTCAGGAAGGCAGGTCGGTCGCTGTGCTGTTGCGTCTGCCCACGTCGTTGTCCGAAGCGCAGGAATGTCTGGCCGAGGGGGCCCTGCCCATCGGCGGGGCAACGCTCCTGTGGGCCACCTTTCAGCGGGACGGCTTCCCCGAACTCGCGATGTCTCTACGCGACTTGCCGGAGGCGAACGTTCTGGGACCCGAGACCGTAGGCGGAGCGGTCGTCCTGAACCGCATCGACGACCGCGTACCCGATGTGCTGCGCCTGGCGGCCGGTACGGTGGGCACCGGGGCCGTTCGGCGCACGGCGACGGTGGGCGGCAACGTCGCCGGCAGCACGTTGCGCTGCCTGCTGCCCGCGGCACTTGTCCTGAACGCCAAAGCGACCGTCCTGGAGTCCGACGGTGTCCACGAGACGGATCTGGCCGAGGTGACCGCCAAGCGTCCCCTGCTGCTCAGCCTCCGCTGGGGCACTCCTCTCGCCTCCGCCTATCGCAAACTGCCCGCTCAAGCAGGCGGACCGCCACCTCTCGTCGTAGCCTCGGCATTGCACGCCGCCGAGGGCACGGGCGTCCGCCTCCGTGTCGCCGTACGCGATGGCTACGACGTGCTGAGCGGCGTCACCGCCGCTGATGCCGACGCCGAGCGGACCTTGCACGCATTGCACGGAACGGCTCTCGGCGACCTGCCGGCCGCCGCCTGGGAAACCGTCCGCCCACAGATCGTCGGCCTGCTGGGGGCGTCCGGTCGCCTCTGAGGAAGCGGGCGCGTCGGAGGACGCCGGTCTCGCACGCGCTCCACGCGGCTGGGAAGCGCTCACGCGGCAGAGCTGAGGGTGTGCCCCCAGGCATCGACGGTGGTGATCTCGGCACGCCGTGGGAGGACTTCGTTGATGAGGGTGTCGTGCAGGGCGGGACGGGGATCGGCGCAGGAATCGGACAGGACGGTGACCTGGTAGTCGAGGTCGGCGGCCTGCAGAGCGGTGGACAGGACGAGGCCGGCGGTGACGGTGCCGGCCAGGACGAGGTGGCCGATGTCCTGGGCGGCCAGGATCTGTTGGAGGTTGTTGCCGGCGAAGGCGCTGACGCGGTTCTTGTGGACGACGATCTCACCGTCGGCGGGAGCGACGTCGGGGTGGATGGCGGCGCCAGGGTCGTCGGCCGTGAAGAGGTGCGACGGAAGGGCGCCGAAGATCTTGTTGCGAGGGTGGGCGTCCATGTGACCGTGGCGCAGCTGAAGCGCCACGTGGATGACCGGGATACCGGCGGCGCGTGCCGTGTCGAGGGCGTGCACGGCGCGGGGCAAGTAGTCGTCGGGCATGTGGGCGAGGTGATTGTCCTGGAGGTCCCTGAGCAGCAGTGCTGTACGGGACATGGTCGTACCTTTCGTCTGTGGGTAGTCCTGCCCGTGGAAATCTCGCGGCTCCGGACCGCGAGCTGAGGGGCGCGGAGACAGGGCCGGGCCACCTGGCAGGTCTACTTCGCCGCCTGGGCGTCCGTTGCCGTCGCGCGGCCGAGCGTGCGGTCGAAGACCGTCAGCAGGAGGTAGAGAACGCCGGCGCCGAGCATGACCCAGGCGAGCTGGTGCATGCCGCCGGTGTCCGCGCGTTGCCCGAAGGACGCGGCGGTCGCCGAGGAGGCGATCATCGAGCCGACGTAGGCGAAGGTGCGCAGCAGCCCGGCCGACGAGGCGATGCGCTCGGGATCGGCCTGGAAGTAGACGGAGTTCTGCAGGGCCAGGTTGTTCAGCCCCTGCGGGACACCGAAGATCAGAGCGAGGACGAGCAGCGTCCACAGGGGGCTCTTCCCGGTGAGCGTCAGCATCACCAGGCAGGCGACGATCTGTCCGGCCGCGCCGAGGAGCAGCTTCCCGCGTAGCCCCTTCCGCCCTGAGATGAGCGAGACACCGATCGCCACCAGGAACATGGGGATCTGCGCCAGCCCGGCGCGGAAGGGCGTCAGCCCGTAGCCTTCCTCGGTCCACTGGCTGAAGCCGTAGAGGAACGCGTAGGCGACGACGTAGGCGACGAGCGCGCGTCCGTAGGTGGTCAGGAGCGGTGTGTTGCCGCCGAGTACCCGCAGGTCGATGAACGGGGTGACGGCCCGCAACTCCCGGGCCGCGAAGGCCGCTCCCACGACGACGGCGATCACCAGCAGGTACCAGTTGCGCAGGTGCAGGTTCATCAGAAACAGCAACAGCGAGACGAGCATCGCGGCGAACAGGCCCATGCCGAGCAGATCGAGCTGGGTGGCCAGGCGGCCACGCTGGGGAGCCTCGCCCGTCCCGGCCGACTTCGGCAGCCGCCGCAGCCCCAGCAGCACGGCCGCGACGGACAGCGGCACATTGAGCACGAAGGTGGCGCGCCAGCCGCCCGCCGCGATCAGCAGACCGCCCAGCAGCGGGCCGACGACGGCGATGGTCTGGTTGGCGACTGCCAGGGCGGTCAGCACCCCGCCGGGACTGTCCCGTCCGGTGCGCTCGGCCTCGCTGCGCAGCAGTGCCATCGCGGCGGGATAGCCCGCGCAGGTGCCGAATCCGAGCAGCACGCGCGCGGCGATCAACACCCCCACGTTCGGTGCCAGGGTGCCGACGACGCCCGCGACTCCGACGAGGCCGGTGCTGAGGAGGAAGAGCCTGCGCGGCCCGAAGATGTCGATGAGCCGGCCCACGACCGGCTGCCCGAGCGAGGTGGCCAGGTAGAGGGCGGAGACCAGCCACGCGGTCTGCGAGGCCGGCGCGCCCAGGGCCTTGCCGATGGGCACGAGCGCGACGGAGATGATCGTCGAGTTGATCGGGTTCAGGACCGAACCCAGCATCATCACCGGCAGCAGCCGGCGGTCGAAACCCGGCTTGTCCGTCTCCCGTATGGAGTCCGTCTTCGCCTCAGTCACGTGTCAGCCGCTCCAGTACGGCCATGGCGACGATCACAGCCTGACGTTCTTCCTCCGTGCACTTGTCCTGCAGCCGGCCGGCGAGCCATTCCGTCCGGGCCTGCCGCCCCTCCTCCACCCGACGGAGCCCCTCCGCGGTCAGCGCGATCAGCAGACGGCGCCCGTCGTCCGGGTCAGGGCTCCGCTCCACCAGGCCCATCGAGGCGAGCGATGCGACCATCGCCGTCATCGACTGGTGCCGCACCCCCTCAGCGGCGGCAAGCTCACTCGCTGTGACGCCTCCCTTGCCGGACAACCGGGCCAGGACGGACGCCTGTCCCAAGGTGATGTCCTCGACCTCGGAGGCCTTCAGGATGCGGCGCCGCAGACGGCTGATGACAGCGCGGACCTCGCGCGACGCCTGAACCGCCGACGGCGACAGACTCGGGTGCTTCTCGCTCATGCCCTCCACGTTAAAATATGCAGCCTTGGCTGTACAGCTTTGCCTGTATAGCCAGTGGTGCGTCACTCACTGTCGCCTCGCACCGAGCCTGGGAGCAGTTGTCACTGAACTGTCAGTGATTCCGGCGGGAGTTGAGCCGGGCGGCCTGGCGCGTCAGGTGGTCGCGCTCAGCGAGGTCGGGTGCCTTCTGGGCCGCCTCGGCGTACAGCCGAGCCGCCGTCGCCAGGTCGCCGTCGCGCTCGTGGAGGTACGCCGCCACCGCGGCGTGGCGGGGCAGTGAGGCGTCCAGTACCGCGAGCGCGGCCAACCCGGCGCGCGGTCCGTCGGCCTCGCCGACGGCGACCGCGCGGTTGAGCCGGACGATCGGGCTGTCGGTCAGGCGCATGAGTTCGTCGTACCACTCGACGATCTGCACCCAGTCGGTCTCCTCGGCGGTGGGCGCATCCGCGTGGAGTGCCGCGATGGCGGCCTGGGCCTGGAACTCGCCCAGCCGGTCGCGGGCGAGGGCCGCCTGCAGGATCGCCACGCCCTCGGTGATCGACTCGGTGTCCCACCGGCCTCGGTCCTGTTCGGCGAGCGGCACCAGGCTGCCGTCGGGCGCGGTCCGGGCGGCACGCCGGGCTTGGTGGAGCAGCATGAGGGCGAGCAGCCCCGCCACCTCGGGGTGGTCGACCTGGGCGGCGAGCCGGCGGGTGAGCCGGATGGCCTCGGCGGCGAGGTCGACGTCGCCGGAGTAGCCCTCGTTGAAGACCAGGTAGAGGACGCGCAGCACGGTGGCGACATCGCCGGGCCGGTCGAACCGCACGCCGGAGACGGTGCGCTTGGCCCGGCTGATGCACTGCGCCATGGTCGCTTCGGGCACCAGGTAGGCCTGGGCGATCTGGCGGGTGGTCAGCCCGCCCACGGCGCGCAGCGTGAGCGCGACCGCGGACGACGGCGTCAACGACGGGTGGGCGCACAGGAAGTACAGCTGGAGCGTGTCGTCCACCACGGGCGCGGGCCCGGGCGGCGGCTCCTCCTCGACGAGGTCCTCACGTCGGCGGCGGGCGGCGTCCGCCCGCATCGCGTCGAGGAACCGGCGCCAGGCCACGGTGACCAGCCAGCCCTTCGCGTCCCGCGGCGGGTCGGCCGGCCAGACGCGTACGGCCTCGACCAGCGCGTCCTGCACGGCGTCCTCGGCCGCCGCGAAGTCGGCTCCGCGGCGGACGAGGATGGCGATCACGCTGGGCGTGAGGCTCCTGAGCAGGGCCTCGTTCATCGACGAGGTCACTCCGTGATGGTGGGCGGCGCGGCAAGGAACGGGCGCACCTCGATCCACTCGTGGATCGGCTTCCCGCCCGCACCGGGGGCGGCCGACAGTTCCCCGGCCAGCTCGACGGCACGCTCGTAACTGTCGACGTCGATCACCGTCCAGCCGGCGATGAGGTCCTTGGTCTCGGCGAACGGGCCATCGGTGACCGGGGGACGCCCCTCGCCGTCGTACCGGACCCACGCTCCCTCGGGGGCGAGTCCCTGACCGTCGACGAACTCGCCGGTCTTCTCGAGCCGGGCCGCGAAGTCGTTCATGTACTGCACGTGCGCCGAGATCTCCTCCGGCGTCCACCGGTCCATGCACACGTCGTTCACCGGAGCCGGGGCGCCGCGGTAGTGCTTGAGCAGCAGGTACTTGGCCATCGTGATACTCCTCGTTGCTCGTGCGACCCATTGTGACCGCATTCACCTCGGGGACGGAGCCGAGCACGCGTTGTCGACATCGCCGTCCAGAAATTCTTTGGGCTCTCGTGGATCAGGCCGGGTGGGCCGTCTGACGATGGCCGGATCCACCGTGCGACGCGAGGACGACGAGAGCCGCTCGCACTCCAACGCCAGTTCGACCCGGCAACCGCCTCCGGCACATCCTGCTTTCCGGGCCGAGCAATACGCAGGTCAGGGTCGCAGGACCACTCATCCGGATGGCGTCGACGTGCAAGATCCTCGGTTCTGTACTGGCATTCGAACTGGTCGGCGCGAGAGCGCTGGGCGTGTCGGCAAGTCCGGCGCGGGCCACCGCATCGGTGCTCATCGGTGCTGTGGGCAGCGCCTGACGGCCACGGTGAGGCGTGCACATCGAGAAATCCCTGTTCTCCGACCACCGCCCAGGCCGGAGTACGTGCGCTTGAGCACAGTCGGAATCCTGTCAGCCCCAGGGTCGAACTCCTCGGCGGCACTTATCGGTTGAGCAAGACGTGGAAGTTCGGCACAGCGGGAGTCGTCGGCCGGTGGCCGGGCGGTGGAGACGTCGAAGCACATGACGTGCGCCGTGCTGCCGCTGCCCAGCCGGTTCGTCAGGCGCACGCGGGTACCGGGCCGGTAGCGGGAGAAGTCGACGATCACGTCGAAGCGTTCGGCCG
>NZ_JBIARC010000141.1:0-10986 GCF_042889625.1 Streptomyces sp. NPDC002573 | reverse complement strand
GCCCTCATACGTGACGGCCACACCTTCACGATCAGCCTGCCGCAAGAAACAACATGACCCAGGCACGATGCGCCGCCAATCGCGCTTGACAACAGCATTGGGAATCCTTACCCAGGTCCAGGCCGAGGAAGAGATCTATCGCGGTCGTGTCGACCATGTGCGCGTGTCCCTCGCCTCTCGTCTCCCCAACTCCCGGCCGTCCCTGCGGCACCACACGCCGGCAACCACGTTACGCAGACATCCCCGCCCTGAAGCGGTCCGACGTTGCACCGGACCGGGCGGTCGTCAGGCCCCTCATCAGCGGTCAAGCGGTGCCCCGAGGCCCGCGGCAACACCCCCCAGGTCATGCGTGCGACAGGGGGCAAAAAGCCATACCGGACCCGGGGGCCAGGCGCCCCGTTGCGGGGCCACGAGAAAGGTAACGGGGCGGGGGCCTGCGTGGGCAAAGGAGGTGAGGAACTGCATCCAGCACAGCTCGTGCAAGTGGCGGGCAATCCGTTGCCGGGCTGCTGCCAGGTCGGCAGGTATGTGGTCGCCCGGAAAGTTCTTCATCGCTGCCGGGGCGCGCGGACCGCGGCGCTGGACGTGAGCGCCGCGGTCCACGGCTTTATGGCAGGAACTTCACCTCTGGGAAGGCCACGCTCGGGCCCTTGAGCAGATGCCCTCCGCGGTGCCGCAGGTGCAGGTCGAAGAACGCGAGCGGGTAGGCCTGTTGGATCCGCACGGCCCGGGCCGGATCGAGGGTGCCGATCATGTCCTGGATCTGCTGGTCGGTCATGCCGAGGATCTTGCCCGCTTGCGGGATCAACGTCGCGTTGTCGCCGTATGAGTTGTGGACGGCTCCATCGGCCTGGATGTCGAGCCGCCAGCCGCGAAGGTGCGTCCAGAACTCGGCGACGTCCGGCATGGCGGCCCGGGTGAACACGGCGGTCATCATCATGAACGGCCGGTCCAGGTCGGCGGTGATGGTCGGCTGCATCGGGCCGTCGAGGCTGAGCCCGGCGCGGACGCGCTGGTCGGCGAGCATGGTGAGCGCGGTGGCGGTGCCGCCCTTCGACCAGCCGAACGCGCCGATGCACTGCGGGTCGAGGGCGCCGAGCAGTCCTTGGGGCAGTTGCTTGCCGTCGACGTCGGGGTTGCGCCCGGCGGCGAGCGCCTCCACGCAGTCGAGCAGGAACCCGAGGTCCGCGGCGAAGTCCTTCGGGAACATCGGGACTTCGCCCGGGGTGACCACCCGGCCGTCGGGGAACTCCGTGAACGTGTTGTAGGTGTGGTCGACGGTGACCACGGCGTAGCCGTGGCTGGCGAGTTCCTGAGCCATGATGGTGTGATCGCCGCGGTGGCTGCCCGAGCCGTGCGAGTACACGATGACGGGCAGGCGATGGCCCGTATGGTGCACGGGCGCGCCCAGGTGCCCGGCGGTGAGCGGGCCGAGGGCGGGGTCGAGGGGGAAGCCGGCGTCCGCCAGGAACGCCCGCAGCGCGCCCTCGGCCATCCAGGGGGCGCGTGGCAGGTCCTCGGCCTTGCGTGCGGGGTACCAGACACTGGCCATCAACGCGCGGTGACGTCCCGGGCCGGCCACGGGATCCGGGCGTGAGGTGTCGACGAGGTGGAGTGGCACCGTGCCCACCGGGTACGGCCCGGTGGGCCGAGGCAGGGCGAGTTGCATCGGGCTGGAGGCGCTCGGAGCCGCCCACGCGCGGGATGCGACGCCGAGCGGCATGGCAGCCCCGATCCCAGCGGTCAGCGCTGCCCCTAGCATGCGACGACGCGTCATTGGTTCTCGGCCGATGGACGCCCTGATGGTCATGGATCCTCCCGAGTCTGGGTTTCTTGGATGGAACCGGGCTCCAGCCCGTGCCGCTTGGGGCGGCGCGAGGCATCGTCACGGCCCCGCCCTGCTGCAGGTGCGACTGATAACGCTTGCCGGTCGGTCGGCCGACCGACCGTTTGGCGCGGCTGGCGACCGGCTGTTGGCGTACTTGCGTTGGGTGTGGCACGCGTCGGCGGTGACCACAATGCAGGTCAGTCCTGGCGGTCCGGGCCGTTTGTGGTGGTGGGCGGTGACAGAACCATTCGCCTGAGGCCGGCCCAGCATGACCCCAGGCTGGGCAGAGGGCCGGGGTGGCCTGCGGTCGCAGGGGTGACCGCAGGGGGGTTGTCCACGCCACCGGCGCGGACCGCGTCGAGAAGGCCTGTGAGAGGGCGCCGCGCGGCCTGGATGCCAGGAGCCCCGGCAGAAGCCATCTGGCCGCCGACCGGGCCACGGATCTCGCTACGCCCTGTTCGCCGGAATCACCTGTGCGCGAGATGCCGACGCACGCGGAGGAGGGGCACCGTGCCGCTGACCAGCACCAGGAACAGGCTGATCGCACCCGCGGGGGAGAACGGATGCAGGGGAACCGTGACCTGCAACGCAGTGGGGAGCAGCGCCACGGCCAAGCCCGCCGCGAGCAACCGGCGGCGCCTGTTGAAGAGCAGGGCGACCGCGAGGACACCCGCCCAGAGCATGTGGGTGAGGCGGGGGCCCAGTGGTGGGTAGTAGATGTTGATGAGCTGCGCCGCCGTCATCAGGACGGCCAGGACGGTGATGCTCGTGATCGCGACGCGTTGCGGCCGGGAGGTGCCGAGCAGGTCCCTGGGCGCGGCGAGGACGACAGCGCCGGTGAGCAGCGGCATGGTCAAGTTCATGGCTGCGCCCGTATAGGCGCCGTGGAAGTCGAAGTGGGCGAACAGGAGCAGCGGGAGGTCGGCCAGACGCAGCGCCGTCGCCGGCACGCCCAGCGCCCGGGCCAGGCTCCAGCGCCCGGTCCAGATGGCAGCGAGCGTCGCCAGCCAGAGCAGCGGCACGAAGATCTGGTCGGCGAAGACGAGCGCACCCGCAAGCGAGGACGACGGCAGGGTGCGGACGTCCGGGTTGACGAGCCACAACAGGTTCGCCACGCTGCCACCCGTGGCGACAGCGACAGCCAACGGGGCTGCATGGGCCAGGACCTGACCGGCAGTCCGGTCCGAGCCCAGGCCGGTGCGCTGTCGCAGGCCGTGCCCGGCGACGTCGAGCGCTTCACGCAGTCGGCCGAGCGAGCCGACGCCCTCCGTGGCCTCGGCGTAGATCGCGCTCAACTCGGCTTCGTGCTCGGCGCGGTAGGCGGCCGGGTGGAAACGCAGCGCCCAGCGGAGGGCGCGCGGCGGATGCTGCTCCGTCACGCCAGGGCTCCCTTCGGGCGGGTGACGGGGGCACGGCGGGCGGCCATCCGGCGCTCCGCCTCGGCGACCACGGCGCGCAGCCGTTCCGTCTCGGCGGCCAGCGCGGAGCGGCCGGCCTCGGCGAGGGCGTAGACCTTGCGGGCCCGACCGTCGACGACCTCCTCGCGCTCGATCTGGATCAGGCCCTGCTGGAGCAGTCGGTCCAGCGCGCCGTAAAGGGTGCCGGTGCGCATCCGCACGCGGCCCTGGGAGATCGCGTCGATCTCCTGGATCAGTCCGTAACCATGCCTGGGCTCGTCGGCCAGGGCGGTGAGCAGGAGCAGCGTCGGCTCCTGAAGCGGTCGATCACTCATGCTGCCTATATATATCGGTGACCGGCATATGTTGTCGAGTGGCCTATCGACTCCGCGGCTCGGGAGCCCGCGCCGCTGCCTTGGGACGCTCCTCCGCGGCTGGCGGCTGGCGGCTGGCGGCTGGCGGCAGGCGGCAGGCGGGTGGCGGGTGGCGGCTGGCGGCAGGCGGCCGGCGGCAGGCGGGTGGCGAGTGGCGGGTGGCGGGTGGCGGGCGGTGCCGGGCCAGGGCCGCCGGACGGCCTCGGGCGCCTACTCCGGGAGGAGCAGGCGTGGCTGCGCTGGTCGAGCAGGCCCCGATGGCCGCGCTGCGGGCGGCGGCCCAACTGGAGCGCCTGCCTTTGTCCTGGGCCGGGAAGCCCCCTATGCCTTGGAGGATGAGAAGGTGCCTACGGAGGCGATCGGGTGGGCCCTCGGTCTGCTGGCGAAGGCCCAGATGCGGCCGCTGCCCCAGGCGTATGGGTGCCACGGGAGACGCCGGTCTGATGAGTTCGCGGCGGGGCCACCAGTCGGCACGACCGGTGGCCCCGCCGCCTCAGTCGTAGGCTCTACGCGCTCGTCACCAGGTGGTGTGGCGTGGTCGTACGGTGCCAGCGCGATCAGCAAGCAGAAGACGGCCGCCAACCGGATCGTACGAGCGGGGCTACGGCGTCCGGCGTGCGCGTCGGCGGTCTGAACCGAGTCGCGGGCTGTCAGATCGCGCGCGAGGGTGAGGCCGATCCCCGTTCCCATCCCGCCACCGCTATGGCCACGATCGAACAACCGCGCCGCCCAGCCGCGCCCGGCTCAGCCTGCCTGGGGCCTGGCCAGACCGTGGTCGTAGGCGAAGATCACTGCCTGGATGCGGTCGCGGGCGCCGATCTTGGACAGCACGCGGCCGACATGAGTCTTCACCGTGGACTCCGACAGGACGAATCGGCTAGCGATCTCGCCGTTGCTCCAGCCCTTGCCGATGGCGACGAGGATCTCGCGTTCACGGTCGGTGAGGGAGCTCAGTCTCGGGTCCTCGGCGGAGCCGTCACCGCCGGGCGGCACAAGACGGGTGAACTCGTGGAGGAGGCGCCGGGTGAGCGCGGGGGCGATCACGGCATCTCCGACGG
The DNA here is from genome assembly GCF_042889625.1 of Streptomyces sp. NPDC002573. Lineage (NCBI taxonomy): Bacteria > Bacillati > Actinomycetota > Actinomycetes > Kitasatosporales > Streptomycetaceae > Streptomyces > Streptomyces sp. NPDC002573. The sequence continues at coordinate 6,329 of NZ_JBIARC010000141.1, read as the reverse complement.
CCACCGCACGGATGCCTGCCAGGAGTTCCTCGGGGCGGGCATCCTTGAGGAGGAAACCGCTGGCTCCGGCGCGGAGGGCTGCATACACGTACTCGTCGATGTCGAAGGTGGTCAGGACGAGTACGCGGGAGCGGTCGCCTGCGGCGACGATCCGGCGGGTGGCCTCGATACCGTCCATGCCCGGCATGCGTACGTCCATGAGGACGACGTCGGGGCGGAGTTCCGCGGCCTGGCGCACCGCTTCCGCCCCGTGCGCGGCCTCGCCGACCACCTCGGTCTCGGGCACGGAGTCGAGGAGCATGCGGAAGCCGTATCGCTGGAGCGGCTGGTCGTCCACAATGAGCACAGTGGTCACGGGGCACCCTCCTGGGGAGTGAGGTCGAGGTCGACCCGTACCGTCCAGCCGGTGCCTGCGGGTCCCGCGCTGACGTGCCCGCCGTAGAGCGCCGCTCGTTCTCGCATGCCCACCAGGCCGTGTCCTTCCTCGTTCGCCGTGCGGGGACCGGCTCCCGGGGTGGGCGGGCCGGAGTCCTGGACGGTCATGGTCAGCCGCGTCTCCTCCGCGACGATCGCCAGGTTCGCACGCGCGCCGGCGCCAGCGTGTTTCAGGGTGTTCGTCAGGGCCTCTTGCACGATGCGGTAGACTGTCAGCTGCACCCCGCTGTCGAGGGCGTCGATGTCTCCGGCCGTACGGTAGACGACCTCCAGGCCGGCGGCGCGCACTCCCTCGCACAGCGCGTCGATGTCCGTGAGACCAGGCTGCGGGCTCAGCTCGGGTTCGGCCGGCGGACCGTCCGCCTCGCGCAGTACGCCGAGCACCCGGCGCAGTTCGCCCAAGGCTTGGCGGCCGGTGTCTCCGATGAGGTGCAGGGCCTCCTGGCCTCGTTCCGGAGCGACGTCGGCGGCATAGGCTCCCGCGTCGGCGAGGGTGATTATGACGGACAGGTTGTGGCCGACGATGTCGTGCATCTCCCGGGCCACCCGCGTCCGCTCGGCCGCGACGGCGAGCCTGCCACGCTGATCGCGTTCGATCTCCAGCCGGGCCGCACGGTCCCGCAGCCCGGCCAGCTGAGCCCGCCGGATCCGAATCATCAGGCCGAGCGCAAGAGCCGCTGTCGCCGTGCTGAGCAGGAAGAACAATGCGTCCCAGACCGACACCGCCGTCGACACCCGCGCCGCGACCAGGCCCAGTGCGCCCATCGTGACCGCACAAGCCCACGGCAGCTGCCGCAGCCGCCCGTGCAGGGTCAGGCTGTACAGGGCGACGAAGAGGGCGACGTCCGCACGAAGTGCGGCGCCGAGCGCCCACTGGAGGACGAACACGGCCGTGACGGCGCCGAAGGCGGCGGCGGGTGCCCGGCGTCGCCACAGCAGCGGCAGCACCAGCCCGGCCTGCAGGGCCAGCATGCCCGCCACGGGCAACCGGGTGAACGCCATGCGGAAGCGGCGCGGGCCGTCGCCGTCCCCTCCGATCACGCCGACGGCGTGCAGCAGGTCCGGCAGGCCGAACAGCAGGAAGACCATGAACACTACCGCGGTGTCCAGCACCCAGGGGCGCGCCCGGTCGGCATGCTTGAGCCGCTGGCCGGCCCGGCCGAGCCGGGCGACCAGCGGCCCCATCCCGCTGAGATCTTCGGTGGTCACGGAGGTCACCAACCCATGATGCGGGTGGCTGCTGCTCAGACGTCGCTGCGCAGCAGCCGGTACGCCGCTCCGGCCAGCGCCAGGGCCGTCCAGCCGAGGAAGACCAGGAGTCCGCCACCCGGCGACAGCGTGGTCGAGTCGTGGGTCAGGGCGAAGATCGACTCACCCGCGTGGCTCGGCAGGTAGGGGTCGATGTTGCCCTGCCACGAGCTGGGCAGGAGGGAGACCAGGCCGGGGACGAGCATGAGAGCGGCGACCAGGACCGAGATGCCGCCGGCCACGGACCGCAGCAGCGCGCCCAGAGCGGTGCCGATCACGCCGACCAGGCCCAGGTAGAGCCCGGCGCCCAGGAGACTGCGGACGACGCCGGCGTGGCCGAGGCCCACGGCGGCGGGCGTGCCGGAGACGATCTGGCTGCCTACGAGGAAGGCGACGAACGCGCCGACGGTCGCGACCACGAGCGCGACCAGCCCGTACACCGCCGCCTTGGACCACAGCACGGGCAGCCGGCGCGGCACCGCGGCCAGGGTCGAACGGATCATGCCGGTGGAGTACTCGCCCGCCGTCACCAGTACGCCGAGCACACCGAGGGCCAACTGCGCGAAGTTCGTGCCGAAGAGGGACAGGCTCACAGCCGTCGCGGTGGCGAAGTCGCGGTCCATGTGTCGGCCGGAGTCGAGATTGGACTTGTAGTGGCTCGCGGCGATGACGCCGAAGGCCACGAGGAACAGCAGGCCCAGGCCGAGGGTGATCCAGGTGGAGCGCAGGGACCAGAGCTTGGCCCACTCCGAGGACAGCACGCGCCGTCCGGTCACCCGGTAGGCGGGCCGGGGCGGCGCGGCCTGGTCGGTCTCAGGGGTCTCGGGAGTTGCCGTGAGGGTGCTCATGCCGCGCTCCCGGAGGTCTTGGTGCCGGTCGTGGAGCCGTGGTATTCCACGGCGTCCCTGGTCAGTTCCATGAATGCCTCCTCCAGCGACACCGCCTTCGTGGTCAGCTCGAACAAGGGGATTCCGTGCTCGGCCGCCTTCAGCCCGATCTCGCGGGCCGACATCCCGGTCACCTGCAGTTCCTCGGAGCCGATGCGGCCGGTGATCTCCACGCCCGGCCCCACCAGCACGTCCCGCATCCGCGCGGGGTCGTCCGTCGCGACCTTCACGGTGTCTCCGCCCGCCTCACGGACCAGGTCCTGCACGGTCGTGTCGGCCAGCAGTCGGCCCCGCCCGACGATGATCAGGTGATCCGCGACCAGTGACACCTCGCTCATCAGATGCGAGGAGACGAACACCGTGCGGCCCTCGGCTGCCAGGGAGGTGAGCAGGTTCCGAATCCAGAGGACGCCCTCGGGGTCCAGTCCGTTGACAGGCTCGTCCAGCATCACGGTCTGCGGATCGCCGAGCAGGGCCGCCGCGATGCCGAGCCGCTGGCCCATGCCGAGAGAAAAGGCACCGGCCCGCTTCTTCGCGACGCTGCCGAGACCGGCCAGTTCGACGACTTCGTCGACCCGGCGGCGCGGAATGCCATGGGTCAGCGCGAGCGCCCGGAGGTGGTTGTAGGCAGAACGGCCCGGGTGGATCGACTTCGCCTCCAGCAGCGCCCCCACCTCCTGCAGCGGCGCCTGGTGTCGGGCATAGCGCTGTCCGTTCACCGTGACGGAGCCGCTCGTCGGCGCGTCCAGCCCGACGATCATGCGCATCGTCGTGGACTTCCCCGCACCATTGGGCCCCAGGAAGCCGGTCACCGTGCCCGGCTTCACGGTGAAGTCCAGCCCGTCGACGGCTGTCTTCTCCCCGTACCTCTTGGTGAGCTGCTGTGCCTCGATCATTCGCATTCTCTCTTTCGGACTCCGGCGCCCGAAACGCCTGACGCCTCCTCCGTCACGCTAAGTCCGCGATCTGCCGGATCCGGTAGTACCGGGGACTGAACAGTGGGGGGTGGGTAGTACCGGGGTACTACGGCAACGGCGGCTGGGGGCACCGGGCATCCTCTGCGGATGTCCGCGTCTCCCGGATCAGGGCCCCCAGAGCAGGGCACCGTAACTGAGCGCCCGCTGCGGCGGCGCTCGCCAACCGCCTGCTCAGCTCGGTGCGGAGCCGGGGGAGGCCGCGGTGCGCCGGGTCTCCGTGAGGTGGATGTCGATGTACCGAGCGAGGCTCAGCGTGTCCTGGGGCTCATCGGCCTGGAAGGTGACGCGGCGCAGCAGGTTGACGCCGTAGAGCGCGACGCCTGCACGGGCGAGAACGAAGACCAGGGCGAGAAAGGCGGACCGAGCGTTGCCGTCGTCAAAGGGATGGAAGAAGCAGACGTCGAGATAGGCACGTGCGGCCCGGGCGGTGAGGGGAAGGGGCCGCCCGACGTCCTGCGCGCTCTCGCCCAGGCAGGCATCGAGGCGGGCCCGGGTGTCCGGGCTGATGCCGTAGCGTTCGCGGCCTCCCCTGGCGAAGGCCGGCAGGTCGCGGAACGGCGGCGGCTGCGGTGTGCCCAGGACGTGTTGCTGCCACCCTTGGAGCAGCTCGAAGTCGAGGAAGGCGCCGCGCGCCGCGTCGGCCCGCAGCAACTCCAGGGCCGCGAGCAGGCCCTGTGCGCGTCTGGGATCCACAGCTGCGTCGAAGCGCGGATGTCCGCCGCCACGCCGTCGTGCAACGGAGTCACGGGTTCGTCCCCGCCACCGTCCGGGGCCTGCTGCCATGGCACGCTCTCGCGCACCGCGAGCCAGCGACGCAGGTGGTCCGGTGTCGGCCCGGCGGATCGTGCATTGTCGTCCGGCCGCAGCGACTGTGCGAGCCGCTCCGCGACGTCGTCGACCAGCACGGGGTCGGGGCCGGTCCAGCTCTCGAAACGCCCGCCGATCGCCTGGTCGACCCATTGCTGTGCGAGGTCGGGCGCGACGCCCCAGCGGCTGAGGAACCAGGTGAGCACTTGACGGCAGTGTCCGTGCCAGCCGCTGCCGCAGCCGGTGCGGTCGGTTACCTGCAGGATCAGGTTTCGGGCTGCGCGCTCCCACAGGATTCGCTGGTCATCGACGTCTGCCAGGTCGAGCGGGTACGCCTCGAACCACCTGGCGAGACTCTCCAGCCACTCGCGCCACTCGCCACAGCGCCGCAACGACGCGGGCAAGCGTCTCCTCCGGGGTGGTGATCGAGTCCCGTGGGCAGCACCAGTTCCCGACTGGTCCCCCGTCGAAGTCCCCCTCGTCGTGCGCCCAGCGCCAGCCTACGGTCCAGCGGCCGTAGTGCTCGGCGAGTGCGTGCGACATGGCGTCGGCCCAGGGTTCGCCCTTGTCCCAGCTCCAGGCATTCATCGCTGGGTCGGCGAAGGAGACGTCGGGGCGGCGAGGCACCCGCCGTGCCGGCCCGAGCGAGTGCACCACCTGCTCTGCCGAGGCACCGTCGAAAGGATGACGGGCTGGGTCGACTTCGTCCCAGTTCAGAAAGCGAGGAGCCAAGTCAACGATCACTGCGCAAGCCTGCCACGCTCACCCGGCGCCCGCTCAAGCGGATTTCCCCGGATCAGCCATGTGAAGGAATGCCCGGCCGCATCGGCCGCCGTGAGCTCGCGGGCGGCCGAACCGGCTCAGGCTCCGTGTAATGATCCCACCAAGCGGCCGTCACCCTCGCCTCGCTCCTGATGGGGGCGTGACCCTTGAGGACAACTCCTAAGCGGCCTGGCCGAGGTTCGCTTCGGTACGGCCGTGCTCGATAGGGGCGCGCCGGGATCAGCGGCGGACTTCGCCGCGCCCGCTTGGTGCCGTAACCCGAAAAGCAATGGCCGCTCGGGCCCGGGGCCACATACGTTCGCCTCCATGGTTGACGCAATTTTCGGGCATCCGCGCCTCGCCGCCGTCTACGACCCACTCGATCCGGACCGCAGCGATCTCGACGCGTATCTCGCGATGGCGGAGGAGTTCGGGGCGCGGTCCGTGCTGGACATCGGGTGCGGCACAGGCGTGTTCGCGCTGCTGCTCGCCGAACGCGGGATTACGGTCACCGGGATCGATCCCGCGCGGGCGTCCGTCGACGTCGCGCGTGGCAAGCCGGGCGCGGGGCGGGTGCGCTGGCTCGACGGCGACGCGGGGGACCTGCCGCCCATGCAGATCGACCTGGTGACGATGACCGGGAACGTCGCCCAGGCGATCGCCGATCCACAAGCGTGGCGTACGACGCTGCGTGGCGCGTACGAGGCGCTACGGCCCGGCGGGCGGTTTGTCTTCGAGACGCGCGATCCGGCGCAGCGCGTGTGGGAGGAGTGGGCGGAGTGGACGCGCGAGACCACGTACCGCATGACGGACATCCCGGGCGTCGGCCGCGTCGAGACCTGGGCCGAGCTGACGGACGTGAGCCTGCCGCTGGTGAGCTTCCGGCGTACGCACGTGTTCGCTGCGGACGGGGAGGTACTGACCTCGAAATCGACACTTCGCTTCCGTGAACGTACGGAGATCGAGCGGGACTTGCATGAACACGGCTTCGTCGTCGAGGAGGTACGCGACGCACCCGACCGGCCGGGCAGGGAGTTCGTGTTCGTGGCGCGGCGCGGTACCGCGGAGCCCGTTACTCCCGGAATTCCCTAGATGTTCTATTCCAAGGGGTGCCTGAGGAGACGAAAACGAGGGCGTCCAAGATCATGTTGTGACGCACAACTTGGACACCCTCGCGACAGCACTCTATGCGACGACCGATGACCTGCTGAAG
>NZ_JBIARC010000140.1:3709-11121 GCF_042889625.1 Streptomyces sp. NPDC002573 | reverse complement strand
AGGCGCAGAGCACTCCGGCGCTCCGCGCCTCCGACCCAAGGATGGCCTTCACCCCCGCCCTGAAGGACGGAGCACTGGCCAAGATCAGAGGTAGAGGCGCCCTTCGCGGACAGCGGTGGGTGTGCCAAGGGGGTGCTGGCGCTTCCCGGCCTCAGCACCACCGACGACCTGGACACCGTCATCCGTAGCGTCGAAGTTCCCGCCGGACGCTCGCTCCTGACACTACCTCAGTGACAGTGATGTGCCCGATGGGCTCAGTGGAGGCAGAGGCAGAACGGATGGCCGGCCGGGTCGGCGTAAACCCGCCAATTGGCTTCTGGGCGGAGCTGGTCCGTCCGCTCCAGCACGGTCGCACCGAGGGCGAGCGCCCGCTTCTCCTCCCCGTCGAGGTCGTCCACGTCGAAGTCCAGGTGGAGCTGCTGCGGGCGCTGCTGGCCGGGCCACTCGGGCGGCCGGTAGCCGTCCACCCGCTGGCAGGCCAGCGGCGTCCCCTCGAACCCGTGCACCTCGACCCAGTCGCGATCCTCCGGGTCCGCGACCACCTGGCCGCCGAGCAGATCCGCGTAGAACTCCGCGAGCCGTACCGGATCGGCGCAGTCCAACGCGACCGCCTGCAGCTTTCGAATCACTTCCGACACCCCTCACCCCTCGGCCGCTTGCGCAACGCCCCCGTATGAGAGGGGGGCGTACCCGCCGCCGCGGCGGACATGCGCGGCGGTCTCGGGATGCGCCGCCCCAGCTCCACCGACGCGACCATGTCCTCGCCGTAACCGAGCTTCGCGCCCGGCTCCGCCCGCGTCAGCCCCCGGCTGGTTCTCAGCAACCGCAACTGCTGCCCGAAGCACCGAAGGATGCCCGTCTCGCTGTCATCACCGTGAGCAGTCACTGGTGCCCCTCACCTCCCCCCCGCACAGAGGCGCCCGCACCGCTTCCCGCCGCAAGCACCACACCCACCGTCACGTGCGGCTCACTGTAGGGACGCGCCACGTACCCGTCCCGCCGCTTGCGACCAAGTCCCCCGTACCGCGTACAACCGCCCCCCGGCTCCCCCGTACGGCACCCGCCCGTACTCACCAACGCCCCGGACCCGAAGCGCCGGCCACGGTACAAGCACCGCAACGGCCCCGAAGCCGCACTCACCTCTACAACCAGCTCAGGAATGCAGTACGCCTGTCCAGAAAAGCATTGCTGATGTGGGTCGTCGACCCTCCCGGTGTGGTCGGCACCACCCTGAAGTCGGGGTCCTCGTACACGTAATCGCCATCGTTCTGCCGGGCGTTGGGCGGGTGGACGGAGACGATGAACCTCTTGCCGTCCGCCGACACCAGCATCCCCTCCGCGACCATTCCGTCCTGCGGACCAACCACGCTGATCGGGGCGCCTACGGCGCGGCCGGTACGGGCGTCCATGCTCCGGAACGAACCGGACGAGGTTCGGCACAGCACCCGGTCGTCACCGACCCAGCCGACAACACCCACGCATCCGCTGAGCAGCGCGGCACCGCGCGCTGACGTCCTGGTGAGCGGCCCCGAGGAGTTCCAGGTGTCGAAGACGGTTCCGAAGACCTTGGGTGCGGTCGCCGTGAGCCGGCGGCCGTTCGGTGCCAGGTGCACCATGTTCGCCTGGACGGCGCGCGCCGGCTTGCCCGAGACGGTGAGGGGCAGGCCGTGTCCGGTGGCGGGGCCCTCGTCCGCCAGGTGGTGGTCGCCGTCGGCGGACCGGGAACCGATCCTCTGCCTGCCGTCGGAGGCCGTGTACGTGAACCACACGCCGCGCCCGTCCGGTGACATCACCGCGTTCTGCTCGTCGTCACCCGCCGCACCCCCCAGGCGCACGACGTCTTCCAGGTCGGCGCCGCTCACCACATAGCCGACGTGGGAGGTCTTCTTGCTCCGGGGATCCCGGAGAACCACCGCCATGCGCGTGAACCCCAGGTCGAAGAGGGCGCGGATCCGGGGAGCCATGTACTCCGAGGTGGACACGCCATAGGGGGAAGGGTTGTACGCGTCCACTGCGCAGAGTTCCACCAGGGGGCTGTCGACCGCCTTGTCGCCCGGAACGTTGCTGAACGCGGCGTCGCTCGGGATGGGGAACTCCCTCTCCGCGCGCTGTTGCCACGTCTCCGGATCCCAGGCCCGCACCGAGACACTGGCCCATCGTGCGCCCATGTTGCACGTGGCGGTGACAACCGTGCCCCTGCGGGTGAACGGGCTGTCCGGAAGGGTGTAGCCGCGGTTGCCCAGGTAGGGCCCCGAGGATGCGGAAGGCTTGGAGTCGGGCTTCTCCTTGCCCGGTTGCGGGCTGCACGCCTGGACGCACAGGACGGCCAGGACGACGAGGGCCACGGCCTTGCCCACTACAGCAGGTCGCATGTCGGATCCTTGGGCTTCAGGTGGCACGGCGTCCAGGGAACGGATCCGAAGAACCACTTCTGCCGTGGGTTCAGCGGGACGGACTCCGTACGGACGCGCAGCGGCTTCCCCTGCCGGTCCTTCAGCTGGATCCACTGCCCCTTCTGGTAGGCGTCGACGTAGTGGACCCTGATCCCCCACTCGCACGACTGTCCCCGCGGCGCGATCGCCTCCACCCTGAGGCCACCCGAAGGCTGGCCGCCTCCGACCTCGATGTAGTGGGTGTCGAAGTAGGGCTCGCCCTGTCCCTCGGTGTCGTCGGTCAGCACCGGCTCGTCGGACAGGGGCGGAACGTGGAGCTGGATTCCCTGGTAGACAGCTCCACCTTGCGGTGGATGGGCGACGACCGTCTGGACGGTGCTCTTCCGGCACGCGACGTCGGTGACTTTCCAGTCGTCGATGACCACGGCGGAGGCCCGGGTGCTCAGCACACTCATCTTGAACGTGTCCGAAAGTTCCGTGCGGCCGGTCGGCATCTGCTGCATGTGCTGCTTCGGGGCGTGCTCCAGCACGGACGGGTACTCGAGCAGATGACCGCCCAGTGCCTGCAAGTACGAGAACGCGGTGGAACTGTCCGTGCTGGACGTCAGTTTCCGGGTCTCGCCGGCGGTCAGTTCCCGGTCCAGAACCATGGCCCATTCCTGACGGGGGTCGCCCTTCTCGGGCTGCACGGACACCGTGAAGGGCGCCTGGGAGGCGTCGTACTCCTTTTGCTTGTCGTTCTGCTTGTGGACGTCGAACCCGATCAGCAAGTACCCGATCGCTGTCGCGGCCAGCGTCCCGCACAGGAAGGTCAAGACGCCACGCACCGATAACAGCACCGCCCACCGCGTCTTCTTGCGGCGGGAGGCCCCGGGATCGACTCCGAACAGCTCGGAGGTGATCGCCTGGAAGCTCTCGTCCGCGGCGCCACCCGCAGCGGCGGGTGCCTGGGGTTGCTGAGGCGGTTGGGCGGGAGGCGACGGCGGGCTGTCGCCCGAATTCCCGCTCGGGCCGCCCGGCTGTGCCGGGGGACCGCCGTCATCGCTCGCCTCAGGCTCAGGTGTCCCGCCCGATGACGCGGTCGTCGTCATACCGGTCCCCCCACAACATGATTCATCCTGCCCAACCCCCGCTCGGCACCTGACACTTGGTCATCATGGGCGCCCGCACAGAACCCGGCCACACACGGCACCGAACTTCCACGATAGGTACACGCGCAGCGACTGTCCCACCACTTGAAACCCGTTCATCCGTCCGCGGGCGGGCGGCCCCACCCTCATGTACAGCGGACCGCCGCACAGGCGTCACTCCTGGTAACAGACCGGTCACAGCCGCGACGCTGAACCCAGGATGCGCGATCAGAGGACCGCTCGGCCACAGTCCGGAAAAACTGCTCCCGTGCAATGTGCGGGTTCGCCTCCCGCCGCGGCCTGCTGCTCTCCGCCGGCCGGCGACCGCGGCTGGCCGACCTGTGCGGGCGACGCTGAAGAAGCAGCCCCGCAAGGAACCCGAACTGGCTCGCCGCGGCGGCCGCGCGCTGTGCGACGGCTGCACCGTGCACAGCGGACGCCCCCTACAGTGGATGGAGGAGATGACCATGGAGATGAACCCCACCGCCTTGCTGCTCGATCTCGCCGCCCGGGCCGAGAGCGTGAGCGACCCGGACACGCTGCACAACTTGCTGTCCAGCGGCCACCGTGCCTGGTGCGAGGGCGTCGCCGACGTCCAGTCCGGCATCGACCACGAGACCGGGAGACTGTCCGACCCACAGCTCTCCGAGCGGTGCGCTGCTGCCGACGCGCCGTGGGAGCAAGGGATGACCCGCAGTGACGCGGTCTCCGCTCTCGTGTTCGCCACCTGGGAAGCCGCGCCGACGGCCATGGCCTACACGGAGCTGGGAGAGCGCGCCGCACGTTTCGGTGTCTGCCTTCTTCCGGAGGACTGGGTCATCGACCGGCCCGGCAAGGGCCGGCGGACGTCCGCCCCAGCTGCTGCGCTGCCCGAGGTGTCGGCCGACGGCGACCCCGACGACCTGCTCGGCACGGCCGAGGAGGCAAGCCTGCTCGGCTACGGCAGCGCCGCCTCCTTCTCCAGCGCCCTCTACCAGGGGCGCATCCCCGAACTACCCGAACCGGACGCCCTGGAGAAGGAGGAAGGCAGCCGCGGCCGGGCCCGCAAAAAGTGGCGCCGGGCCACCGTCGTCGCTGCCACCCGGCAGCGCGGCGTGCTGCCGACCGCCGACCAAGACGAGGACCTCGTCGGCGCCGCAGAAGCGGCCCGGATCCTCGGCTACAAGGACGCCGACAGCTTCATCAGCGCACTCGGGCACGGACTCCTGCCCGACCTCGAGCAGCCCGACGGATACGAATACCGACGCGGCAGCGCCGGCCGCCCCCGTCAACAACGCTGGAAACGCTCCCGCCTCGAGGAGCTGTCCGCCCGCCGCGCCTCGACATCCTGACTACAGCGCGCAGAACCGCGCACGCAGACGGGATGCCGTAAGACCGCGACCTCTGGCTGAAGGGATCGACGAACTCCCGGCGGGCCAGACGCCGCACGATGGCCGGTACGGAGAGGCCAGCCACCCCTCCCCCGCGAAGCCCCACCGCCTCGCGGAACCGGCCATCACCACTCCCAATGCTCCAGCTGTAGATCGTGATCATGGATGTGAGGGTTGCCCCTCGGTAGCCTGCGCGTGTGGCTGAGACCTGGGGCGAAATGCAGCTGATCGCGGATGGCTTCGAGCGTGTGTACGTCGAGTTGGAGTGGTACGACGGACCGCGCGCCGGCCTCGCCGATGTCGACGGCAAGCCCCACTACTTCCAGGGCTACGACTACGACCGCGCTGACGAAGCCGACGAGTACAGCGTCTGGCCCGCGAGCGACGCGGCGGTGGAGCTGGAGCGCGAGCAGTGGGCGATCTTCGCGAGATGGAACGAGCGCCATGAGGCGGGGACGGTGGGGCCGCAGACCCATCCGGGCCAGGGCGGGATCGACGCCCGCTACGACGAACTGGCCCTGCTGCTGGCCCAGTACCGGCAGGTGCCGGACGGCGCGAGGCGACTGGTGGGCGAGGTGCGGTTCGATGCCGGGGCCCGCTACCGGGTCGAGGGTCTGGACTACTGGTTCCGATGGCGTCCGAGCAGGTGAGGCCGCCGTTGATCATTAGGACCAGAACAACGCGCTACCTGCCGGGCTTCGACAGGGGCGGCAGGACCTCGTAGCGGAAGGACTCAGACGCATCGAATCCCGCGGTGCCGTAGCGGTGGCACTCACCGTCGTCGGCCAACGTGAGCAGTGCAACGGCGGCCCCGTCCCGTTCCGTCAGAGGCATTCGGCTTGCTTTCCAGGGACACAAGGGCCCCGTCTCCCGGACGAGGCCGGGAGATGGGGCCGCAGTTGGGGCGGTCAGGCCTCGAGATAGGCCACGATGACGACCGATCCTAGGACGGTGACGTGGTAGATGACGCGGGCGGAGCCTTCGACGTACTCCCGCAGCGGCACGTGCCCCGCACGTGACGGCCTCTCCTGCCCGATCCACGGGTCCAGGGAGATGGCCACCAGCGCGCGGTCCAGGCGCACCAGCTCGGCCACGCTCAGCTTGCGCAGAACGGGCTCGCATTCGGGGGTGAAGGCAATCTGCGCTCGCCGCGGCGAGTGCTTAGGCGACACGGGCATCCCCGCCGTCACCGGTGACGTCGATGCCGTGCGTGGCGTACAGCTCCACGCGCAGCGTCTCCCAGTCGCGCTTCAGGTCGATGCCGTTCTCGGCCATGCCGCGCAGGGAGTCAGCCAGCAGCTGCTTGCCTGCCTCCTCGGCCTCTGCGGCCTGCTCCAGGATCGCGGGCTTCTCGTTCTCATCGAACTGCAACCGCATGGGTGTCCCCTTCCGCGCTATGGCCGTGCTATCCGTACGGTACGCCGCCGGCTCGGGGTGTGTCCGCTTCTCCCCACTCATACCGGCAGCCGCCACGACGGTCCTCCTTCGTCCCCGATCCACACCGTCTGCGCCTCCGGCGTGATCGTCATACCGAAACCGGACTGGTGGGGAGCTCCGGCCGCCTCCCGTGGACGGGGCGATCGAGTAGCCCAGGCGCGCGAGTTCGCCCTGTATGCGGCGGCGGCCCCACGTACTGCTCTCCTTGGCCAGGCGCAGGATGAGCTGCTTGACGGTGGGCGCGGTGGACGGCCTGCCGAGGCGGCGGTGCTGGGAGAACGTCCACTTCCGCGCAATGAGTTGCCGGTGCCAGGCCAGCAGCGTGGTCGGCGTGACAGCGAATACGTGGCGCCAGCGTTCCTGCGGGACCAGCCGGGAAAAGGACGGCGAGCCAGATCCGGTCGGCGGGCTCGTAGCGGACTTGGGCGATCTGGCGGCGCAGCACCACGTTCTCGTGCCGTAGCGCCAAGACTTCCGCATCCTTGGCCACGCGGCTGCGCAGCACGGCAGCGGGCACCTTGATCAGGTTGTGGACCAGCGTGGTGGGGATCGACAGTGGCACCGACAGATCGTCCCAGGCGCTGTGCAGGCCGCCGCCCTGCGGGGAGAAGCTGCAGGCCGGACCCAGAATCGTATTTTCGAGCGGGACAGGCGACCAGAAGATGCGCGGGCTGTATTCCGGCACCCAGATGTCCGCCCCACCGGCTGGGTGATCCTCTACCACCTCCGCGGCCTACGACTTCGGGTCGGTCATGCCACCGACCCGCCCACCATCGTCCTCAGCCGCGGCGTCCAGCTCCATCTCCTCGACCTCCTCGGCCTGGGACCAACACACCCCCGCTGGCCGCAGACCGCAACGAGCTACCCGCGAAGAACGGAACCAGCTGTCGCCACCATCACAGGCGCGATCCCTCATGCGGGGCCGCGCCTTCGCTCTCGGTCAGATGAGCGAGTTGTAGATGTTCCAGCCGTACCCGATCGAGGCCCGGGCCAGGAAGGGCGCCGAGGCGTTGCCGGTGCCCCGGTACAGCCACAGGCCACCCTTGCTGTCGCGGGCGACGAGGTCCGCCTTGCCGTCCCCG
>NZ_JBIARC010000140.1:0-3610 GCF_042889625.1 Streptomyces sp. NPDC002573 | reverse complement strand
AGGGCGCCGAGGCGTTGCCGGTGCCCCGGTACAGCCACAGGCCACCCTTGCTGTCGCGGGCGACGAGGTCCGCCTTGCCGTCCCCGGTCACGTCACGGGCGCCGACGACGGAGTTGTAGATGTTCCAGCCGGGGCCGACCTGTTTGCGGGGTGCGAAGGGTGCCTTCGGGTTGCCGGTGCTCTGGTAGAACCACAGCGTTCCCTTGCTGTCGCGGCCGACGACGGTTCCGGTGCCGTCCGCCATCTCACCGCTGACGCTGGTGAGGATGTTGTAGGTGTTCCAGCCGGTTCCGATGGCGGCCCGGGCGGCCAGTGCCCCGGAGGGCACACCGGTGCCGCGGTAGAGCCACAGGGTGCCGGAGTTGTCCCGTGCCAGCACGGTGCCCAGCTGCGACGCCGGGGGCACACCGATGCCGGTGAGCGACTCCAGTTGTGCCCCCTGCCCGGCGTCGCCGGTGACCTCGTACGTGGCCGACTGGCTGCCGCTCACGGTCGGGGCGAAGGTGACCGTCTGGCGGACACTCTGCTCGGGACCGATGACCAGGCCCTCGGCAAGCTGGTCGGCGCTGCTGAACGCACCTGCCGGAGCCTTCGCCTTGGTGACGGTTACCGGGATGTTCCCCGTGTTGGTGATGGTGAAGCTCCGCGTGCTCGACGTGCCGCGGACCACCGCGCCGAACGAGAGGCTCGTCGGACTGAACACCAGGTGGCCCTCGCCGCTGATCGCGTCGCCCTTGACCGGGATGGTGAGCGCACCGCTGGTGCTGCTCAGTGTGATCGACGAGGAGTTCTGGCCGGTGACCGTGGGCGCGTACCCGACCTGCAGGACGATCGAGCTCTGGGCCGGGATCACCGTCGAGTTCGCCGGGTCGGCGCTCGGCAGGTCGGCGGCCGTGAACGGTCCCTCGGGCGGGGTGAGGGAGATGATGGTCTCCGGGGCAGTGCCCGTGTTCGTCAACTGGACGTTCGCGGTGGCCGTGGTCCCCGTCGGCTGGTTGCCGAAGGACACCGTGCCCGGGAACGCAGCCAGACCGGACTTGGTGCCGACGCCGTGCAGACTCAGTGCGAAACTGCCGGCGTCGGTGGCCACGGTGAGCGTTCCACTCGCGCCCAGGACCGCGGCGGGTGTGAAGGAGAGGGGTATCGACAGCTGCCCGCCCGCCGGGATCGTCGGCGGCAGCGACGATGTGTCCGCGGTGAACGGACCGTCGACCGTGACGCCCTTGATGCCAAGGGAATGGGACGGGCTCTGGTTCTCCGTCAGGACAACGTCGGTGCTCGCGGAGCCGCCCACCGGCACGAGCCCGAATTCGACCGGGCCGCCCTTGAGCGGGCTGCCCACCGGATTACCGAAGGCGTAGACCTTCCCCTCCCGAGTGCCGACGAAAACCTGCCCGCCGTCAGTGGCCGGGGTGGCGAACTTCGACGCGGTGCCGATCGGCGCGGACCAGACCAGCGGCAGGACGCCGTTCGCGTCGGGAACCGGCTCGTACGCGCGCAGCTGGGCGTTGACGCCGCTGGACCCGCCCGACCAGACCACCCACACCACAGCGCTGCCCGAGCGCGTTCCGTCGGAGGTCACCACGGGCGATCCGCTGGTATACGGGAAGGAGTCCTGGCTGGATCCCGCGACGGTCAGCGCGGGGTCGCCCGAGCCCGTCACGCCGCGGTGCAGCGCCACCAGTGAGCCACCGTTGCCGACGCAGTAGACATAACCGCCGTCACCGCCCCAGACCGCGGGGTGGCCCCACTGGCCCTTGAGCGGCCCGGTGGTTCCCACCACCTCGTCGGTCCCGCCGGTGCCCTGCGACCTGCCGCCGAGGTCGTCGCGGTCCAGCAGGAAGACCCGGCCGTCCTTGCCCTGCTGCACCATCAGATGCGGGTGGGAGGCGGTACCGAAGCTGTCCGGCAGACCGACCGGCCCGCCGGAGGCCAGGTCCTTGTCCTGCCAGTCCAGGGTCGGCGCGTTGGACGGGCTGAAGAAGTCGGCGGCCTTCAGACTCCCCTCGGCCTGCACCTGCAGCCGGACCACGGACTCCGCGAGCGTGCCGGGCGGCGCGCTGCCAGGGCCGGGCGCCGGGCTGACGCCGTTGCCGGTGGTGAGGAAGATCCGGCCGGGACCGTCCGAGACGAGTCCCCCGCCGGACTGCCAGATGCCGGCCCCGCTGTTGCTGGCACCGGTCTCCGTCGCCCACATCGAGGTCACCGAGGGGTTGGTGGTGCTGACGCCGACCACGTAGCCGCGATAGGGCTCGGCGTCGCAGTGTCCGCCGAACGCCGCGTACACCACCCCGTCGAGCAGCAGCAGGCCCGGACGCTGCATCTGGTACGCGGGCAGGAAGGACTGGGTGGGGTCGTTGGACGGGGTGCCCTGGATCGTCACGGGGAAGCCGGACTTCTCCGCCCCCGTGACCGGGTCGAGCGCGTGCATGTACCAGTGCGGGCTCAGGTGGGTGGGACCGTCGTCGACCTTGGTCGTCAGATAGACCGCGCCGCCGGCGGGGTCGTACACCGGGGTGGCGGTGCTGCCGACGTCCGGCACCAGGTCGCCGCAGTTGAGGGTGGACGCGGGCCATGCAGGCCCGAAGCTGCGCTGCCACAGCACGGCTCCTGTGGCGCGATCAAGGCCGTAGGCCCTGTTGTTCTCGGTGACCGCCACCACCGTGCCGCCCACGACGATCGGCTGGGCGTATATCTGCCCGTCGAGCTGCGCGGGAGCCCTCCACAGCTGCCCGAAGGAAGAGGAGCGCACGTCGGACGGGCCGAGACCCGGTTCACTCCCGTCCCAACCGGTCCGCAGGACGTCCACCGAGCCGGTCGTCTCACCCGCCTGCGCTTGACGCACACCCAGCCCCACCAGGCCCGCGGCCACCGCGGCGGTCAGGGCGAGCACCACACCGCGCCGCCGGATGCGTCTGCGTCTGTGTGCGTGTCCGGTGGCACCCACCACCGCATCGCCTTGTGACAGCACCAAGGAAACCCCCCTGAGTCCCCATCCCCGAAGGCCCCTACGCCCTCCCCCGCGCCACGGCGGCCTCCACGATCGCGGGGAGGCCGCGCCACACGAGCCGCAACCCGCGCATCCAATCACAAACCGGCGTCTGCGCCTACGGTTGCAAAGGTTTGATGCATACGGTCCCACCGCATGCTCACGCAGAGTCGACGTGCCACCTCACCGCCTGACGGGGCACCGGACGGTCACCGTACAGACCCGACGAGGCCGCCACCCGCGCGTCCGTGAGCGAGGTGGTCGGCCACTGAGCCCTCCCCCAACTCCACGAATGGATCACACAGGCGATCGCCGCCGACGAGACCTGGCAACTGATTGACCACCAGCACTACTGGCGGCTGGCCGACGGCCACCTCACTCACCGCGACGAAGCGTGAGACCGATTCCGGACGACACGCACACCCCCCGCGGGTTCACAACCAACCCAAGGGGCCGCACCCAGGAATCAGGACACCAGACCCTCGGGTTCCCAACGAGAAACCTTCAGTTCCCCTGAACTCACGGGGGGTGCGTTTCCCGTTGAGTGAGCTGCCGCGGGGTGGTCACGCGGGGACGACGAAGTCCTGCTGGTAGCGGGCGGTGTGCTGCCGTTCGTGTTCG
>NZ_JBIARC010000139.1:0-11320 GCF_042889625.1 Streptomyces sp. NPDC002573 | reverse complement strand
ATGTCCGCCCCCGAGCAGAACGTGTCGCCGTCGCCGGTCAGCACCAGCACCCGCACGGCGGGGTCGGCCGCCAGCCGGTGCAGCAGGATGGGCAGCTCCTGCCACATCGCCAGCGTCATGGCGTTGCGCTCGGCGGGGTTGCTGATGATGACGGTGGCCATCCCGCCGTCCCGCCGCAGCAGCAGACCGGGTTGAGCCATGGGTGTTCCTCCTGGAAGGACGGGAGAGATGCGCGGGCGGCGCGGGCCGCCGCTCTCGCGCGCGCGTCGGCGGCGCACTTCACGCTGCCGACGTAACAGCGCCACTTCGCACCTCACTTGTGAGGTTCTCGTCAGCCGGATCGCGAGCGACCTGCACCGGGACCCCCGCACGGATGATCTTGACGAGTCGTCGCCTTGTGTCGCACCGATACCGAGGCGAACACGGAGAGTGCCGCCCAGTATGGGCTTCTGATGGGGCAGCTCGGTGAGCCGCATCTCCTGGCGGGCCTATAGCAGTAGCTCCTGCGGCGAGCGCTCCGCCGCCCGTCACTTGTTGCACAACCCACCTGGAGTACGACGATGTCGGACACCGGCTTGGCAATCGTAGCGGGCGTGCGTGCTCCCGACGGGTGGGTTTGTGACGGTGGAGTCTCGTCGCATATCGCGAGGGCCACGGCCAGCCGGCTTACCCACCCCGCCCGGCGCCGTGAACGTCGCCGTTCACGGCGCCGCGGGTGCGCTAGGTGAATGCCGGGATGTCCGTGATGGCCCGGCCCATGATCAGGGTGTGCACCTCGTCGGTGCCCTCGTAGGTGCGAACGGCCTCGAGGTTGCTGGCGTGGCGCAGGGGCGAGTAGTCGAGCGTGATGCCGTTGCCGCCGAGCATCGTACGTGCCTCCCGGCAGATCGCGATCGCCTCACGCACATTGTTGAGCTTGCCGAACGAGATCTGTGCGGGACGCAGCGTGCCCGCGTCCTTCATCCGTCCGGTGTGCAGTGCCACCAACAGGCCCTTCTGGATCTCGAGGACCATCGCGACGAGCTTTTCCTGGGTCAGCTGGAATCCGGCGATCGGGCGGCCGAACTGCTCGCGCTGCAGCGTGTAGGCAAGGGCCGCCTCGTAAGAGTCGCGGGCGGCGCCGAGCGCTCCCCACAGAATGCCGTAGCGGGCCTCGTCAAGGCAGGACAGCGGGCCCTTGAGGCCAGTCACGCCCGGTAGGACGGCGTCCGGTGCCAGGCGCACATCGTCGAGGGTGATGTCGCACTGGATCGATGCGCGCATCGACAGCTTCGACTGTATGGGGGTGGCGGTGAAGCCCGGGGTCGAGGTGGGCACGAGGAAACCACGGATCCCCTCGTCGGTCTTTGCCCAGATGATCGCGACGTCGGCGATGGAGGCAAGACCGATCCAGCGCTTGGCGCCGTTCAGCACCCACTCGTCGCCCTCGAGCCGCGCGTGGGTGATCATGCTCGAGGGGTCGCTGCCCGCGGTGGGCTCGGTCAGGCCAAAGCAGCCGATCAGCTCGCCCTTCGCCATCCCCGGCAGCCATCGCTGCTTCTGCGCCTCCGAGCCGAACTTGTGTATCGCGCTCATCGCGAGCGAGTCCTGGACGCTTACAAACGTCCGCAACCCCGAGTCGCCGGCCTCGAGCTCCATCATCGCGATGCCCTTCTCGACCGCGCTGAGCCCAGGACATCCATAACCGGTGATGGTCATGCCCAGCAGTCCCTGTTCCCCCAGCTCGCGGGGAAGCTCGCGGGGGAAGTGGGCCGCCTCGTACCAGGCGTTGATGTTCGGCTTGATCCTGGCGTCGACGAACTTCCGGACGCGGTCCCGCAATTCGAGTTCCTCGACCGAGAACAGGCTGTCCAGGCTGAGGTAGTCGACGGCAGGTGCAGTGAATTCCCCGGTCATCTGCGTGGTCATTTCTGCGATATTCCTTTCGATTTCTGCTGATTTATCCGTGCCGGTCGTATCAGACCTTGGTCGCGGCGGTTTCTTCGGGTTCGGCAGGGTCGAACCCGAGTTTGGCGAGCACTTCCCGAGTGTTCTCGCCGAGGTTCGGGCTGTGCCGGTACAAGGCAGCCGGGGTACGGGAGTACCGCACCGGATGGCCGATCAGGCGGTACGGGCCTTCGGTCGGGTGGACAGCGTCTTGGAGAATTCCGCCCTCCTTGGCGTATTCGGTTGACGTCGCCTCGGCGAGGGTGTGGACGGGGGACGCGGGGATGCTCTTGGCGTCGCACAGCTCCTGCCATTCACTGGTGGTGTGCAACGGCGTCAGAGACGCGATCAGGTCGTAGAACTCGTCGGCGTTCGCAGTTCGGGCCTTGAGTGAAGAGAACCGCGGATCGTCGGCCAATTCCGGCCGTCCGACTGCTGCGGCGAAGTCACGCCAGTTGCGGTCGGTGTAGGGCATGATGACCATCCACCCGTCCGAGGTGGGCGTGGCCTCGCGCCGGGGGCTCAGTGCCCGCCGGTAGCCGAATTCGCCGTGAGGTTCCAGTGTGGCGGCCCACAGGTGCTCGACGAGGTTGAACGAGAGCATCGTGTCGACCATCGGCACCTCGACGTGCTGGCCGATTCCGCTGAGGTTGTCCCGTTCGCGCAGCGCGGCCAGTACCGCCTGCACGATCACGAGGCCGCACAGCTTGTCGACCAGCAGCGTCGGTACGAACCGCGGTTCGCCGCTCACCTGCTGGTTGAGCGCGAGCAGTCCGGTCGCCGCCTGCACGGTGTCGTCGTAGGCCGCACGGTCGCCCTGGCTGGAATCGACGCGGAAGCCCTGCGCGGTGACGAAGACCAGGCGCGGGTTCGCTACGGACAACCGCTCGTAGTCCACGCCGAGCCGACGCAGTGCGTCCGGGCGGACGTTGGTGATGAACACGTCGGCTGTCGCCGCCAGCGCAAGAAACGCCGCCCTGTCGCGACTTTCCTTCAGGTTCAGCACAACGCTGCGCTTGTTGCGGTTCAGGTTCAGGTTCGCCGCACCCATGCCGGGGTGCCGCTGCGGCGTCCACCTCCGGGAGACGTCCCCGTCCGGGTGCTCGACCTTTATCACGTCCGCGCCGAGGTCACCGAGCTGCTGCGCGGCATACGGCGCCATGACGACGGTGCCCAGCTCGACGACCCGCAGCCCGGCCAGCGGTCCACCGTTTCCGTTGTGCTGCTTCTCCGACATTCGTGCCTCCGTCACAAAGGGATTTCGCTCGACATTGCGAGCGGTCCGGGGGAGTTTTCCTCAGCCGCTTCGCGCGACGTTTCCAGTAGAGCCCTACGAAACAGATGGCGTCCAATTCCACTGGCTCACCCTGGTGATATTGTTTTGCATATGGAATTCACGACACGGATGCTCGAGCAGTTCGTGGTGCTCACCCGTGAACAACATTTCGGCAGGGCAGCGGCGGCCCTGTCCATGACGCAGCCCCCGCTGAGCCAGGCCATCCAACGGCTCGAACGCGGTCTCGGCGTCGACCTGCTCCAGCGCGACGCTCACGGAGTGAGCCTCACCGCCGCCGGGGCGGCTTTCGCCGAAGACGCCCAGCGCCTCCTCGACGCCCAGGCCGCCGCCATCGACCGGGCCCGCCGCATCGCCGGGGGCGTCGAAGGCACGCTGCGTCTCGGGGTCGTCAACAGCCAGAGCTACAGCTTTCTCCCAAAGTTGCTGCGTCGCGTCGCGCAGCGGCTGCCCGGCCTGCAGTTGCACCTGCGCCAGAACAACTCGGCGACGCTCTGCGAGATGGTCAAGACCGCCAGCCTGGACCTGGCGATCATCCGCACCCCGGTGGAGGGGCTCGAGCAGTTGGCGGTGCACGAGCTGCACCGGGAATACCTCGTGGTCGCGCTGCCCGAAGGCCATCGGCTGGCGGGACAGGCGTCCGTGCCCCTGTACGAGCTCGCCGGCGACGCCTTCGCGCTGCCGAACCCCGTGGTGATGCCGGCCTTCGCCGAGCAGGTGCGCTCCGCTTGTCTGCATGCCGGATTCACACCAAAGATCGGGGGCCAGGCCGACGACCTGCAGTGTGTGCTGAGCTACACCTCAGCTGGGGTGTGCGTGAGCCTGCTGCCCAGCCAGATGGGCATGACGGACACCCAGCACGTGGTGTTCCGCCCCGTCGAGGGCCCCTCCCGCGATCTGGAGAGCGCCGTCGTCGCCGTCCACCGAATGGACACGCCCGATCCAGCCGTCAAGCAGGTCCTGCGCATCGTCAAAGACGATTAGACCCGGACGCCGGATTTGCCGCCGGACCGGTCTGGCGCTGGTCACGCACTCGTTCGGCAGGGCTGCGACAGGCTGACTGCTACGTCTTCGGTGGGACGGCCAGCAGTTTGCCACCGATCCGCTGTACATCCTGCCGCTCGGTGGGGACGCCCGATGCAGACCGCCAGTTCGCGGGAGGCCGCCGCCCCGTTGTCACGAGGAGCACCTGGCGTCGCATCGGACGGTCGCCGACTCATCCATCGCGGCCACGGCTCAGAGCCTGCTGCACCGAGCAACCGATTGCGCGACAGCACCCAACTGCTCTGCGAGCGGGTGTGCGCCGCGGGTGGGCCGGACAAGTACGAGGGGGACCGGCGGCGCGTCGGCGAGTGCGACGTAGCGCAGGCCGGGGTGGGGGTGCAGACGCGCGGACTCCGGCAGGACGACGATGCCTCGGTCGGCGGCGACCAACTCCAGGCATTCGTCGAACGTTTGGCACGATGCGGCCACGTGCGGACGGTGATCTTCCGGCCATAGCCGGGGGTCGACGGTCCCGCTGCGTGCGTTCACCACCAAGGGCGAGTCGGCGAGTTCGTCCCAATGAAGCCGGCGCCTGTGGGCCAAGGCGCCGTGCCGGGAGACCGCGACGACGCGTGACTCGCGGAGCAGTTCGATGACATGCAGGCCTGGCTGGGCGACCGTCCCGTGGACAACGGCCGCGTCCACCGCGCCGCGGTCGACGCCTGCCAGGCGGTCGTCGCGGCGTACGAGCTCGACAGTCACTCCGGTCCGACGCTCGAAGGTGTGCACTGCGGCCGGGAACCAGTCGCCGGGCAGCAACCACGTGAAACCGATCTTGAAAGTCCCCTCCGAGCTGGCGGCGTGCAGAACACCATCCAGCCGTTCCAGCACGTCACGCAGGTCCTCGCTCAGCCGCCGTCCGGCGGGGGTGAGGGCGACGCTGCGGGTGGTTCGTTCGACCAGCCGGACCCCGAGGACCGTCTCGAGGTTGCGGACGGCTCGGGTGAGGGTGGGCTGACTGACCCTGCAGGCTGCGGCGGCCCGAGAGAAGTGCTCCTCCTCCGCGAAGGCTACGAAGTACCGCAGATGCCTCAGATCGATTTCCATACGGGCACAGTATAAATCCACTTCACGGCGTATTTCTCTTCTCGGTGGGTGGCTGCTTAGCCTCGGTGCCCGGAGCGCTTCCACCATCCTTAAACGACCAGGAAGTAGTGAACCGTCATGCGCAGTGCCGATGTGCTGACTCAGCTGACCACCCCGCTGATGGGATCCGCCTATCCGGTAGGCCCGTATCGCTTCGCCCGCCGGGAGTACCTGAACATCACCTACCGGACCGATCCGGAGGCCATGCGCTCCGTGGTCCCCGAGCCGCTGGAAGTCGGGGAACCGCTGGTGCGCTTCGAGGTGATCCGGATGCCCGACACCACGGGGCTGGGCGACTACACCGAGTCCGGACAGGTCCTGCGGGTCTCCCTCGACGGGCAGCCGGCCGACTACATCCACTGCATGTACCTCGACAATGCCCCCGCCATAGCGGTCGGCCGCGAGGCCAGCGCCTACCCGAAGAAGCTCGGATCGCCCAGGCTCTACACCGACTCCGACACCGTCGTCGGCACTCTGGACTACGGCACCCTGCGTGTGGCCACCGCCACCATGGGCTACAAGCACCACTCCCTCGACCATGCCGAGGCCCACGCCGAGATCACCGCACCGACGTACATGCTCAAGATCGTGCCCGGATACGACGGCACTCCACGGATCTGCGAACTGATCCGCGCCGAGATCACCGAGATCGAGATCCTCGGCGCCTGGAGCGGCCCCGCCCGCCTGCAACTCTTCGAGCACGCCATGGCGCCCCTGGCCGACCTGCCCGTCCGCCAGATCGTCTCAGCCAGCCACGTCCTGACCAACCTCACTCTGCCCACGCCCAAGCCCGTCCACGACTACCTCACCCAGTGAGGGCCCTCCGACCGGCAGCACTTCAGGAGCCACGATGAACGACACTCCCGCCACCACCGGCGGCACTCTGGACGCCTTCCAGCACGTCACCGTCATCGGCGCCGGGGTCATCGGTGCGTCATGGACCGCCCTATTCCTCGCCAAGGGCCTGACCGTCACCGTCAACGACCCCCTGCCCGACGTCGAGAAGCGGATGCGAGAGCAACTGGATCAAGCAGTCCCGGCACTCCAAGCACTCGGCCTGCCCACCACCGATCTCGACCGCAACCTGCGTTTCGAAGCAGACCTCGGCCGCGCAGTCGCGGACGCGGACGTCGTCCAGGAGAACGGCCCGGAGCGCCTCGACTTCAAACAGGACCTCTTCGCCCGCATCGAGCAGGCAACGCGCCCGGACACCTTGCTGCTCAGCTCCAGCTCCAGCATTCCGGCCACCGCCATGGCCCAGTCGATGGCACAGCCCGGACGGCTGGTCATCGGCCATCCCTTCAACCCACCGCACCTCCTCCCGCTGGTCGAAGTCGTCCCCGGCGAGCAGACCGAGCCGGACACCGTAAAGCGCACTGTCGCCTTCTACGAGGCCTTGGGAAAAAAGCCGCAGGTGCTGCACAAGGAAGTGCCCGGATTCGTCGCCAACCGGCTCCAGGCCGCGCTCTTCCGCGAAGCGGTCAACCTCGTCGTGCAGGGCGTGGTGACCGAGCAGGAACTCGACGTAATCGTCACTTCCTCTATCGGCCTGCGCTGGGCTGTTGCCGGCCCCTTCCGCAGCTTTCACGTCGGCGGAGGCCCCGGTGGCCTGCCGCACTTCCTGCAGCACCTCGGGCCCGTCTGGGAAGACCTGTGGCACGATCTCGGCACCCCGACGCTCAACGAGGCAACCGCCAAACTCCTCTCCCAAGACGCCGACTTCGGCGAGACCATCGAGGAACTGAAATCCGCACGAGACGAAGGCGAAATCAAGGTCATGCATGCCCTCGGCCTGTCCTGAGGAGTGCGCGACGCCCCGCCGACCACCCTGCCAGCGCCCGTCCAGTCCCGGATCAGCCCCGTGACCTATACCAGTGGCGCGCCGCAGCGATGCCTTGAGCCGCCGGAGGCTCGGCGGTCGGCGGTGCTCCCGAGGCGTCGACATGCGCCTATAGCGGTAGGCTCGGTGAACAGGGGACGGAAGAGAGTCTCGCATGACTACCAGGGAGCCTATGGGCGCCTCGCTCACTGATGCGGAGCTGGGCGTGGCCGAACGCGACGAGCTACTCACCGCAGCCGCCTGCCGGTGTCTGCGTGATCTACGTGCTTCCGCAGTGTCCATATACCTGCACGCGCCAAAAAGCTCGATGCTCGACGCCGTCGTCGTTGCGGTGACACTGCTCGGCGTGGGTGCACTGGACAACCTTTCGGTCGACGACGATGTTTATGCGTCAACCGTGGCTTTCAGGTCCGGCAATATCACCACACGACATTCGATGGATATCCTCGGAAAGCATCCGGATCTTGCGGTCTTCACGCCGTTTCCCTTCACGACTGCCGCGGTTCCCCTCTCCTCGACGCAACGTCGTTTCGGTGCGCTCACCGTGAGGTGGGCGGAAACGTTCCACACCCTTACGCATGGGGAAAAGGACTATCTGGCCAAGGCAGGCGCCGAACTCTCGCTCACTCTCGATTCCCTTGCCGCTGCCGGTGTCTGCATGGAGCCCCCCCAGGTCCCCATTGTGGTCGTCCCCGCCGCGCCCGACGTCGATGCCCAAGGGACCGGGCCGCCGGCAGGCGGGTCGGTCCCCGCGGAAGCTCCGCTCCTGTACCACCTGCACAAGCTTGCGGTCCAGTCGGCCTCGGTGACACGCACCGAGGACGCGGCCGATCTCGCACTCAAGCGGGTCATGGGCGCCTTTTCCGCTCGCGCGATGGCCCTCTCCCTGGTCGAAGCGGACCGACTGCGCGTGGTCGGCGCCGTCGGTTGCTCCCGGGAATTCCTGGGAACGCTGAACGGCCTGCCGGTGAGCAGGTCCACGCCGGAGACGGAAGCCATCGCCCAGACGCGCCAGTTCCGCCACGAGCCGTGGGAGGAACAGGTACAGGGTCGTGTGCCGGCGGGCGGGTCCGGTGTCGCCAGCTACTCGTGGGTTGTCCTCCCGCTGCTGGCGGAGGGTCGCGCGGTCGGCGTATGTTCCCTGGCATTCGATCCCGACGACAGGCACGCTAGGGCCGGAGAGCCCGTCCTGACCGCCTTGTCCGGGCTGCTGGGTGAGGCGTTCGAGCGCACACAACTGCACGACGCCCAGCACGCACTCGCGCAGAAGCTGCAGGAGACTCTGCTGCCACGAATGCTGCCCCAGCCTGCCGGGGTGCTGGTCACCAGCAGGTATGTTCCGACCACGGGGGGTATCGAACTCGGCGGTGATTGGTACGACCTGATCAGCCTGCCCGATGGCGGCCTGGCCGCCGTGGTCGGCGACGTCGAGGGTCACAGCACGGCGGCCGCGGTGGTCATGGGCCAGCTGCGCACCGCAGTGCGCGCCTACGCGTCGGAGGGACACGACCCGGCCAGCGTTCTGGCGAGGACCAACCACCTGCTGATCGACTTGGACACAGGCCTGTTCGCCACCTGCTGTTGCCTTTGGATCGACTCGGATACAGGTGCAGCCCGAATCGCCGACGCAGGGCACCCGCCTCCCATGATTCGCACCGTCGACGGCCGGTATGAGGCCGAAGACATCAGTACCGGCACCGCTCTCGGGATCGAGCCCGACCCCGACTACCAAGCAACCGACCTCACACTGGAACCGGGCACGACCATCGCCCTCTACACCAACGGACTGAGCGGTCGTGACGAGCGGCCGCTGAGGGAAGCCTTCGAAAGCGCCCTGACAGCCTCGGACGGAGAGCTGGAGACCCTTGGCGACCAGCTGATCGGAGCTGTCGGTCCCTGCTCCACCGCCGATGACACGGCGCTGCTGCTGATGAGGTTCGAGGGCCGTGCGTCGAAGGTGCAGCGGCAGTTCCGCCAGCTGGCGATCCAGCGGCGTGACTTGCAGGGAGTCCACCGCGCGAGGAAGGAACTGCGGGAGTGGCTGCGCACCTGGAGCCTGGACTCTGCCGTGGACGAAGCCGAGCTCCTCACCTCGGAAGTGGTCACCAACGCATTGGTCCATGGGGACAGCGACGTGAGCGTCTGCGTCCGACAGTATCCGGATCATATCCGCGTGGAGGTACGTGACAGCGACCCGCATCCGGCGCGGCCAGTGACTGTGCCTCGTGCGGAAGATGAAGCCGAGGGTGGGCGCGGTCTGCTTATTGTTTCGGCGCTTGCCTCCGGGTGGGGGAATTCACCCAGCGGACGCGGCAAGACCGTGTGGTTCGAACTGCCCGCGGAGGCGGGATCGGAGACGCCGCACTGAAACGGCGAACGCCGCAGGAGTGATCTTGCTCCGAATTGGTGGACACTAGCCTCAGTACCGGCAACTTAGGGCCAATCCGGTCGTTGTTGTTGATGTGCCAAGAGCGGGTCAACTGAAGGGGGTGGTTGAGCCGATCTGAGCGGGTGTGCAGTGGTGGGTTCGGTTGCTCATTGTCGGCGGGCATGGCCGGGGCCCGACGCGCGGGTCGGGTGCTCCGGGGTTCCTCGGGTTGTGGGTGGGCAGGGGCGGTGTCGCGGTTCAGGTGGCTGGCCGGGGTAGGGCCGTGAGGCGGACGAATGCGCTGGTCAGCTCGTTTCGCCAGGGCCTGGTTGCGGAGATGCGCAGGTGGAGGCGGCGACCGCCCCGGATGATGCGGACGGCTGCGTGCAGCAAGCCGGTAGCGGAGTTTCTCCGGTTCGGCGGTGGCCAACTCGCCTTCCAGCAGAAGTGTTTGAGTCCAGGCGAGCAGATCGGCGCCGGTCAGGGCCAGCTCCAGCCAGGCGGTGTTGATTTGGTAGTGGCGGGAGGGGAAGCGGCCGAGGCCGGTGGTCTTGCCGCTGCGGATGCGGTCCTCGACGCAGGCGTGTGCGCGATGGCGGACCTCCAGGTGCTGCAAGGAGCCCTCACTGTAGGGGGCGTCGGTGAGGAAGACCTGGTGGCGCATGCCCTCGTCCAGGTCGAACAGCGACAGCTGGGCACCGGGGTGCGGACGCTCTCGCCGCACGATGACCCGTGTCCCGCCCGGGTAGCCGGCCAGGTCCGTCATGCCGGTCAGCTCGGCGACTTGCGCGCCCTCGCGCAGGGCGCCGTCCTGTTCGAGTGCGGGATGCCAGACCTGCTCTGGCAGGGCTCGGATCACCTGGCGGACCGGCTCGGTGACGGCGTATCCGACGGAGAAGTAGGTGAGGATCCCGCGCGAGCACAGGGCCCGCACGTGGCTCAGGAATGCTTTCGCTCCTCCGGCACTGTCCGCGCGGATGAGGATGGGTGTGCCGTGGCGGTGGGCGTCGGGGATCTGGGCGAGCGCCTGGTCGAGGACGGTGATGTGGTCGGCGGCGGTGTTGGCACCGGCGTTGCCGGGCCTGAGGACTGCGGCCAGGGATTCGCCGGTGTTGTCCAGGAAGCACAGCAGCGGGTGGTAGCCGAAGCCGCGTTTGCAGGTCGCCGCTGCCTGCTCGTGCTCGGAGTGGCAGGTGACCAGGGTGGCGTCGAGGTCCAGGACAAGACCAGGGCAGGTCGCGTCCGCCCGCGCGGGCGAACGCGACCTGCCCTGGTCTCGGCGGCCAGCAGCCAGGCGACCTCCCGAGCGGTTGCCCTGGCCGAGCGCAGGCGTTCGAGTGCAGCCGAGTCGATGCCGGCCAGCAGGCGCCAAGCAGTCGGGGTGGAGGCGACGGGGCCGAACACCTCCGCCTGGTCGCCGGCGTCAGTTTCGGTTGCTCTCTGCGACCTGCTTGCCGAGGTCGAGTTCGATGCCGTCCGGCTTCTGCAGGCCATGTTCGAAGAGGCGCCGTACGCGGTGTTCGTTCTCCGGCCGTCCTACCGTTTGGAAGTAGGCGGACAGGGCGGATCCGAACTCTTCGTCCGGAATCGGGGTGCTCGCGTTGATGAGGGCCTTGGTTCCGGCTACGGCGACCTTGTCGAACCCTGCGATGCGGCGGGCGAAGGCGTCGACGAAGTTGTCCAGCTCGCCCTCGGGAAGGACGCGGTTGACGTAGCCGTACTCTGCCGCCAGGTCCGCCGGGAAGTCGTCGGCCCCGAGCAG